>NZ_JASJXA010000067.1:0-12643 GCF_035018905.1 Glaciimonas sp. Gout2 | reverse complement strand
CCTTCGGATAATATTTTATAAACAACGCGTTCCCCTATCTCAGCCGTGGTGAGCGTTGTTAGCATCTTGCGATCAGTTAAATGCTGCGCTAACTCATGCGAAGTGGCAATAAAACCTACGCGTAGATTAGCTGATAATGTTTTGGAGAATCCACCCAGATAAATGACCCGACTCAGCTGATCGAGTGTCGCCAGTCTGGTCGCCGGCTGAACTGCAGAACCAGGATGGATGTCGCAATAAATATCGTCTTCGACTATCGTAAAGTTATGTTCTTCGGCAATTTTTAATGTCTGAAATGCCTTGGCCGCTGACATCGAGGTCGATGTTGGGTTGTGCAGCACTGAAACCAGTACATATAATTTGGGTTTATGTATTGCAGCCAACTCAGCCAGTTTGACGATGTCCGGACCATCTGCCAAACGAGGAATACCAATGACTTTGGTGCCCAAGGCGGCAAACGAACCAAACATTAGAAACCACGACGGATCGTCAACAAAAATCACGTCTCCAGGCTTGGTAAAGTGGCGCGCCACCAGATCGAGCGCCAGCGTGACACCGGTAGTCGTGACGATTTGCTCGGGCGTGACCGCAATTTCAAGCTCTGCCAGTTTAAGTTGCAGCTGTTGCCGCAATGGGAAAAAACCTTGTGGATCACCATAACCTAACAATTGGCTAACGCTTTGGCGACTAATCGCACGCAAGGCATTGGCAATGAGTTCACCATCAAGCCATTCGGCTGGACACATACCCATTCCTGGCTTTTTTTGTGTCGGCATCTGCCGAAACATGTTTCTTACGAGCCAGACTATGTCAATTGAGGGCGTTTGTTCTTGGTTTGATTGGGGTATCTGATGGGCGTTAATCAACGGTGAACGTTCCCGGACATAAAAGCCGGAACCGCGCCGCGACTCGAGAAATCCCTTTGCTACCAGTCTGTCGTAAGCCTCCACAACTGTGAAGCGAGACACGCTATTTAGATCCGCATACTGCCGGATAGAAGGCATGCGCGCACCGGTACGAAGCAGTTTGTCACTTATCCGTGTTTCGATCACACGGACGATTTGCTCGACAAGCGACGTGTCCGCATCGCGCGAAAGAAGTTGCTGGGTGCTAACCAAGCGCGGAGGGGTAAGTTTGCGGTTGCTAAGTGTATTGGTCATATTGCCGGTGCAATGTTAGGAATTATTTTATAAAGTGTACTGGTACTGTATCGCTCCTGTCGGTTAGGATACACCTATCGGATTGGCATTGACAATCTCGAATGCAGAAAAGAGGCAAAACAGAAGGTAACTGCCTTCCCTCGTCAAAGCCCATACTATTTTCAGGTTGAATGTGATGAAAAAATTGTTCATGAAAGATTCCCATACGATGGATGTCGGTGATGTATTGGCCGGTATCGCGCTTCGCCCATGTTCTATTCGGGTGGTCGCCGGGCGTGTGTGGATTACCCGCGAGGGTGATATTGATGACTATTGGCTAAGCGCAGGGCAACGTCTGGCGGTTCATCCTGATCAATTGATTGTTCTAGAAGCAGACTCCGGACTCTGTCAGGTGGAGATCGCTTGCGTCAATCATCGTGGTGTACTGACTGCCTTACTGCGCCGGTTTGGGCACGCCTTACGCCAGCCTTTCCGTCCAGCGGTTGGCGGTGCCACATGATCATGGAATCATTGTTTCCGCTGGCTGTATTCGCGTTTGTGTCATCGATTACGCCGGGTCCGAATAACATTATGCTGACATCTTCAGGCATCATGTTTGGCTTTTCACGTTCGATTCCCCACTTGCTGGGAGTAACTGTCGGTTTTTGTGTATTGCTACTGATATGTGGAATGGGAATTGGAAGCCTGTTATTAGCACTTCCATCAATGCATTTGATACTGAAAACATTGGGTTCTGGCTATTTACTGTATCTGGCGTGGAAACTGCGCAAAATGTCTTTTAAAGCCGACAAGGACAGTAACGCCCAGCCAATGTCTTTCGTCAGTGCTGCCTTGTTTCAGTTTGCCAATCCAAAAGCCTGGATTATGGGGATCACCAGTGCTTCGGCCTTTTTGCCTTTGGTTGAACCGTTCTGGCTGGCGCTATGCCTGTATTGTCTTGTATTTGCCGCCATTAATCTGCCCTGCGTTAGTGTATGGGCTGGCGCTGGCTCGGTCTTGCGACGCTATCTGGCGGAAGTATTGTGGCAACGTGTTTTTTGTACAGTCATGGTGCTGTTGACAATCTACTCGGCAATTTCAATTTGGCTTTAACGCTAATCCGTACAATGATCGCTGGATCGCTTTTGGCAGCCATCAACGCATAAATTGTTTGGTATTTAGTTATGATAGGACCCTGGCGGCTGGACGGCAGATGGCCGTTCGGCGGCAACCTGTTAAGTTTTGATAATGTTTATTGAGCAGTTTCAGTATAAGTGATGCTAAAGATCTACTTTTTACGCAAAGCGCAGGTAGATTTGAGATAATCATGTATTCGTCGTCCAAAGAACGGGCGCAGTCGATTTTTTTACCCATCCAGAATTGGAGTGTTAGATGTCTGTATATGAAAAGCTGAAAGCCCTTAATATCACACTGCCTGCGATCGCCGCACCAGCCGCGGCCTATGTTATGTACGCTCAAAGTGGAAAGAATGTTTTCTTATCGGGCCATCTGGCGAAAAAAGAGGGAAAAGTATGGGTCGGTCAGCTAGGTAAGAATACGAGCACTGAAGAAGGCAAAGAAGCGGCACGCGGTATTGCGATCGAATTAATCTCGACACTTGAAACAGCCTGCGGCGGTGACCTGACGCGAGTAAAACGTATCGTCAAATTGATGAGCCTGGTTAATTCCACCAGTGATTTTACCGAACAGCATTTGGTTACAAACGGTGCCTCAGAATTGTTGGTCGAAGTATTTGGCGAGCAAGGCAAGCACGCACGTTCCGCATTTGGAGTGGCTCAGATACCATTGGGCGCTTGCGTTGAAATCGAACTCATTGCAGAAATTGATTAAGTTTCTGACCGTTTTATGCATATTGCGGTGACCACTTGTAGTCCATGCCGCAATCGTCAACACCGATAAAAGAGAATAGTAATGAAAATTGAGAATCCAAACGCACTGAAATGGCATTTTTCGGAACGCGCACAAAAACTGCAGGGTTCCGCTATTCGCGAAATTCTGAAAATAACCATGCGTCCGGAAGTGATCTCTTTCGCCGGTGGTTTGCCTTCGCCTTTGACTTTCCCGGTCGAGCAAATGAAGGTCGCGTTCGATAAGGTGCTGACGCAGCAGGGCAAAGTGGCATTGCAATACGGTCCGACCGACGGTTATGGTCCTCTACGCGAATGGGTGGCCAATTCATTGTCGATTAATGGTTCAACGATTTCGATGGATCAGGTCTTAATGGTTTCTGGCTCGCAACAAGGATTGGATTTGCTCGGCAAAGTCTTGATCGACGAAGGCAGCAAAGTGTTGGTTGAGACCCCGAGCTACTTGGGCGCGTTACAAGCTTTCTCTTTGTATGGCCCTGACTTTGTTTCGGTTCCAACCGATGAGGGTGGCTTGATACCAGAGCTGGTTACGACACTTGGTAAGGATGCGCGACTACTTTATTCACTGCCTAACTTTCAAAATCCGACAGGTCGCACGATGTCGCTTGAACGGCGTCAGGCATTGGTGGAGATTTGTTCCCGCCTTAATTTGCCGCTGATTGAAGATGATCCGTATGGTGCGCTCAGCTATCGCCGCGAGCCATTGCCGAAGATGCTGAATATGAATCCCGATGGCGTCATCTATATGGGTTCGTTCTCCAAAGTATTGACGCCAGGTATTCGTCTCGGCTACGTAGTAGCGCCGCGTGAATTGGTTGATAAAATGGAGCAAGCTAAACAGGCCACCGATTTACATACTGCGCAATTGACCCAAATGGTGGTGTACGAAGCGATTAAAGATGGCTTTTTGGGTACACATATTCCGACCATTCGGCAGTTATATTCAGATCAGTGCGATGCTATGCTAGCAGCTTTGGAAACCTATTTTCCAAGCAGTGCGACCTGGACCAAACCAGAAGGCGGCATGTTTATTTGGGTAACATTGCCAAAACATATCGACACAATGAAATTATTGGATGAGGCGATTAAAGAGCACGTCGCATTTGTCCCGGGTGCACCATTTTTTGCCAACACGCCAGAGTCTAATACACTGCGGTTAAGCTTTGTGACGGTACCACCGGCCAAGATACGTGAAGGTATTGAAAAATTAGGTAAATTGATTGCTGCTAAGCTGTAAGCTCTTCAGTCCCACCTGAATGTAAAGTTAGTGGAGATATGGAGTAAATTGAAGGACGTTAAAACGGAGGGCATTGCCCTCCGTTTTAACGTCTACATTATCGCTACGTTACTCATTAATATTCCAATCGCCAATCACCAGCTCTCAAGCATGACTCCACAGCAGCATCTCTGCGCGATGCATTCACATCATTCTGCGAATACGATGGCGGCATGTACAGCCCCGGAGTTGTATTGCAAATAACCTGACTATTTTTATCATCGCTATTAATTCTCCGACAGTTGGTAGTCGTAGGACTCTGATAGCCAGGATTAAGTTGATTCACGATTATCGTCGGATAAATTTGCGCAGCTTGTTTCTCACACGATAATTTATCGCGGTAGAAATCGCTTTCACCTTTATATGGATGCTTCCAGGTTGCACAACCTGAAAGCGTCAACATGCATGAGACGGTTATGGCTAAATAAATGTTATGCGGCAAACCGTTTTCCTTTAAAAAATGTTCGATATATCGTTGCTGTGACGCATATAGCGACGAGTGAATTACACCAATGGCGTTAATGTCATCGGCTTAAGTTTCGACTCTAGCAACTTACCCTTACGCGCCCGTTTGCCAATATGCGGGATCAAGCCGTTCGCTGAAAGAGAGACATCTTGCGCCTTGCCTCCGCGACCCATACCGGACACCATCACACCCCGTTGACTGATAGGCTGAGCGGCCAATAGCTTTTCTGCATTCTCCAATTCCATCAGGATCACGCCACGGCCACCATTTGTGAGCATTTTGCATTCTTCCAGGCCAAAGACGAGTAACCGCCCTTTTTCTGACAAACACGCAATTGCGCTGGCACTGGAACCGATAGGGCGAGGCGGTAACGATTGATCGCCTTCATCCAGCGTGATGTAGGCCTTACCTGCTTTAACCCGGCTAAGCATGTCTCCGACTTTGGCGGTGAAACCGTAGCCGCCTGACGACGCCAGCAATAGCGTCACTTCTGCCGAAGCAGCGAAGTAATGCAATATGCTACTGCCGTTGGCCAGGTCGATTAACGTGGTGATAGGAATGCCGTCTCCCCGCGCATTGGGGAGTGAAGCCACCGATACCGAGTAAATTCGGCCATTCGAGCCGAATACCAGCAGATTGTCGACCGTGCGGCATTCAAATGCGCCGTACATAGCGTCGCCAGCTTTAAATGTGAACTGGGCAGCATCTTGACTATGACCGCTGCGGGCGCGTATCCAGCCTTTTTGCGAGACGATGACGGTGACGGGCTCATCGATCACTTTTGTTTCTACTACGGCCTTTTCTGCTGCCTGAATCAAGGTGCGGCGGGCATCGCCAAATTGCTTTTGATCTGCCTCGATTTCTTTGATGACCAAACGTTTTAATGACGAAGGATTTTCAAGCAGATCCTGAAGACCTTTCTTTTCATCGCGCAGTGTCGCCAGTTCTTGCTGGATTTTAATGGTTTCCAGTCGGGCTAACTGACGCAGACGTATTTCAAGAATGTCTTCAGCCTGACGATCCGATAACTTAAACGCATCCATCAACGCCGGTTTTGGCTCGTCTGACTCACGGATGATCTTGATAACTTTGTCAATATTGAGCAAGATCGCTTCGCGACCTTCCAAAATATGGATGCGGTCTTCTACTTTTTGAAGCTTAAATTGTGAACGGCGGGTGATGGTGGCGAAACGGAATTGAATCCATTCGCGCAGGATCATACCCAGACCCTTTTGTCGCGGCCGTCCATCGCCGCCGATCATCACCAGATTGATCGACGCACTGCTTTCCAGCGACGTATGCGCCAGTAGCATGTTGGTGAATTCAGTTTGATCGATATTTTTCGATTTTGGCTCGAATACCAGGCGTACCGGCGCATCGCGTCCGGACTCGTCACGCACCGCGTCGAGTACCGACAAAATGGTTTGTTTGAGCGCCATCTGGTCCGGGCTTAACGATTTTTTACCAAGCTTAATCTTGGGATTGGTAATCTCCTCAATCTCTTCCAATACTTTTTGTGAGGAAGTATTCGGTGGCAGTTCGGTGACCACAGCTTGCCATTGGCCGCGTGCCAACTCTTCAATTTTCCAGCACGCACGCACCTTAAGGCTACCGCGGCCGACTTCATACATATCCGAAATAGCGGCTGCGGAACTGATAATTTGTCCACCGCCCGGAAAGTCCGGTCCCGGAATCATTTCCATTAATTCCGCATGCGTCATGTTCGGATTTCGAATCAGGGCGACAGCCGCTTTGGCAACTTCGGTCAGATTATGTGATGGGATTTCGGTCGCCAGGCCGACGGCGATACCTGACGCACCATTGAGCAACACGAATGGCAATCGTCCCGGTAGCAGTTTTGGCTCTTCGGTCGAGCCGTCATAGTTGGGTTGAAAATCAACCGTTCCCATGTCAATTTCATCAAGTAGCAATTTGGCAATTGGCGTTAAGCGCGCTTCGGTATAACGCATCGCCGCTGCGCCATCGCCATCGCGTGAGCCGAAGTTGCCTTGACCATCGATCAGCGGATAGCGCAGGGAAAAATCCTGGGCCATGCGCACCAGCGCATCGTAGACCGATTGATCGCCATGTGGATGCAATTTACCCAGAACGTCGCCGACTACGGCGGCTGATTTGCGCGGTTTTGCGTTTGAGTTCAGGCCAAGCTCATTCATGGCGTACAAGATGCGCCGCTGAACTGGTTTCTGACCATCAGAAACATCCGGCAACGCACGACCTTTTACGACCGAAATGGCGTAATCCAAATAGGCGCGTTCTGCAAAAGTTGCGAGGGTTAGTGATTCATTAGGTTCGCCGTCAGGCGGCGGCAGGTCAAACAGATCGTTTTGTTCAGTCATGAAGTTTTAGAGATTTATTCGTTTGGTTTATTCGATGATGGGTTGCAGACCGTCAGGCATATTTCTACGTCCGGGAATGACCAGGTGGATGCGAGGCCGGTTGCTGTGTTCAGCATCGCTCAAGCTGGAGTCTGCAAAATGATTACTGTCGTCTTGCACAATGGCATGCTGACTTTGAGCCGGTCTATATAGTTGGTAGAACTGCGCCACGATTTGTACATAATTACGCGTTTCAGGGAAGGGCGGAATCTGATTTTTGTATTTCCTTACTGCACCTTCTCCTGCATTGTATGAGGCGATTACCAGCTCCTGTTTATACGGAAACAGTAATATCAAATCACGTAAATAGCGCGCACCGAGACGTATGTTAGTGCGTGGATCGCTTAACTTTTCCTGTACCGTTTTTTTCTTGTCACTAATGACGCCGTAACGTTCGGCGGTGTCGGGCATAATTTGCATCAGTCCGACCGCGCCTTTTGGCGATACGGCAGCTGGATTAAACCCCGATTCCGCTGCCATGACAGCTTTCAACAATGCCGGTTCAAGGGAAAATTCTTTTGCGGCCTGATTAACAATCGCTTCAAATTTTTTAGTACCGGCATGTTGCGATAGATAGCGATATAGCGGCGTCTTTGTGAAGTTTGAATCCAGGCCGACTACTCGTTGGTCTTTATGGGAGAAGAAATTCGAGGAGTCAAAGGTCGCATTTCCTCGCATGTATAACTGGTAACGGTCAGTGATCTTTTCTGTAGCAAAATGCCCGACGCCTTGCTCGTCGATAAAACCATAAATATCGGCACGTGCGTTGACTGTGACCAGTACTGACATGAAAGTCAGTGAAAGTATCAGTCGACGTATGTGTGCCGAAGGTTTCATTAGATGTCGGCCTCGGCTTCGTTGCCGTGCTCTTCAATCCATGCCCGACGTGCTGAGGCTTCGCCTTTGCCCATCAACATATTAAAGCGATTTTCGGACGCCTCCAGATCAAACGCCCCGAGCATAATGGGTAGCAAGCGACGCGTATCCGGATTCATGGTGGTTTCCCACAACTGCCCGGCGTTCATCTCACCCAAACCTTTAAAGCGAGAAATGGTCCAAGACCCGTCCTTGACGCCATCTTTACGCAGCTTATCTTCGATCGCAGTGAGTTCACCGTTGTCTAATGCGTAAATTTTTTGTGCAGGTTTTTTCCCGCGGGCGGGTGCGTCAACCCGAAATAATGGTGGCCGTGCAACGCAAATATGCCCACGATCAATAAGCTGTGGAAAGTGGCGGAAAAACAGCGTTAGCAGCAACACTTGAATATGTGATCCATCGACGTCCGCATCTGACAATATGCAGATCTTTCCGTAACGGAGCGTGCTGAAATCGACTGTGTCATTTTTGCTATGGGGATCGATCCCGATAGCAACCGCCATATCGTGGATTTCATTATTCGCAAATAGGCGGTCGCGCTCAGTTTCCCACGAGTTCAGCACTTTTCCACGCAGAGGAAGAATCGCTTGAAACTCTTTATCACGTCCCATTTTTGCGGAGCCGCCAGCTGAATCACCCTCGACCAGAAATAACTCGTTACGACTAATATCGCTGGATTCGCAATCTGTCAGTTTGCCAGGTAACACGGCAATACCCGAGGTTTTTTTCTTTTCAACTTTTTGGGTTGAACGTAAACGATTTTGCGCCTGCTTGATAACGAGCTCGGCAAGTTTTTTACCGTATTCGACGTGATGATTGAGCCATAATTCTAGCGCTGGTTTAGTATAAGTCGAGATCAACTTTACCGCATCACGCGAATTCAGACGCTCTTTGATCTGCCCCTGAAATTGTGGATCTAACACTTTGGCCGATAAAACAAACGATACGCGGGCGAATACATCCTCCGGTAGCAGTTTGACACCTTTCGGTAACAGTGAGTGCATGTCAACGAAATTCTTCACTGCACCAAACAGCCCTTCGCGCAGACCGGATTCATGCGTTCCTCCAGCCGAGGTTGGAATCAGGTTGACATACGATTCACGGACGATACCGCCATCTTCAGTCCACGCCACGACCCATGCCGCACCTTCGCCTTCAGCAAATCCGTCGGTTTCTGCAGTGGCGTATTGTTCGCCTTCAAACAGCGGTATTAGCGGCTCAGAGCTAGACGATTGCGCTAACGACTCCATCAGATAGCCGCGTAACCCTTGGTCGTACTGCCAGGTTTGGCTATCATTGGTTTTGGCGTTGAGAAGGGTGACTTTGACGCCCGGAAGCAAAACCGCTTTTGAGCGCAGCAGACGCTGCAATTCCGGTTGTGAGATTGCGGGCGAGTCAAAATATTTTGGGTCTGGCCATGCAGTAACGCGTGTGCCGCTTTTTTTGTCGTCGCGTGTTTGGGGCCGGGTTTTTAACTGCTCAATGAGATCGCCACCGGCAAACGCCAGTTGATGAACGCCGCCTTCACGCCAGACGGTGATTTCAAGTCGCGTGGAAAGTGCATTGGTGACGGAAACACCGACACCGTGGAGGCCACCGGAGAATGCGTAAGCGCCACCGCTACCTTTATCGAATTTGCCGCCGGCGTGCAGGCGCGTGAATACAATTTCGACGGTAGGGACTTTTTCCTCCGGGTGCATACCAACGGGTATGCCTCGGCCATCATCTTCGACGCTGACGCTACCGTCGACATTTAACGTCACCAGAATATTTTTGCAATAGCCGCCCAGCGCCTCATCGGAGGCGTTATCAATCACTTCTTGAATGATATGGAGTGGATTTTCGGTCCGCGTGTACATGCCGGGACGTTGTTTGACAGGCTCCAGTCCCTTTAGGACGCGGATGGATGATTCACTGTAGTCGGAAATCGGAGATTTTTTAGTTGCCATGCAATTCAGTTGGGGTGCAGTTTTAATACTTGTCTTTTAGTAAATTAAGACAAAAAACAAGTAATATCAAAATGAGGGAAATCTCTACAAGAACGCATTCTAATGAAAAAATCGACGCAGCTCCAGAATAGGTCGTTTCTCGATGCAAAAACAGTTTGAACCAGCTAAAATGCGGCCGCTTGTTGTTTTTTAATAAATTTCTGAAAGGGGGTCATGACAACCACCGTCTTCAAAATACGTAAACATTCAAGAAAATAGGTTAGACCATACCGTGGTGTTGATGAAATTATCAAAATCTACAGTTTTGGTCGCTAGCTTTCAGCACTTCCCCCCATTATATGGACGTGACAGAAAATTGAAAGTTTGCTCTTCGATGGCGAAGATGGATAATTCAGGCATCTTAGAAAACTGATCACAAGCCGTAAGACTGTGGAGGTAAAAGAATGGCAGACACATACTCTCTAGCCATTGATTTTAGCGCATCTTCTCAGTCTAACATCCATTTTTTGCACGCTTTTACGACGACGTAAGAGTGTGATTATCGGTACGTAGACTAATCGAATACGTTGCACCAAAAGTCGCCGCACCATCTGTGCATTGGCGCTAACAAGCTAGCGAGCAAGCTGGCAGAGTTTTTCAGTTCAACACAGCGTTATTTACCCTTGTATCACTTGCTTAACAATCGCATCCCACGTTCCAACCCATCGATAGTCAGTCCGAACATGCGATTGCTCATCAACTGCTTCACTATTTCTACCGATTGCCGGTATTGCCAAAGACCTTCTGGCTCAGGATTTAGCCAGATGAATTTTGGAAAGGCATTAGTGAAACGCTGCAACCAATCGGCGCCAGCTTCGTCATTATTATATTCAACCGAGCCGCCTGGTTGCAAAATTTCATAAGGACTCATGGTAGCGTCACCGACAAAAATCAGCTTGGTGTCAGGTTTGTATTTGCGCAGAATATCCCAGGTGGGGAACCGTTCCGCATGACGACGATGATTGTTTTTCCAGACATAGTCGTAGACGCAGTTATGGAAATAGAAGAAATCCATGTTTTTGAATTCGGTCTTAGCGGCCGAAAATAATTCCTCGGTACGAGCAATATGATCGTCCATACTGCCGCCGACATCGAGCAACATCAGTACTTTAATGTTGTTTTTTCGCTCTGCCTGCATTCTGATATCCAGATAGCCCGCATTGTTTGCGGTGGCCCGAATAGTGTCGTCCAGCGCTAATTCTTCCGCCACGCCTTCGCGGGCAAATCGACGCAGTCGACGCAGGGCGACTTTGATGTTGCGGGTATTGAGCTCACGCTCGTCATCATAGTCTTTGTAGGCGCGGGCTTCCCACACCTTTACAGCAGTGCGATTGCCGCCGCTGCCGCCCATACGGATGCCTTCAGGATTGGTGCCGCCATGGCCGAATGGCGATGTGCCACCCGTGCCGATCCATTTGTTTCCGCCTTCATGACGACCTTTTTGTTCTTCAAGTAGCTCTTTGATGCGATCCATGAGCTTGTCGTAGCCAAATTTTTCAAGCTGCGCCAACTGTTCAGGCGTCAGATCCCGCTTCATGCGCTGTGCCAACCACTCGGCAGGTATCTCAGGGTTTTTATCAAAAATCGCCTGAATGCCTTTGAAATACAATCCAAATGCCTTATCGAATTTATCGTAGTGCGCTTCGTCTTTGACCAATGTCGTTCTCGCCAAATAATAAAAATTATCCAGCGATGGCGTGATCACATGCTTTTGCAATGCTTCCAGCAAAATCAAAAACTCCTTGATTGATACAGGAATTTTGGCGTTTTTAAGTGTGTAGAAAAAATCGATCAGCATTAGAGTTTCGCAGAATGTTTCACATTAACGGTTTTTGCGCGCCATATACACTAAGCGCTCAAACAAATGCACGTCCTGTTCGTTTTTAAGTAACGCGCCATGCAAAGGCGGGACAATGGTCTTGATGTCGCTACTTTGCAGAGCAGAGGCCGGAATATCTTCAGCCAGTAATAATTTTAGCCAATCCAGTAATTCTGAGGTAGATGGTTTTTTCTTCAGACCGGCAACTTCACGCACTTGATAGAATGTTTCGAGCGCCTGCGCCAATAAATCTTTCTTCAATTGCGGAAAATGCACGTCGACGATATCGCGCATGGTTTCTTTGTCGGGAAATTTAATGTAATGAAAGAAACATCGACGCAGAAAAGCGTCCGGTAATTCTTTCTCATTATTCGATGTAATAATGACCAAGGGTCTAAATTTGGCCTTTACCATTTCACGGGTTTCGTAGACGTAAAACTCCATCCGATCAAGTTCTCGTAACAAATCATTGGGGAACTCAATATCGGCTTTGTCTATCTCATCGATCAATAAAACAACTTGTTGGTCTGCGTTAAACGCCTGCCACAACACACCTTGAATAATGTAATTGTGAATATCTTTGACCCGCTCGTCACCAAGTTGGGAGTCACGCAATCGTGATACGGCATCATATTCGTATAAACCTTGCTGTGCTTTCGTTGTCGATTTAATATGCCATTGCAACAACGGCATGTCCAGCGCGACAGCGACTTCCTCTGCCAGCATGGTTTTACCCGTTCCTGGCTCTCCTTTGATTAGCAGCGGCCGCTGCAGGACGAGTGCTGCGTTAACTG
>NZ_JASJXA010000066.1:0-13044 GCF_035018905.1 Glaciimonas sp. Gout2 | reverse complement strand
CAATATGGCAATTGGTGATGAAGAGAGTTTTCAGAAGCGACGCCATATTTTTAAATATCTGGGCGGGTTGAAAGATTTTCCATCGAATATAAAAAAACAGATCGGCAAACAAAGTCGGAAACAAATAATTCAAACGTTGACAGAAGTATATCGGGAGGAGGCGCAACTTTATCCCCATATTGCAGAGCTGATTCGAACACTGATCGCTGCGCCCGACGTAATAGTCGGACTAGTTACCCGTAACATCACCAACGAGCCAGAAGAAACGCTGCGACAACTTTTCCGCCGCCACGACGTTGATCTCGACGCGCTTGATTTTTTTATTCATATTCCGGTTCGCGAGGAAAAGAGGGTCGAATTTCGTGCTGCCAGAGAGCGTTTTAATATTAATCCGGCGCGTAGCTATATTTGCGGTGATGAAGAGAAGGATTTCTTGGCCGCGATCGATTCCGGGATGCATCCGTTTATGGTTTCGTACGGATTCGAAAGCTATAAGCGGCTTACCAAAAAATTTAAAGTGCCTGAAGAAATCATCTCACAGACATCAGCAGAGTTAAGCGAAAGGGTCCTACACGGACTGGGCTTGAATAACGTTTTGCAATGTTGATAGTCCTGGTCATACCAAAACCGAACGTCCGCTATTTTTGAGTGCCAAGGCAAGCATCAAAGCAAACTTTTTTAGTTGATTACTGTGGCATCAGCTTATCTGCAAAGATTTGCTGACCATAACATCGTCCTGAAAGGCAGTCGCTACGACGTCAGCGCCAAAGAAATTTTTATTCAGCGCTAACATCTCGACTATCCGTTGATGTCCCGCCGCATCATCAGGCATGCGCAAGATAACAGTCATATATCTGGACTGACTTTTAGTATGTTGGGTATGAGGAGATGATGCTGCAACATTGGACGAAAGTGTCACTTTCGGATGGATGGTAATGGCAGTCTTTTTATCATCAAACGATGCTTCGACTGAAGTACTCAACTGTAATTCTTTAGTCAATTCACCTTCTAAAACAATCACTGTAGTATGTGGTTCCGGCCACCTTTTTGCACCACCAACAACCTCGGGAAGACCGCCGGTTACTTCAAATTCTGTTGCAGAAATCTGCTCATAGTGGAACGGTTCCCAACCTGGAACGTTCATTTTACGTTTTGCTACGCTCTCCATCGCTTTAGCTGGCCCACGTCCATTGGCAAGCATGCCAACCGGGAGGAAGTCTTCCGCGCTTACAGCGGTTACATTATCACTCATATCAGACTTTCTCTATCTTGAAGAATTTGCTATTTTTACCAACACTCGTGCGCGTAAAACTATCCTGCTGTATCGTTCGATTCTCACCTTAAAAAAAGGAAAAAAATGTCTCAAATCGCCGTCGTATCGATCAATACCGCCAAACCTGGGCAAGAAAAAAAAATGGAAGCGGCAATGCGTGCATTAATAGCACCAAGTCAACGCGATCCAGGTTTTATTCAATATGACCTCCATCGCGACTTAGACGACCCGCGCACTTTCGTGTTCTTTGAAAGGTGGGAAAGCCGTGAACTGCTTCACCAACATTTTAAGGCTCCACACGTTATTGCATGGATTGCGCAAGCCGGTGAGTTGGTAGAGAGCAGCACACTGCGGATTATGGAGAATCTAGGTTAATTACGAAAACGCACTCAGCATAGGAATATTTTTCACTCTCTTCGCACCATCCGCCGCAGGAGGGTGTGACTTGCACCGGTGTATGCGCGTCAAAGTACACAGCCGACACCTGTTTACCGGTATTTACTTTTCTTCCCGGTCTTTATATCAATAGCAAAACGCACACCATTCTCCGTGAATTGAGTTTCATCTGGCGGCTCATCCCCCGCCAAGACACCGGATACGTTGAGCAAGCCTTCACCTTTTCGGATAAGCTCATCTGAGCGTTCATAGACATTCGGACAATCGGTTTCGGCCATCAAAGCCTTAACGATCGGCACCTTCCAGGCTTCCACGCCAGCGGCCTGAAATTCGCATATGAGGTAGCCGTTTCGACCGCCATACCAATCCACCAATAGTCCCGGTAATCCATCTTTTTCTGCCAATATCAGTCGCACCACATCGGTTGCAGCGCTATTTTTTGCACCCCTGGCGAGACTGCGCGTCGCAACAGCTGCTTTGATACGACGCTTCATAAATGCATGATCGACGGATTCGTTCTGATCGAAAGTCCAGACTCGCGCGCGAATTTCCGATTTCGGGCTATGTGCTGCGCGCGCCAAAAACTTGCCTGAAGACGAGTGTACCAGCGCTGTAGCGCCAAATTGCATATTTTCGCCAGGCTTTCCATCGATGCGCTCAATGGCAGAGGCATAAATCCAAGGCTGACGAACTAGCAGGCTTTTTTCCTTGCCTTGCTTTATGGTAATGACGAGCATAGTACCCATTCCCAGATGTAATATATAAGATGAAATTGAACATTAACGGTTGCTTGCCGAAGTTTCGGTCCGGCTATCGGATCAAGTCCATAAACCGCATGACAGCATTAAGCGAATAAAAATGACTTCAACATGCATTCTAAGGCCAAAATTAACGTTCCCATTTTCCGGGAATGTTAATTAAATAGTCTCCATTAATGACAAAGGCGACGTTCAAAGGCCTTACACCTGACCTTCATTTCACGAACAGAAAATAAAGAAACTTGTTTTAGCGCCTTATTAAAGAAATCAAGCATAGCGGGAAAATAACTATCCTAAAATCCACTGTAGGAAACGGCCTCTCCAAAAACAAAAAAGCCCTGAATAATCAGGGTTCATGTTCGATAGTGACAAAAGCAGTCCACTTCAAACTATCAAATGGGTCACATTACTAGTTTTCAACTCTGCTTTTTTAAGTCAATAGCAATTAATTAGATTAATTTCATTTCCGCATTTGCGCCAATTCACCTGACGAAGGACAATCCTAGCGAGATGCTTGCCTTAAAGTTGAGAGCATGATTTTACACGTTTTTCAACCACCGGCGATAAGGATGCAGCGTATCTCCTTGCTTCCTGCGAGGTAATAAGTTCAATTTCGTCCGCCGCAAAGAGGAATCAATAGCAAGGCATACGCGCCAATCCCAAATCGTGCCTAGGATCAGCGAAAAGGTCACCCAGCTTTACGGTGCGATTTGCGGATAATCGTAGAGGATAATCGGCGAGGCCAGTATGGTATCAAATGTCCCTTCCTCACCAACTAGTACCGGCCAGACACCAATATTTTCACACTCTGCTACATTCACCGCGAGATCCGCAGGAGGATCAATAGAAGATACGAACCGACCATCCGATACCCGAAGAATCAGGTGACACGAGACTAACGCTCGCAGCGTTGCTGCATCGCGGCTAATACCACGCGCATCCGGCAACGGTGTCCAATTGGCGATTCTGGCGGTGATTCGGAAAACGTTATCGATCACTCGCTCGGCACGTATTCCTACTTCGCCGTTTATGCATCGGCGGTTACGTGCCAATAAACCTGCCACTTTACCTTGCGCATTACCTAACGGTTCCAATTCGCGATGCCCTGCTAATTCAAAGGGGGTTTTCCACTCCTTATATTCAGATTCACCCACCTCATCCAAGCAGAGTGGTTCGGTATTAATCTGGCGCTCAACCGCTTCCTGCCAGCTATAAAAATGCTGCCCGTCGATCGTCAGAACATCAACCGCACAATATGGCGGCTCGTCCTGTGGCCACTCCACCAATGGCGGCTTCAATTCTCCCGTCTCGCGCGCGGTTAAATGCAAGAACCCTGACGTGACCGTCAGTACCGTGTCGGGACCACCCTGCACAAGGCACTGAGTCTGAATCATCCATGGATCGGCACCATCATGAGCCATACAGTAATTGTGTGGATAAACGCCCCCGAAGGCCCAGCGCTGCCGGTTTTTCACCGAGGAGGCGCGGTAGGGATAAAGCATATAACCTTCATAAAGCACGGCGCTTACAACGCTATGAATAAACGAGGCATTCATGGCACATTCTCTTCAACGATATCCAATAGACTATCCAGCGCCTGCTCCCATGTCGATAGTCCATGCTGCCTCTTATATCGATAAAGCCGATCAAACTGATCGCGATCCAGACACAACCATGTGCCGTTGGGATAATAGCGATCCATCATCTCCTGCCACACCGAATCGGGCAGCAAAAATGTTGCCTCCTTGGTCCAGGCAATCCGGCTAATCTGGAGCCGATCATTTTCATCGCGATAAAAAACCGTACCGCTAAACTGGAACAAAAGTGGCACCTCACCATCTTCAAGCGCATAAAAGAATTTCACTGCGGCCACATTGAAATCATAGCTACATGGAACCGGCAAGTCCGCAATACAACTCCCTTCAAAACCAGGTATGAGCAAAGTGTTATGCGTCCATAGGAGTGGATGTGGCCCCTGTTTGAAACGCAGGGGATCGCCAAATAATTCTCGCAACCGTTCTTGCTCCCCCGGCCGGTAGCGCCGCCGTGGCGATTCGATCTGAATGTGGCACTGTAGGATGACATTCGCGACTCTCACGCTCGAAATAGCCGTGTTGATGCACAGTCTGCAATTAAGCAGCGGAGTGGTCGCAGAACGGACCGTCTCCGCGCCTTCCACCTGGAACGATAGTTCAGGCATGGAAACTCCTTTTCGATACGCGGACACCCGCCTGAAGGTCAAAAAAGAATTCACCGATAGCAACCTAAGTCTCAGTGCCTCCGATCAAGCCCTGCCAACGCCATGGGATGATGCCTGTCAAAGCTTGGCATTGGTCAATCGGTAACCGATAATATTAGTGTGCGCCCTGCGCACGATTGAATAACAGCGCCACCACATCCGGTTCCAGCACAAAAATTGCTTTATCAATCTTGCTTCCGACCTCTGCCGAGGAAATACTCTTCCAATACCATCTTCCCGAAAATCGGAGCCTTGCTACCCCCTCGACCAAGCCCGTCAATTCAATTTTGATGCCCTATATTTCAACCTTTGAACAAAGTTGATGCCGAAATAATTATCAAGAATTCTATATTGGTTAAATATATAAAATTTTTTTCACTCATTCAAGAAATACTTAGGCTTCACAACACAAGAGTCGCCTTAGTTTGGAGGTTTTCTTCACTGTATAGTTACTCTCTGGAATCTATCTATTAATATATTTATCAACCTTTTTTCTAGAGGCTTTTAGCACGGCTTGAGATCATAATTACTAGTAATAATTTAACGCTTGTATATCTTTCAAACCCCATTCTTCACAGACCACCGTGAAAAATACCCATCAAAACTCGGACCAATAAATCAAATTGCAACGAATTTAAAAAGGATCGTCACTTCCCTATATTGATGCACAAGAAGTATCCATAACAATACGTATAAAAGTCGCATTACGTATTTACGCTGAATTTCAACTCTTCGCCGGAGCGGCTTTCAGTTAAGTATTTTTGCGCATTCGTTTTGTTTCAATTTCTCCCCTATTCCGGCTAGCTCGGCCAAACATATTCGTGGCGCTTCATACATCACTGTCCGTCAAGACACCGGGGCAGCTCAGATTTTTTTGAAATAATAGGTTGCTATGTGGCTTAAAATAGCGGCGTTGCGTACACTACCGCGCTATCATTTAATTTCGTCTTAACCATGACCATTAATATCAGCGAAGATCTCCGTGCTTATATCGATCCTTTAACCGATGACGAATTCGCCGCACTAGAACGTAGCCTGCTGTCCGAAGGCTGCCGCGACGCGCTAGTACTGTGGGGTGATCTTTTAATAGATGGGCACAACCGCTACGGTATCTGCCAAAAGCACGAAATTCCTTTTAATATTATTCAGAACCACACGTTTAAATCTATCGAAGATGTCCACATGTGGATGATTGATAACCACCTTGGGCGGCGCAGCGTATCGGACTTTCAACGCGGTGTGCTTGCCCTGCGCAAGAAAGAGATCGTATCGACGCGCGTGGCACAGACGCAAGCCCAGCGCCCGCCCGATAAGATAGCTGGGGCAGATGTATTAAGCCAGCCAGAGGGCGAGCAACCGTTAACGCGGGAAGCCATTGCGCGTTCTGCGAGGGTAAGCAGCGCAACCTTGGCACAAATCGAAAAAATCCAAAAAACGGCTGCGCCGGAACTGGTCAGAGCCGTAAAGTCCGGTGAAATATCTATTAATGCTGCGGTCGCCGTAGCGTCCTTGCCTAGCGAACAACAGATAGCTGCTGTCGCTGGCGGCAAGAAAGAATTACGCGAAGCAGCAAGACAAGTACGTGAGGCACGACTACCGCCAAAGCCAGAACGAGAGACTCCGTCGAGCGACGCTTCCCCGGATCAAGTAGAAATCTACCGTTTGACGTTACTGGTCGCTGAACTTACTGAAGAGCGCAATCAATTAAAAAAGAAGGTGCAACACTTGACCATAGCACTTACGGAGGCGCGCAGCGAGCGAGCTTAGAAATAGGGTTAAGCATCTGTTAGGAGCAAAACGCGTAGCGTACAATATGCCGAAGTGGGGCGGGCAAGTCGAAAACTGACCATCACCAAAAACTGTTACGCTTTTCCTTTTAGCCAACAAACTGGCACTAAACGGCGATATTGATAATTGCAAACCGGCTCTGTCCAAGTTGCTTACCCCTCCAAGACTTTGATGACATCTGACTTCAACTTACCTATATTTGCGCTGAGCACTGCGGTCATACTACTGACGCCCGGACCGACCAATACCTTACTGGCCGCCGCCGGCCTGGAGCGAGGTGCGAAAGGCGCGTTGCCACTCATTGCATGCGAACTTCTCGGCTATCTCATTGCGATCTCGGTTTGGGGCGCAGTGCTCGCGCCCTTACAAAGTAGTTACCCTTGGGTAGCGATCTTGGCACGCGCCGCCAGCAGCCTCTACCTGATCTACATTGCGGTGATGGTATGGAGGGCAGCCTCCGTGCTGCAGACATCGGGACAACGATCGGTTGGCCCTCATTCCTTATTCGTGGCAACCCTTCTCAATCCCAAAGCACTACTTTTTTCGTCTGCGATTTTCCCCGTTCTATCGCCCAGCAATATGCAAATCTATTTTTCAGCGACGGCATTGTTTGTTTGCCTGTTGATACCTATCGGCATCGCTTGGACGATGTTCGGCGCAGCGTTAGCCAACGGGCGCTTGAAGTTTGCGGATCGCATCAAGTTGCAGCGCGCAACTTCATTGGTGCTTTGTGCATTCTCGGCATCTATCGCCTGGGCTACTTTTCATTGAAGTTATCCATTGGCATCGCTAGACGCCATACCAATAGTGTGACGGCAAAAAACTCCTTATCCTACCCGCCTATGGCGAAATATCCATGTCTAATACATTTTCTCTTATAGAGAATTTTCGTTGAATAGGAATTTTTTAATGAAACAAGACAAACAGAATACTTCTACATCGACGACATTTGAGACGCCACTTGATCTATATAGATCGATTTCGCGGGTATGGTCCGCAGACACTTCAAGCCCAACTGGGGCATGGTCACAATCAAATCCGGCGCAGAATCATTGCAGCATTACGTCTCTTGTCGTACAAGATCATTTCGGCGGTGGGATTCTTACCACTAAGACGCCTGGCGGAACGCACTTTTATAATCTAATTGATGGAAAAAAGTGGGATCTAACTGTCCACCAATTCGCCGAACCTGTGCCATATGACGATACACCGTCATCTCGCGATTCAGCGTTTGCCGATACTTCAAAGCAGAAATACGCACTTCTTACAGCTCGGCTCAAGCAATCTATCGGAGATTAGCTATTTTTATATCGATGCAAAATGGGTTGTTTTTTTGACCTTAAAACAGCATTTTCGATCAAAAAATAGGAGGGTTGCGAATACTTTGTATTAGTTGCGGACGTTTACGATAAAAGATGGCAAACACACATCCAAGCAATCAAACCCGCAAAACAAAAAAGCCCTGAATAATCAGGGCTTTATGTTTAAAACTGGCGGAAGCGGTGTCCGCCATTCTACGGTTTAATAACAATCAACAAATGCCAACAATTCCTAATCCTCATAGGGGAAAATGAAATTTATAGTATAACGTCGTTTATTCCAATACAATAGAATCTACGCTTCCCGTGTGGGTAGATATGTGGGTAGGCTAAGAAGGGCGGCGATCATGGCATTAAATGTAAACAAGCTTTCAGCCATGGGCGTGAACAAGGCAACCAAACCCGGATACTACGGCGATGGCTCGGGATTGTGGCTACAGGTTTCACCCACCGGGACCAAAAGCTGGATCTTCCGCTTCACCGTGTCGCGCAAGCAGCGCGAAATGGGATTGGGTGCTTTACATACCGTTGATCTCGCCTCAGCGCGAGCAAAGGCGAAAGAGTGCCGCGTGTTATTGTTGGCCGGGCAGGACCCACTTGACGTCAGAAACGCCGCAAAGCTTGGGGCAGCATTAGCGCTGGCACGGCTGATTACTTTCGACCAGTGCGCAGCGGCCTATATCGCCGCACATCGCAGCAGCTGGAAAAACGCCAAGCATGCCAGTCAGTGGGAAAACACCCTGGCCACCTATGCGTCTCCAATCATCGGTGCGTTGCCCGTCGCCGCGGTGGATACCGCACTGGTCGTCAAAGTGCTCAGCGCAATCTGGGCAGACAAGACGGAAACCGCAACCAGATTGCGGGGCCGCATCGAAAGCATCCTCGACTGGGCGACCACAAGTCGGCACCGTCAGGGTGAAAATCCGGCGCGCTGGCGTGGCCACCTAGAAAATCTGCTTGCGACGCCGAGCAAGATTGCACCGATCAAGAACCACCCCGCACTGCCCTGGCAAGAAACTGGTGCCTTCATGGCGGCATTACGTCTTCGGGAAGGTATCGCCGCACGCGGTGTTGAGTTTGGCATTCTCACGGCGGCGCGCTCTGGTGAAGTGCGCGGCGCAACTTGGGATGAAGTGGACCTGACGACGAAAGTTTGGACAGTGCCCGCCGAGCGCATGAAGGGTGGGAAAGAGCATCGCGTGCCACTATCAACCGCTGCATTTGATTTGCTATGCGCTACGCCGCATGTGGGCGCGTTAATATTTCCCGGGCGCGTACAAAGTAGAGCCTTAAGCGATATGAGCCTGACGGCTGTTCTTAGGAGGATGGAGCGTAAAGATATAACCGTCCACGGATTCCGTTCGACCTTCCGCGACTGGTGCGCCGAATCTGTAGCGAACGCATTCCCGCGCGAAATCTGCGAGCATGCGCTGGCGCATAGCTTGCCCGACAAAGTCGAAGCCGCTTATCGACGCGGGGACCTACTGGAAAAACGTGTTTTGCTTATGCAAGCCTGGGCGGACTATTGCGGGAACATCCCGACTGCCGCTACCGTGACACAAATTCGCGGCGCGAGTGCCTAAAGTTAAATACACTACTCGTAGTTTGCTTCTATCGAAGGTTAATTAAATACACCGTTAAACGTTGACGAATCCCGATACATCGCGGTAGACTAAATCTAATCCGGAAAAAGTTTACCCCCAACGCCCGGAGTGTGCGAACAAGCACATGCGAGGGTGCCAGGGCGAGCAATGCGCGTTTGGTATTAAACGACATCTTTGGATAGCATTTTCATTGCGGCGATCCGAAGCCGGTAGCGTAGAACGTCCCCCAATATCCGATGGGGACTACGTTATGCAGGATGCGGACGAAAGGATAAACCCTTGCGTTCGCCACTGCCTCACACCTATATTATGGCAATCGAGCGCATTCGAAATCGGAGCGCCAAATGCAATCTCAACCTCAAATAGCCGTACTTCTTCGCCTGCCCGCCGTATTGGCGCGCATTCCCGTTTGCAGAGCATCTTGGTGGAAGGGAGTGAAATCAGGCCGATATCCCCAGCCTGTAAAGTTATCTCCACGTGTTGTGGCTTGGCGCGAAGAAGATATTAACGCTCTCGTAGCCAACGGTGTAAATAAGTCTGGTGCAACCGACACGACGGCGCCGAATGCAATCGTTATTACGGCGCGAGGTGAACTATGAAAACCGCTGCGGACATTCATCTAACAAGCGCTTCTCACAATGTGGGTGTGGGGTTTTCTGTGGTTTTTACATTTAATGACGGCAATTTCAATGCAGAATGGACACCCAGCATGCCGCGCGCTCGTGCACTTAGGCGGGTACTTCAAAAATACCGGGCGGCGCGGAATAATTTCTTAACTGAAATTGCAAAACAAACCACAGAAACCGTGCTTTGTTTTGAGGTGAAATCATGAGCCCCGTCGGATTGAATCAATTGTCTATGCCGTTGATGACGGCTAGCTTTGGCCAAGGAGATAAAGGAAGGATAACTCACACCGAGGACTACACCTGGAAGCATTTAACAGATGCTGTGCAGAATCCCAAAGATGCGACTATTTCACATGCTGACTACCTAGGTTTATCAGATATCGCCCGAAATGCTTTAAAAGCACAAGATCCCTTTGTGGTTTTTGGTCAATTTGAAGGCAAGGCGCGCAATAAAAGTAGTGTCAAAAGCCGCTCGGCCGCCACGCTTGATATTGATAGTGATGCGAGGGACTTAATCCAACGCCTTGACGGCGCGGAGGAAAGGGGCATTAATATTCGTGGCGTAGTTCCCTTTTCTTATGTTGGGCATAACACACGTACCCCTACAACGGAATCGCCTCGCTTACGTCTTTTAATTCCGTTTAGTCGCCCCGTGTCGCCAGCCGAATACCCGCATTGTGTGCGAGCATTGGGGGAGTTATTTTGTGTCCCCGTGCTTGATCTGTCGTGCGTCCAGCCAGAGCGGATAATGTTCCTCCCCACGACAAACAAGGGCGCACCCTACTCCTACTGGTCTAGCTTTGGAAGTGGCTATGTGAACCCAGACACACTGTTGGCAACTATCCCGCGAAACATTATCGACGAGGTTACAGCACCGGCACACAATAGTGCACCCGACAACTTGGCACGGGCGGCCAACTTAGCACGCGTAAAGAACGAGACAATATCGGATTTGCGCGATGCTCTAGTGGCAATCATGGTGGGCTACAATAAAAATGCATATGGGTACGAGTATTGGGTATCTGTCTTACAGAATCTGAAATCTCTTGATGAAGTCGGTCGCGAATTAGGCTTGGAATTTTCCAAACAATTACATGATTGGAAGTGTGACGAAGAAGAATTTAACCGCAAGTGGAACGATGACTTAATCGGCGACAGATCCGACTACACTTCAATTTTTAAGAAAGCCCAAACATTAGGCTGGATTAATCCCCGCAGGGGTCACGGACTTGGCATACAGACCGACTATAAAACATTGGTTGATCGCACCGACACAGGAAACGCGAACCTGCTCGTTCAACTCACAAATGGTGACTTACGATACGTGACCGAAAAACGTATTTGGTTAGGATGGCAAAATAACAAGTGGATCTGGGACGACAGCGGTAGCATTGCGCAGTCAATGGCGCTGCGCATAGCCGAAGAATACCAAAAGGAAGCGACTCAGTATTATCATCAAAGCCAGAATGCTGCAAACACTCCGGCAGATAGAACGCGAATTGAAAGAACTGCTGCAAGCATAGCAAAATGGGCGCAGCAGTGCCGAAACAAACGGGCACTAGATAATATGCTGGCGGTCGCTGCGAAATTCCCGGAAGTCAAATTATCCCTAAAGGATTTAGATACTGATCGGCGACTTTTGGGGGTGGAGAACGGGGTCGTCGATCTACGCACGGGGAAACTCCGCCCAGCTGCGCGTGAGGATTTAGTTACGAAACGCTCAGGACTTCGATTCAATCCAATAGCACTTGCGCCGGGGTGGATTAACTTCGTGAACCAAATTACGGGGCGCCCTATTCTAGCCGAATTCGATCCTATCACAGGTGATGTGATCGCCGACACCGTAGGGCGATTCGAGCTTCGTCCCGAACTCTCGCATTATCTACGGAAGGCGCTAGGGTATTCACTCACAGGACTAACGGAGCAACACAAGTTATTTGTGTGCGTTGGAGCGGGCTCTAATGGAAAGAACGTGTTGCTCGACATCGTTAAATGGGTACTTGGGGATTATGGTGTAAGTATTCCGCCCGCTGTATTACTCGAAACTCATCAGAGTAATGATCCTGAGCGAGCGTCATCGGTTGCAGCACGTTTAGCTGGTGCAAGGGCAGCAGTAAGTAGCGAATCAAAACCCGGGCAGAAGTTCGACATAGCGACCATTAAGAGCCATACAGGCGACGGATATATGATCGCCCGACTACTCAATCAAAATGCATTTGAGTTTGAAATAAGTCACAAGCTATGGTTGATGACTAATTCTGTTCCTGCGCTCGACCACCTTGACGGGGCAGTTCGAGGCCGTTTGCATGTCATTCCTTTCGACATGAAGTGGAATCGGCCAGGCGAGTCTGATAGAAATCCAGCATTACCTGATGGTGACCCGGCTCTCACCGATACTTTACGGGCGGAGGCGGAGGGTATTCTGGCGTGGCTTGTGGCTGGCGCACTTGAATACACCAAAGTAGGGCTCAAGCCACCCAAGCAAGTGCAGAATATGACACGCACGTATTTAAACGATCAGGACTCGCTAGGCAGATGGCTTGAGCAATACGAGAAGTGCGACCCGAAGCAGGGGGCGACGGCTAAGGCTCTATTCGATACTTTTCAATCCTGGTGTGAAGAAGAAGGAATCGATAATCCATACACTCCAAAAAGCTTTGGCCAGTCGATAAAGGTACATGGTATCCCGTATGCTAAAAGAGAAGCGGGCATGTTTTACGGAGTCACTCGTCGTAACAATGATCAAAACGTGATGAAAATTGAAGTGATGTGATATAGAAATTTCCTGCCGGATGATGGATCATGATTGATTCTCTCAAGCTCCCCGCTAGTAATAGAAAATTTTATATATAGACGCTGCGATGAGGAAAACCGTCATGATCCATCATCCGGCAGGTTCTGGAAATAACTAGTTTACGGTTTCAGCATGTTGGATTAAATATAAACACTCTTTTTAATTTTTTTTTATTAAGGTAGTACAATAATTCCCGCGCGTGAGGCTACGCAATGCGCTAAATTACATATTTACTAAATGCTAGTGG
>NZ_JASJXA010000065.1:0-13164 GCF_035018905.1 Glaciimonas sp. Gout2 | reverse complement strand
GACTCTTATTCACTTACATTCATGCGGTCATTTGACCCAAGCCTCAATTACGATGACGATTAAAATTGACATTCCACTTTTTCGTGCTTTAGCAATGGCGTGTACCGTACTCGCTAGTTGCTGGATCGCCAGCCCGGCCTGGTCGTCAGATATAACTGTTTTCGATAGCGCCCCTCCCGCCCAACCGCCTCGCAGTAAATTTCAACAATTCACTGAGCAACTTACCGAACGTGCATCAGATCTTGCACAAAGTGCCATCGGTTTAATCGGTATTAATTATAAATACGGCGGCAACACGCCGCAAACTGGACTTGATTGCAGCGGCTTGGTGCGATACGTGTTTAAGGAAGCGCTCGGTATTAACTTACCCCGCACCTCAGCAGAACTCAGCAAAGAAGGCGAAAAAGTTGACCAGGATGACTTAAAACCTGGCGATCTGGTCTTTTATAACACCCTCAAACGCAGCTTCTCTCATGTCGGCATCTATCTAGGGGATAACAAGTTTATCCACGCTCCAAGGACCGGTTCTTCAGTGCGAGTAGAAAGCATGGATATAGCTTATTGGAAAAATCGCTTCAACGGCGCGCGTCGCATTAGTGATCTGGATCCGGCAACAGTTGCAAATATTACAGCAGCGCAAAAATAGAAACACTGTCTATTCATTTACTTATTTAACAGCAAAAAGCCACATCCATAGATGTGGCTTTTTGCTGTTTCGAATAGCACAAGAAATGTAGGAATTGGAATCCTGCGCAAGCCTTATTAACGGTTCCGCTTCACCCACCGCGCTTCTCTAGCAACTTCCTTTTGATCTCGACCATTTGAGCCATCACGGCTTGCTCCCCCGCAAGAATTGCCATATTCCGTCCATTGAAGTCATTACCCTTCATAGCGTCGAGCCTAGGTTGGATGACGATGTCCGCCTCTTTCAGGTCCTTTTCATTAATCGTCTGACCCATAATAGCAAAGGTTTGCAGTAACACATCGACAGAACTAGATGCGGCCTGCGCTTTCGGCACGGCAGAGATATCGACAGCAATCACAAAGTCGGCACCCATTTCCTTGGCAAATCGAACTGGTACCGGGGCCACCAACCCACCATCTACATATAGATGGCTACCAATCTTGACCGATTGAAATACGCCCGGGACGGCTGAGGAAGCACGCACTGCTAACCCAGTATTTCCTCGCCGAAATAAAATCGGCTGGCCTGAGTTCAGATCTGTAGCGACTGCTCCGAATGGAATTTTCAGTTTTTCGATCGGAACATTACCGATGGTATTATTAACATAGTTTTCAAGGCCGATGCCTTTTAAAACTCCGCTTACCTTGGCAAATAAGGGAATCGACCAATCAGAAAATGCCGCCTCATCCATTTTCAATGCCAATTTTTGCAATGCGTATCCGTTGTTTCCTGCGGCGTAAAGCGCCCCAACAACGCTACCTGCGCTGGTACCAACGACGATATCCGGAACTATGCCTTGGGCTTCAAGAGCCTTAATGACTCCAATGTGCGCGAAGCCACGTGCCGCGCCACCACCCAAGGCAAGGCCAATTTTAATGTGCCGCGGCGCTTCTTTTTGAACAACCGGCACCGTGACTACGGGTGTCACTGGCGCGACTGGTGCAATAGTCGTACAGGCTGTGACTAAAGACAAAGTGAGCAAAATAGACAGCGATGATCTGACTACTGGCAGGCAACGAGGCGATAAGATAGCGTTCATTAATTAAGAAATACGATGAAAGTCAGCGATTTTACATCAGAGGCGGACCTCGGCAGCCATGCCCGACGAAAGATTACGACCGGAATGATAGGTAAATTGATTGCAAAATAAACCATTAATCAGACTAACGCTACAACTTCGGCGGTAGACAATGGCGCAAATGCAGAACACCTGGAATTCATTAGCACGGCATGAGTATTGCCTCTATCATCGACCTAACTTTCCTCAATGTATATCAGCCTTACTATTTATTACGATCGTCGTCGGTAGGCGTGCTGTGAACACGCTCCCCTTGTCTTGACTCGACTCGACGCCCAACACTCCCCCATGTCGAAGTAATACATGTTTAACAATGGCTAGGCCAAGCCCGGTTCCTCGCGTCTCGCGAGACCGGCTTTTGTCCACCCTGTAGAAACGTTCGGTCAAACGCGACATATGCTCAGCACTGAATCCTATACCCGTATCACGCACCACGAACTGTGGTCCCTTGAGCGTATTTTGCCAAATCAAATCTATTTTCCCGCCAGCCGGGGTGTACCGCACAGCGTTAGATACCAAATTATTGAAAGCACTTCGTAATTCTTCTGTGTTTCCGTTGATATCCGGGCCATCTATGTGAAGAGAAAAAATATGTTGACCAGCCGACAACAACTCAACTTCTTGCAAAATATTTTTTAACATAGCTTCGATATACACGCGTTCTGGACGCATCGGATAATCGATTGACTCAAGCCGCGTTAGTGTCAGCATGTCGCCAATCAAATTTTGCATCCGCTGGCCCTGCTCGGTCATCATTTTTAGATGTCCAGCCCTTACTTGTGGGTCGAGATTTGGATGGGCTTGGGCAATTTCTAAAAAACCGTTAATAACCGTCAGCGGTGTGCGTAATTCATGTGAGGCATTAGCGATAAAATCGCGGCGCATCATATCGATGCGTTCTGATTCAGTCGCGTCATGGGTTACCAGAATCTGACGGCGATTTTCAAATGGAATAATTTGTACAACCAGTTTCCGCTCGCGTAGCGTTAATAGCAGCGGCTGATCATAGCGACCAAGAATTATGTAATCGATGAAATCTGGGTTTCGGATCAAATTGGTAACACGCATTCCTTTGTCGCGGCCATGTTGGAGGCCGAGATGACGCTCGGCCGCTGGATTACACCACTCCAAAAATAAAACGTCATCCATGATCACCACACCGTCAGGCAATAGATGCATGGCCTGTCGAAAACGCGCCAGCCATTCGGACAGTTCAGCTTGATTTTTTTCATCATCACGTCGCAGACGATACAAACGTGAAAAAATGTCTGTCCACGCTCCCCAACCATCTGGAAGCTTTTGTCCACGAGGATTATCCAGCCAGCCACCTAAACGATACAAATAATATAGTTGCAAAACAATCAGCATTACGAGACTTGCGGCGCACAAAAGCAACCCTGGAATTGCCCCAAAAAAAAGCCACGCGAAAGCCGAAACGACAAAAATCATCAGCAGCCGAAGGGCCGCTGGTATCCAGAACAACATCGTTGGATTCATAAGGTATTAAAAGGAAATGAGATAGCGCAATGCAGTGCGTTAACGTAAAAAGACTTATTTTGTCGACAACATGTAGCCGACGCTACGCACGGTACGAATCAAATTATCCGCCTCATGCAGAGCCTTCCGTAAGCGTAGTATGTGCACGTCTACCGTTCGCTCTTCGATAACCACATGATCGCCCCACACCTTGTCAAGTAATTGACTGCGTGAAAAAACCCGATCGGGATTGGCCATAAAGAACTTCAGCAGACGATACTCGGCGTGTCCGATATCAATTTTCTGTTCATTCATCAGCACCGAACAACTCGCTGGATCAAGCGTTACCGCGCCAGCAGACATCATGCCAACAGTCTGATCAGGATTTTTACGACGCAATAATGCTTTCACCCGCGACGTTAGCTCACGTGGTGAAAACGGCTTGGTCATATAATCATCCGCACCATTATCCAAACCGGATATCTTATCCTCTTCCATGGATTTAGCCGTTAGCATCATCACCAGTATCGACTGAAATTGCCGTTCTGCACGTAGACGTGACAAAAATCTGAGTCCACTCTGATCGGGAAGCATCCAGTCCAACAGCACCAACTCTGGCGTTCGATGCTGAATCGATGACCAACCTTCGGCTGCCGTAGACGCCACCGTCGGACTCCAACCTGCCTCCGACATGGTGTATGCAACTAACTCTGCAATCGACGGTTCATCCTCAATGATCAGAATTGATGCTTTTTCAGAAGTCATCGGCACAGGTCAACGTAAAAATTAACAAGCCATGAATTATAAACATACGCGTTCGCCCTTTTCTTCCTCACTTGATCCGCTGCTCGCCTGCTTTACGCAACAATCAAGTACCTGAGCCAAGGTGTGTCGCTGCATAGTCGGTATGTCGTATATCCTTACCTTCGACGATATAAATAACATATTCTGCGATGTTTTTAGCGTGATCCCCAATACGCTCGATTGCTTTTGCGACCCACAAAGTGTCCATCAATGCAGAAATCGTGCGTGGATCTTCCATCATGTAAGTGATGACGTTGCGCATAATTGACCGAAAATCCCGATCGATAATTGCATCGTCTGAAATCAATTTGATCGCCTGCTTTTCGTCCAAACGTGCCAACGCATCAAGAGCATCGTGCAGCAAGTCGGCGGCCGCTGTAGCAATCACCCTTACAGTTTCATTGTGATCGACACTTCCGACGCCACGCTTATGAAGATGGATCGCCGTACGTGCAATTTTGGCGGCCTCATCACCGACTCGCTCAAGATCGGTAATGACCTTAATCGTCGCCATCACTACGCGTAAATCATTAGCCGTAGGCTGACGACGCACGATCAAGTGACTACAAGCATTATCCAATTCCACTTCTAATAAATTGACTTGATCGTCATCCTTGATGACGCGTTCGCCAGCGGCAATATTTCCGTTATGGAAGACATTCATTGCTTCCTGAAATTGTCGCTCGACCAAACCGCCCATAAGTAATACTTTTGAACGGATTGTTTCAAGGTCTGAATCATATTGCTTTGAAGAGTGTTCGCCAGTCATCTGGTTATTCCTTACAGTTCTATGCGGATTCAATAAGAGTTAAAAGGTGCATACGAAATAGAAGTTAATCATCCAACGCCACTCCGTATAACTGATTAACCAAAGCGACCAGTAATGTAATCCTGCGTTTCTTTACGGGCCGGATTCATGAATATCTGATCGGTCTTGCCAAATTCGACTAGCTCACCCAAATACATATAAGCCGTGAAATCCGAGCAGCGTGCGGCCTGTTGCATATTGTGCGTCACGATAGCAATCGTGTAATCTTGCTTCAGCTCAGTAATCAACTCTTCTACTTTAGCCGTCGAAATTGGGTCCAGCGCCGATGTCGGCTCATCAAGTAAAAGGACATCAGGACGTACTGCGACGCTCCGTGCTATACACAAACGTTGCTGCTGACCGCCTGACAAACTTAAGCCGCTTTTATTCAGTTTATCTTTTACCTCGCCCCACAAGGCCGCTTTCGTCAGTGCCCATTCAACGCGCTCGTCCATTTCACCTTTTGGCAAATTTTCATAAAGACGAATACCAAAAGCGATGTTGTCGTAGATCGACATTGGAAACGGCGTCGGCTTCTGAAACACCATACCGACCTTGGCACGTAACATATTCAGATCCTGACCGGCATCCAAAATATTCTTCCCAGCGTAGATAATTTGTCCTTCAGCACGCTGACCGGGATAAAGATCGTACATTCGGTTGAGAGTACGTAGTAATGTGGATTTTCCGCAGCCGGATGGACCAATAAATGCGGTTACCTTTTTTTCATTGATATGAAGATTAATATCTTTCAATCCTTGAAAACTACCATAGAAAAAATTCAACTTTGAAATTTCTATAGTCGGCTTTTTAAGAGCGTTGAAATCGGTGCTTTGCAGTGCTTGATTAGTCATGGCAATCGCAGTCATTAAATGCAGTTTTCAGTAAATGGTTTAGCTGTTAGCCAAGCAAACATCAATGAAAAAAATGCCTTATAGCACTTTTTCAGACGTTGCCTCAACTTGGAATTTTTTGGCTAAATAAGGTACGCGCTACGATATTCAAAATCAATACACCCAATGTAATCAACAAAGCACCCGCCCAGGCCAAAGATACCCAATTGTCGTAAGGGCTATTGGCAAACTGATTAATCACGCCAGGCAAATTGGCAATTGGCTTATTCATATTGGTACTGAAAAATTGATTGTTCAAAGCTGTAAAAAGCAATGGTGCGGTTTCGCCGGCTATGCGTGCCACAGCCAATAGAACGCCCGTCACTACACCGGCTTTTACCGCGCGAAGCCGCACAGTCAATGCTACCTTCCAGCGCGGTGCGCCGAGCGCAAATGCTGCTTCTCTCAAATTGCCGGGTACCAGTTTGAGCATATTGTCGGTTGTCCGGACTACCACAGGAACAGCAATTAATGACAAAGCAAATGCCCCCGCCCAACCAGAAAAATGACCGATTTTCGCGACATAAATTGCGTAAACAAACAGGCCAATGACAATTGACGGCGCTGACAACATGATATCGGTCACAAAGCGCGTCACTTGGGCCAGTTTGCTTTCTTCCCCATATTCAGCCAAATAAATGCCGGCTAATATTCCGATTGGCGTGCTAATCAGTGTGGCCAGTCCAACCAGCATCAAGCTGCCCACTATCGGATTAAATAAGCCACCGCCCTCCCCACCTGGCGATGGGGTGTTTTGGGTAAGCAATCCAAGATTCATTGCACCCACCCCTTTTACCACGAGGGTTGTCAAAATCCACATCAACACAATTAAACCGAAAGCCATCGCCAAAAAAGACAACACCATGCCAATTTTGTGTATCAAAATTCGCTTGCGATATACTTTGTTCGCAGCTGGATTGACAGGAAAAGTTTGCGTTGAAAGCCCTGAATTCTGTGCACTCATTTGACACCCTCTTTCCGGGACATTCCCATCAACATCAATTTAGCTGCGGATAGTACAAGAAAAGTAATCACAAATAATATAAGACCAAGTGCGAATAACGCAGAGACGTGCAAGGTTGACGAAGCCTCAGCGATTTCGTTAGCTAGCGTCGATGCAATACTGTTACCGGCACCGAATAAGGACCACGATAAGCGGTGCGAATTACCAATAACGAAGGTCACCGCCATCGTTTCGCCTAGAGCACGACCAAGTCCAAGCATGACACCACCCACAACGCCGGTTTTAGCATAGGGCAACACCACCTTGCGGACGACTTCCCAACGGGTGCAACCAAGGCCGTACGCTGATTCTTTCAATACCGCCGGTACGACCTCAAATACATCGCGCATCACGGAGGCAATAAAAGGAATGATCATCACTGCCAAAATCAGGCCAGCTGTTAAGATGCCGATGCCCATTTGCGGACCTGAAAATAAGATACCAATACCAGGAATATGACCCAAAGTATCACCTAACAAGGGCTGTACATATTCCGCAAACAACGGGGCAAACACAAATAATCCCCAAATGCCGTAAATAATACTCGGAACCCCAGCGAGAAGTTCGACTGCCGTACCTAAAGGCTGACGTAATTTTGAAGGACAAATTTCCGTCAAAAATAATGCAATACCGAAACTGATTGGGAACGCAATTGCTAATGCAATAAATGACGTCACCAGCGTACCCGCAATCGCAGTTAATGCGCCGTACTGATCGTTGACCGGATCCCACTCAATACTGGTAATAAAAGACGGACCAAATGTATGAAATACAGGCCACGCGCCGATGGCAAGCGAGACAATAATTCCCATCAGAACAAACAGTACGATGAGCGAAAATCCCATCGTGATTTTATGAAAGAAGAAGTCCTGGATGCGTTGTCTGCGCATAGTGACAAGCAATGCTTGTTGCGACAAACCGGCCTGATCAAGGCTTTTGGGGTGGAGTGATATTGGTTGTGCCATAACAGGAATATTTGCACTCATGAGTAGCGATATCCGATGAAGTGTGTGCCATGTCCGTCTAACATCTCGGAACTTATTACAAATTATTAGCCCGGCGGTCACCTAGCGAGTTTTTCTGCGTAGGAATTGAGGCGATGGGCCTTGCAACTTAATGTTGGTATCGGGAGGCGCTATTACAGTATGACTACAGACAAACGGTCTACCATCACCGTCCATCTGTATTTTTATTAACTATCTAGACACACGCTAAAACCAGCCCTGATTACCAGATTGCCTTACCAGCGCTGTCCTTAATATCACTTTTCCAAGCTTCGGTTACTAGCTTAACGACAGAAGCAGGAATCGCCACATAGTCAAGTTCAGTCGCTGCTGCGCCACCGTTCTTGTAGGCCCAGTCAAAGAACTTCAGAACTTCTTTGCCCTTGGCACCATCAGCTTGTGATTTATGCAGCAAGATGAACGAAGCACTAGTAATAGGCCAGCTATTCTTACCGGAAGCATCTGTGAAATCGACCGCAAAACCCGGTGTTTTAGCCCAATCGGCACCCGCTGCTGCTGCTTTAAAAGTTTCGTCATCTGGTTGTACAAATCCACCGTCACGATTTTTCAACTGTGTATGCTGTAGCTTGTTCTTTTTAGCGTATGCATATTCAACGTAGCCAATCGAACCTTTGATTTTTTGGACGTTGGCTGCGACGCCTTCATTACCTTTGCCACCCACACCGACCAGCCACTTAACCGAAGTACCTGCACCAATGCCACTCTTAAAGCTAGGATTAGTTTTTGACAAGTAACTAGTGAACACAAAAGATGTACCTGAACCGTCAGCCCGATACACAACCGTGATGTCGCTAGATGGCAGCTTCACGCCAGGGTTCAAAGCAGCAATTTCTGGCGAATTCCATTTAGTAATTTTGCCTAAATAGATGTCTCCCAATAATGCACCAGTCAGCTTCAATTGGCCTGGAGTAATACCTTCCAGATTTACCACCGGCACTACGCCACCCATGATTGCAGGGAACTGCATCAAACTGTCAGCGGCCAATTCTTCCGCCTTTAGCGGCATATCGGACGCCCCAAAATCGACGGTCTTTGCTTTGATCTGTTTGATACCACCGCCCGACCCAATCGATTGATAATTCAAGCTATTGCCAGTTGCCGCTTTGTAAGATTCGGCCCACTTTGCGTAAATCGGATAAGGAAATGAAGCGCCAGCGCCAGTGATTTCCGCTGCCATTACCGATGAAACTGCGAACGTTGCACCCAACGCCAAAACGACGGATGTAAAGACTTTATTGAGTCGCATTCAATTACTCCCTTGTTCACTAAAATTAAACACCAAACTTAAAATAAAACTATAGAAACTTACGGTTTCTTACGGATCAGGCTAGCTAAAATGGTTTATTTGATACATTTACAGCCGCAAATTCATAACGTCCATTGGGACAGGCGGAACTTTAACCAACATTTATGACATGTTTGTGACACGCAATGAAGCGCAACATAACAGTGTAATTAGTGTTCTATTTGAATAATAAAGGGCTCAAATAGCTATCGTATTTGTCATCAAGATGTCATATTGTCTGCATACACTCCGATCAAATTGTCCAGACTAGTACACTCACTTTATGAAAAAAAATACTAGCCCGGGCGAGGGAAGTGACCCAATTAAACCAAATATTGATAGCAACCCTGCCTATTTGAATCGCGAGCTCTCGCTTCTCGCCTTTAATCGGAGGGTATTGGCGCAAGCCGAGCAACGACACATTCCATTGCTTGAGCGGTTACGCTATTTATGTATCGTCAGTAACAATCTGGATGAGTTTTTTGAAGTACGCATTGCAAGTCTTTTGGCCAATAGTCACACAGAGGACGGCAGCCAAGTCATTGATCCCCCGCTGCTGACTGAGGCGTTCAAACTAACCAGTACCGAATGTCACGATATCGTTGCACGTCAATATGCCATCCTGAACAAGGAAGTCTTGCCGCAACTATCAGCGAATGGTGTTCATCTTCTAAGGCATAAAGATCGTAACGAAGCCCAGCGTGCTTGGGTGAAATCGTATTTTGAGCACGAAATTCGTCCCTTACTCACCCCCATCGGGCTTGATCCGGCTCATCCGTTTCCGCAAGTTCTCAACAAGAGCTTAAATTTTATCGTCGAAATGGCGGGAAAAGATGCGTTCGGACGAGAAGCGACAATCGCCATTGTGAAAGCGCCGCGTGTATTACCGCGTGTGATTAGATTACCCGATGCGCTATCGCCGAATGGCATTTCATTCTGTTTACTGTCATCAATCATTCATGCGCATATTAATGATCTGTTTAGCGGGCGCCACATACTCTCCTACTACCAATTTCGGGTGACGCGCAATAGTGATTTATGGGTCGATGAAGAGGAGGTGAAAAATCTACGTCAGGCGCTACAAAGTGAATTACAAAGTCGCCAGTTTGGCGTTGCGGTTCGTCTCGAAATAGCCCAAAACTGCCCTCAGCATTTATCTACCTTTTTACTCAATCAATTTTCTATCGCGCCAAATCGAATGTATGCCGTTGATGGACCAGTCAATCTGGTGCGACTATCAGAAATGATTGATCAGACCACGCTCCCGAATCTGCGCTTCCCAACCTTTACACCGGGCCTGCCTTCGCACTTGTTATCTGAAGATATTTTCACCTTATTAAAAAGAAAAGATGTCCTGTTGCACCATCCGTTTCAGTCGTTTCAACCAGTGATCGACTTTATCCGCAGCGCGGCACATGACCCGTTAGTCGTTGCTATAAGGCAGACTATTTATCGCGCAGGGATGAATTCGGATTTAATCGAATCATTAATTCTTGCAGCGCAGTTGGGTAAGGAAGTCACTGTAGTAGTCGAATTAATGGCACGTTTCGATGAAGAAGCGAACATTAATTGGGCCGACCGATTAGAGCGCGCCGGAGCCCATGTTGTATATGGTGTAGTCGGCTTGAAAACGCACGCAAAACTGGCACTCGTTATCCGCCGCGAAATAATCAATGGAGGAAAAGACGATACGAATGGATTGTGCTTTTATGCGCACCTAGGAACCGGAAACTATCATCCGAACACCACCAAGCTATACACCGACTTTGGTCTGCTAACTGCTAACCAAAAGTTAGCAATCGAGGTGAATGAAGTATTCATTCACCTAACCAGTCTGACTAAACCAAAAAAAATGGATCATCTTTGGCTGGCCCCATTCGCCCTGCAAAAAGAATTAATTCGCGCGATTCGAAACGAGGCAGAAATAGCACGGCAAGGCAGACCAGCGCGGATAGTCGCAAAAATGAACGCGTTGTTGGATGAGTCGGTAATCAAAGCGCTCTATGCTGCTTCAGCAGATGGCGTGAAAATAGAACTTATTATTAGAGGCGCCTGTGCATTGCGCCCTGGCGTGACCGGACTATCGGACAATATTTCGGTGCGCTCTATCATCGGGCGTTTTCTTGAACACACGCGAATCTATTACTTTCGGAATAATTTACAGCACGATGTCTATCTTGCCAGTGCCGACTGGATGAATCGTAATCTTTTCAGGCGCGTTGAGGTGGCATTCCCCATATTAGACAAAGCACTAAAAAAGCGTGTCATCAATGAGGGACTAACGCCTTACCTGAAAGACAATGTCAATGCATGGGAATTGTCGTCGGATGGAAATTGGACCAAACGTAAAAAAGGACCACGTAGTGCAGCGTTTAGCGCCCAGCAGCACCTGATGTCTCTTTTAGGTGCGTCTTCAGAAACCAGCTAATCTAATAATTGTTAAGGAAATTTTCATGGAACTGATACTCTGGCGTCACGCTGAGGCTGAGGTCGGCGAACCCGACGAAGGCCGTGCTCTGACCGGAAAAGGTCATAAACAAGCATGGAAAATGGCAGACTGGCTTGACCGCAATTTACCCAACTCTTGTAAGATACTCTGCAGCCCGGCGACTCGCACTATCCAGACAGCGGAAGCATTGGGACGCAAATTTAAGATTCATCCAGAACTCGCCCCAAACTGCACTGCTGATCAACTATTAGCAGCGGCCCATTGGCCAGACTCTCGCGAACCAGTACTCATTATCGGGCATCAACCCACGCTGGGTCAGGTAGCTGCGATACTTATCGCTGGCGAAAAAAAAGAATGGTCGATACGTAAAGGCAGCGCCTGGTGGATCGCACAACGGCAGCGTGGTGATACCACGACAACCTATCTTAAAGCAGTCATGTCGGCGGAACTGATTGCAAAGTAAATGGTTCAACATGTAAATATGAATCTGTAAAACGCGTCACTTTGTAAATTTTTAATATTTATATATTTATATATTTATATATTTATTTGCAGATTTAAATATGATGTCTTAGCTTCGTTTCCAATTTTTCAATAATTTACATGTAAACTGGAATATCATCATGTCGCGACTCTCTCTTAGAATTAAGACGAGGATTAGCGCGGGTGGATTGTATTCAAAGATGCATTACAACTTAAATCTCGAGTCCGGATCTTTCTTCGACGCCACTCGCGTAGGCTCATCCGACCTAAATAGGATATTTTAGCAAAGGGGCGTTCGGAAGCTGATGTTATCGTGATAGCTCTGGTTTTCGGTCCTTGACGAAGGTGCCAGGCCTACCTCAATCGCGTATTTAAAAAGATCCATATCGCATTCGACTCCGATCTTTCGCATCGCGCTATTTTTTTGGGAGCTCACAGTTTGCTTGCTCCGATGCAGATGACTTGCGATCTCACTGATTGCCATACCAGAGACATACAGTCGCAGTACTTCTGCCTCTCGCTGAGATAATGCCAAGCGTCCTTTCACATTACCGTATTCCTTCATGATAGATTTTATCGTTGGGGAAAAGAACTCACCCTTATCACTTCCATAGGCGATATGGACTGCCGATATTAAATAATTGACGTCATCCATCTTGCTAAGAATACAGCGCACTCCTATCGCTCTTAATTTCCCTAAAATTGCCGGATTATCGATCATGGTCATGGCGACAATACGCACGCCTGGGTAACGTCGAAGAATGAATTCAAACAAAGGAATGCCATCGCCAAATTCGCCACCTGGCATTACATAGTCAGCCACCAGCACGTCGCATAAACCCTTATTTAACAGATCAATTATTTCTGTTGAATTACAAGCTGTTGCTACTACTTTCAGGCTACTTGCAGCGATTACAGATCTGATTCCCGCCAATACAAATGGATGGTCATCAGCAATAATTACTTTGATTATTTGTGTATTCACTGATTACCTTAAGAAATCTCTGATTTAGTTGCTTAAGGCGTCGCAAATGAGTGGGACAAGAATATATGGAACTCTGTTTATTTAAGCTAAAAAACAAAACATATCTCACCGAAGAAAAACGATTTTAAATTACTACACCCCACTCAGTCGCACGAATTAATTTAAGACGAACGTGTAAATAATTCTGATG
>NZ_JASJXA010000064.1:0-13257 GCF_035018905.1 Glaciimonas sp. Gout2 | reverse complement strand
TCTATACGCCGTTTTATCAAATGAAATTTCACGAATAACTATTAACAAAGAAAAAACCGCAACATTGATTATAGAAAATGACATGTATAAATTTTCTATAAAAAATTCTAAATGTGTTAAGCCCCCAAAATATTTGAATGCTCTTATACAAAGACAAACATATACATCGGGAAAAACTGTAACAATTAATATGAAAAAAAATTCGAATATAAGATATATCAATGTAATCCCTCATTGCGATGCCATCGACAAAAATATAAAAATATGAAAATTACTATCTCCATCAAAAATATCCAAAAAATACGGAGCCATGACCGCTTACGTTTGATCATGCAGCGACCTTTTTTCTCATTTTGTCTCCTTAGTTTTGTCCACTTCGCACCTCAATAAATAGGTGGTCGCTAACCACCCGCCTTAAACTCAACACTTCACCAAGACACAATTCAATTGCAGTCATGCTTGATTACTCTAATCAAGGGTGAATGGTTATATTTTTGTGAATCAGTTCGGCGACGATTTTGTCGATTTCGAAGAAGTCTTTGCCTAGCGATTTGGCAATCGTGTATTGCACATCGAAGTACGAATCGACAGTTCTATGAACTTTAAAAACGCACATCCAGCGCGCGGGGTCGTTCACCCATACTTGTTGCTTATCGGCTGCCTGAAAGATGTAATAGATGCTTACCAAATCCGGCTTGTCTGGTTTGCCTAGTTGATACTTCCGGTATATACCTTCCCGGCCGGTGCGATATTTGGTTTCGCTCCGCATCGGATCAAAGTAATCTATGGCATTTTCTTCCAGATTTTTTGCATAGCTGGTATTAAGGCGATCAGTTGCGAATGCAGGGCTCAAATATATTTTTATCTCATCTTTTTCAGGTGCGTTTCCCTGCGCTATCGGCGTCATATCCGGATAATGAAAAGCAAAGGTAATGCGGTCTTTGTTGGGATTGTCACGCTGGTGTTCGGCAGGCAAAGTAAAAGTCGCTTTGCGGTCTTTGGAGTGTATTTGTTTCAATGTGTCGTCTCGCTAAAGAAACTAACTAGAACCGATTTCATCATCAGAAAAAATATTAAGTAAAATGGTATGCGTATCGTCATGCAAAATGCGTTCCTCATGCTCACTGTTCCTTGGTTGATTCTGTCTATAACTCTGTCAGTATTTGTCGGTTAAAAACTTTTCTTTACTTTTAGGACTGACGCAAAATTGTCCAACTCCGTTGTACTTTCCTAGCCGCCGACAAGGCCAGACCTTGACGGCTCAGCACTAGCGCACTGTCACCGTCAGCAAGGTTTGCAACCCCATTGCTGGGACAGTTTTGCGTAAGTTCTCACTTTGTTTAAATATCGAGGAGCGTTGCGCGCCTGGAGTACTGATCAATCATGTTTGGATCGGAACGACTTCATTCCGTTATTTATATTTTCATCGACCGTTATTCGATCTGGTGTCAAGATGTGGTGGCGTAACTGCAATCGCGGTGAGCGCTCTCGTGACCTATTCTCGTTATTCTTTTATTTTTAATTGGCTTCAATTCTACAAATGAAATTTCCAGATTGATACGAGACTATTCTCGAATTAACAGAGAAAATTCTACAAAATACACTTCCCCTCATGCTGGATCAGTTGATCACACTATTAAAATGCCAAAGGTGATCGTGATTTGACTCATTTCTACTTCTTTGAAAATTTTGTTAGCAAGATTGTCAGAGCGTTTTTTGCGCTATCGATGTATTTTTTTGTCAGGCTTAATGTTGGGCTTGATGTTGATCATGTCGGGGATGAGCGACAATTTGATTTCTTTGTAGATCGTCGCTTCAGACGTAAAAAAGCCAGCACGAAGCTGGCTAAAAGAAATTGAAGAGTAAATGAAAGTAGCGTTAAATGCGTTTCTGATTTACGCAAACCATCACGTAGATCAGAATGCTGCTGGTCTCATTAGCTGGTGTGAGATTAAAGATGTCACCTATCGAGAGGACGCTGTCGCAAGCTCGGCCGCGGGGAAAGTTCTCGCGCGTCCGGGCGCAAGTGATGCGGCAGTTTCAGCCTTGACCGGAACCGGCAGTTTCAGCCTTGACCGGAACCGACATTTTGCAGATTTTGGCGACTTGTGCAGCCGTTGCGGCACCGCCATGGTGAGCGCCGATGGAGCTGTCCTGGTCGCTGGTAACGCACTGCCTGACAATACAATATTAATTGCGGAGGTTGGATCAGCGGTTTGCAGCACGGCATTGCCAGCCAGCGCAGGAAAAGCTTTGCTATAACCGTTACCGTCCGATCAATGACAGCAAGCGCAGCGGTCGAGATAAATCTGCGCGCCAGTTGTACTTACCACGCCGTTAAATAAAGCCGTTGCGACTTTGCTGTCCGCCTTAAATGGCACTGCCTGTAGATTTTTGGGCGCTAGTGACTTCAGATATACGGCAATGCTACCCAGATCGGCATCGGTCATATGTTGCATGGAGTGCGACACCACGTCATTCATGGCATCGAACGATGCAGTATGGTTGTTGCGACCAGTCTTTAGAAAAGCGGCTAAGCACCACGCAATAGTTGCGCGCTGGCCCCGTCCGCAGCTATGCCGGCGGCAAACAAATTTCATTTCGGGTGTAAGGTTTTGCTCAAATTGACGACTTAATAGACATTAGTGACGTGTACATCGGTCGATGTTGTCGCAGCGAAATTACACGACTCAGCACGACGCAACATCAAACATTCATCTTTCGGTAAGGATGCATCATGAACGCAACAGATAAAAAATGTGCATTGATCATTGGCGAAACAAAGTTCGGACGGCGCATGCTGCTTAAGTATGGCGTGAGCGCCGTTGTCGCCAGTAATCTGCTTGGTAAGGCAATGGCGGCGACGCTATCCACACCAGCCAAAAGTCACGAAGTCACCATTGAATATTTTTCGGCATCGGGCAAGAGTCTGAAAGTGGCCTCCATACAAAAACTTGTCAGAACTGATGATGAATGGCGACATTTGCTTTCTGCTGATTCGTATCAAGTCACGCGCAAGGCGGGAACCGAGACCCCATTTACAGGGAAATACGCGGATAACCATGCAGATGGACTTTATCGCTGTATTTGTTGCGATACGGCACTGTTCGACTCAAAAACAAAATTCGAATCCGGTACGGGCTGGCCAAGTTTTTGGCAACCTATATCGACACACAATGTCGTCAATGATGCTGACAATAGTTTAGGGTTGCAACGTGATGCGATTTCGTGCCATCTTTGCGACGCGCATCTGGGCCACGTTTTCAATGACGGTCCCAAGCCAACCGGTTTACGTTATTGCATGAACTCTGTTGCGCTACGTTTCGTCGCGCGCGGCTAATCTACGGTCGCTGTAGAATGAATAATCATCAGGAGGACACAATGAAATCTCTTAAACCACGCCATACAAAAATCGTTATGCGGACTATTTTTACGCTATTAATGGGCATCACAAGCGCCACCTGCATTGCCTGGACAACCGCGTCATACGCTGCCGAGGCGCCCGTCATCATCGCGCCACCCGAGGCCAACATCGCAAAAACTAAAGGCCCGCTTCAAACGGCCGTATTCGCTGGAGGATGTTTCTGGGGCGTACAAGGCGTGTACGAACACGTTCGTGGCGTACACAAGGTTGTTTCTGGCTACAGCGGTGGCGATAAGAACAGCGCCCAATATGAGACAGTCAGTTCAGGAAAAACCGGGCACGCCGAGTCGGTTCAGATCACCTTCGATCCGGCAGTCGTCTCCTATGGCGAATTACTCCAGGTTTTCTTCTCGGTGACACAGGATCCGACCCAACTTAACCGGCAAGGGCCTGATACCGGCACGCAATATCGCTCCAATATTTTCTATGCAGATGACACGCAAAAAAACATCGCCCAAGCCTACATTGCGCAACTGACAAAAGCGCATGCATTTCCGGCCAGCATCGTGACACGTGTCGATCCATTACAAGGATTTTACCCGGCGGAGGCATATCATCAGGATTTCTTGCTCCACAATCCTACGTATCCTTACATCGTGTTCAATGACTTACCTAAAATCGACAATCTGAAACGTGTCTTCCCAAAACTTTATACCAATGTACCGGTTGCCAGTGGTTATTAGTAGTGATGGTGTCTGACTTAAGACGCGTTTGATGACAAAGCAAGGTCAATTCTTGACATTTTTTTCAAGAAAAATATTATGTGAATTAGCCGATATGATGGGGGAACATTAAAAGTTTGTATCGGTCCTATGGGAGAACATGTCGCTTTAGCCATATTGGGGCGAAGTAATTCCAATGGCTCAAAACAGTTTGAACCCATTTTAAGGAGCCGACCATGCAAATGAATCCGTATCTCAACTTTAATGGACAATGTGAGGAAGCATTTACCTTTTATGCCGCCTGTCTGGACGGTGAAATCGTCGCGATGATGACGCACGGCGATACGCCTATAGCAGAGCAGACGCCACCGGAGTGGCGCGATAAGATTATCCATGCACGCCTGATGGTGGGCGATAAACTATTAATGGGTGCGGATAGTCCGCCTGAACGCTATGAGGCAGCAAAAGGTTTTCATGTGATGCTGGGTATTGATGAACCGGAAGAAGCCGAACGCGCATTTGCAGCATTGGCGAAAAACGGCACGATACAGATGCCGATTGCGGAGACTTTCTGGGCTAAACGTTTTGGGATGCTCACCGACCAGTTCGGTATTCCATGGATGATTAATTGTGAGAAGAGACCGGAATGACGTGTTGCTTGAGGTCCGGGTCCCGATTTCCCCAATCGACCTGACGTTTAGCGATATGTCGAGTTGATATTACCTGCGCCCCTAAACGGCGCGGGAGGCAGATCGCTCAGATGAACGTCTCTTGCGTTCTTAATACGTGCCAAGCCGCCATTACGGTTCCACCATCAAATAAGTCCCAGACCGCGCATCAAAGAAGTTGGTTAGTAATCAACTTCTTTGATGCGCTCTCGGATCCACGCACTTCGATGCCGGTGGTAAAAGAAGCCATTTCAAGCGACAATCCACCATCGCGTGCCAAATAGCCATGCAAGGGCACACATGGCCAGGTATTCAGCCACTTGTCAGGCACGAATTCAGCCACCTAATTAGTGCCATTTCTCAGTCTCATTAAATCGAAATTCGACCATTCCCTTATGCCATTTTCTTCATTGGGTTTGCTTCCCTCCCTTCTGCGCGCCGTCAATGACCTGGGTTATCTTGCACCCACCGCGATTCAGGAAGCTGCTATTCCCGCCATTTTGCAGGGCCACGATGTCGTGGGTTCGGCCCAAACCGGCTCCGGTAAGACCGCCGCGTTTTGTTTGCCGTTGTTACAATTATTAAATCAAACACCCAGCGAAAAGTCTCGGGACCGGTCAGTGCGTGCCCTGATTTTAGTGCCAACGCGAGAACTGGCTGTGCAGGTCGGTGAGTCACTACAACTACTTGCACAGCACAATGCGCAAACATTAAAGATCGTAACGATATTTGGTGGCGTGTCGATCAATCCACAGATGATGACGTTGCGTGGCGGTGCAGATATCGTCGTCGCCACACCGGGACGTCTGCTCGACTTGCTTGACCATCACGCACTGACGATTTCGACCGTATCGATGTTGGTACTCGACGAGGCAGATCGCCTGCTGGATTTGGGTTTTGCGGAAGAAATTGGACGGATTCTGGCACTCTTACCGATGACCCGACAAAGTGTATTCTTTTCGGCAACATTTCCTCCCGCAGTGGAAGCGCTATCCAGGAAAATATTACGCAATCCCACGCGCATCGCAGTGGCGGCCGAGCCAAACAATCAGCCGGACATTGTGCAACGCGCTATTGCGGTGGATCCAAAACGCCGCACGCAATTGCTCGTGCATCTGTTGAAAGAACATAAATGGGATCGCGTACTGGCCTTTGTCGCGACCAAATATGCCGCCGATTACGTGACTGAAAAATTGCACCGCTCAGGCGTTAAGGCCGCGGCATTTCACGGCGAGTTCAGCCAAGGTGCGCGCACCCGGATATTGGCAGAATTTAAAGCCGGCGAGTTGCAGGTGCTGGTCGCCACCGATGTGGCCGCGCGCGGTATTGATATCCCGCAATTGCCGGTCGTGTTGAACTATGACCTGCCACGGTCGGCTGTTGACTATACGCACCGGATCGGTCGTACCGGTCGTGCGGGCGAGACCGGCATCGCTGTCAGCTTTATCAGTGCTGATACCGAAGCCCATTTTCGGCTGATAGAAAAACGCCATAATGTGCGCTGCCCCCGTGAACAAATCGCAGGCTTTGAACCGGTCGAGACATTGCATTCCAACACAGGTCTTCCCTTTGCTATGAATAGTTCAGTCGATACAACATCGGAAAACTCACCGGATAATCCGGCTAATGGCGGTATAAAAGGCAAACGTAAGAGCAAAAAAGACAAACTACGTGAAGCGACAGCGTCCGATCCGATAGAGTAGAAGAACGCGTTGAAGCACTCTCAGCCGAGTTAACAAAGTTGCGTCTCGTTTGTAACAGTTGGCTGATCTACCTTTAGGCGGACGTATCATGAGGTCCGCCTTTACCACGGGCAAGTTCCTCTTTTTGTGTCTGCTGCGTATGACTACTACTCTTCTTTTTTCACCGAGCTACCGCGGTATTATTTATACCGTCATTGCAACCACATCAAACCGTTTCAAAAAAATCGCTTCCAACTTGATAATCATGTTGGTGGCGCTCAGTGCCGCGGGCTGCGCGATTGAGCCAGTCCCGATGTCACCGCGCACTGCAGCGGCGTTGCAATCTCAACCGCCGATCCGATTTTTGCTCACCTTCGACGATGGCCCCGCCAGACCGAAGACTGATAACTCGACGCTTTCCATCCTGAACACGCTGTTGGTGAATCCCGTACAGCCCGGCATAAAAGCGCTCTTTTTTGTGCAAACCCGGTCATCAGGCGCGGGAGAAACCGATTTTGGGCGCAATATATTACGCCGTGAAGTGGAAGAAGGTCACTTGCTGGGCTTTCATACCGCTACGCCGCGCCACGCCAATCATCGCTTTCTTAGTCCGGAAAAATTCGACGAGTCGCTCAATGAGGGAATTGGCGACATTGTTGCCATTCAGGGAAGTGCGCCCAAACTGGTTCGGCCGCCGTTCTGGAATTACGACAAGCGCACTTTTGGCGTCTATCAACAGCACGGCATGCATATTTTGCTCACTGATTTGAGCGCAAATGACGGCAAGATCTACGGCTTCAAAGCGAGCTTGCGGCGACGCTCGAACATGTTGCATTTGTTGACCGATGTACGCGAAAGAATCGCAGCGGGCGAGTTGCCGGTGGTCGACGGAAATATTCCGGTGGTCGTCACCTTCCACGACATTAACGGCTATACCGCCGATCACATGGCCGAATATTTACAGATTCTGCTGGATTGTGCGCGGGCAGTGCACTTGCCAACCGCCGCCAAACCTTTTTACGAGAACAAAGAGGCGGTGGAGCGCGCCGCCTTGGCCAGAAGTGTGCGTGATGGTGAGCAAACCACTCACTTACCCGGTTTCTGGAATTTTTTATGGGCATGGATGTAGCCTCTCGTTGTGCAGAAACAACGTAAACCATTACACAACAATAGCGCAGCTAGCTACAATGGCATAGCTGTCAGCCTAATTACTTATTCATTAAGAATCATCTGAAACCACTGGCATCTGCCGATTCCACCGATCTGAACGATGCGGTCCTTGCCACCTCCGTTAGCCTTTGCCTTAGCAGGCGAACACCATATCAGTTCGCTACGGGTTTCAGTCATTTTTAATTTGCAAATGAGTAATAAGCCTTAAGTCGCAAGCTTGAATGATCTTCAAGTTTTAGTTAGTCCATAAAAGGGGAATGTATGCATCTCAAAAATTGGTTAAAACCGTTGGTTGCGTCGGTGTTCGCACTGGCCTTAATTGGGAATGTTAATGCGGTCGGCGTGCCGGCGGTCGAGGCAAAAAACGGCATGGTCGTCACCTCGCAGCATTTAGCCTCACAAGTTGGTGTAGATATCCTGAAAATGGGCGGCAACGCCGTTGATGCTGCCGTCGCAGTCGGTTATGCGCAAGCGGTCGTCAATCCGTGCTGCGGCAATATCGGTGGGGGCGGATTCATGACCATTCACCTAGCCGATGGACGCGATACTTTTATTAATTTCCGCGAAAAAGCACCCGCTGCGGCAAGCGCCAATATGTATCTGGATGCTGACGGTAAAGTCATCGGCGATGCCAGTTTGTATGGCTATCTGGCGGTCGGCGTACCGGGCACCGTGCTTGGTCTGGACACTGCACAGCGTAAATACGGCAAGTTGACGCGCGCGCAAGTCATGCTGCCGGCGATCAAGCTGGCGCGTGACGGATTCATCCTTAATCGTGGCGATACCGATATTCTCGATACAACGATTAAGTACTTCAAAAAAGATCCTGAAGCCAGTAGAATTTTCTTGCGCCGCGATGGCTCGCCGTTACAACCTGGCGACCGACTAGTGCAAAAGGATCTGGCCAAGACGCTTGAGGCTATTTCCCGCCGCGGTCCTGACGCCTTTTATAAAGGCGCTATTCCAGAGGCAGTTGAGCGGGCATCCAAGAGCGGTAAAGGCATCATTACTGCCGCCGATTTTGCTGATTACAAGATTACCGAAACTGCGCCGGTGACCTGCGATTACCGCGGCTACGTATTTGTATCCGCACCACCGCCAAGCTCGGGCGGCGCGACAATGTGCCAGATCCTCAACACGCTTGAAGGGTATGACCTGAAGTCGATGGGATTTAATTCCGCAGCGGCAGTCCACGTGATGACAGAGTCCATGCGCCACGCTTACATGGATCGCAACACATTCTTGGGCGATCCCGAATTTGTGAAAAATCCGCTAGAGCGTCTGTTGAGCAAGCCTTACGCCGCATCGATTCGTGAGAAGATCAGCGCCGATAAAGCCACTCCGTCCGCAGAGGTACAACCCGGTATGGCGCCGCACGAAAAACCTGAAACGACGCACTATTCTATCGTTGATAAGGAAGGCAATGCGGTATCGACCACCTACACCATTAACGGTCGCTTTGGTGCGGTAGTGATTGCGCCGGGCACGGGCTTCTTCCTCAATGATGAAATGGATGATTTCACCGTCAAAATCGGTGTAAAGAATCTGTACGGTCTGGTGCAAGGTGCAACCAATTCGATTGCGCCGGGCAAACGTCCACTGTCGTCGATGTCACCAACTTTGGTTACCAAAGACGGCAAAACTTTTATGGTGATTGGTTCTCCGGGCGGTTCGCGCATCATCACTATCACATTGGAAACCGCACTCAATGTGATCGACTTTGGCATGAGTCCGCAAGAAGCAGTTGACGCACCACGCTTCCACCATCAATGGCTGCCGGACGAGGTGTATTACGAAACGCGCGGTATGTCAGCGGATACCCTGAAGGTCTTGCGTGGAATGGGTTACAAAATGACCGAACAAACGCCATGGGGTGCGGCTGAAATGGTCATGATGGGCGTGCCGGGTGCAGCGGGTGTTTCTGCGACTAGTTCCGGTAACGACGCTGGCGTTTCAGGCAAGGTTTTGCCTGGATACTATTACGGCGCAAATGATGGTCGTCGTCCTGCCGGTGCCGCGATCGGTTACTAACTTCTGCCAAAGTTGCAGCATTGACTTGAAAAAGGTATAAAAGAGGAAGCGCATGCGCTTCCTCTTTTCTATTCTGCGGCGACAAAACCGTGGAGCCGCCCCTAATTTGGATACGTTGACTCAAGCAAGTCAATCAGAGACCGATCAGCGTCAATGATTTACTCACAGCATCAATCCATTACATGGGTAAAATTAGTCTGTCCATCAAATCGAACACTGCACCTTTTACCTAGCGAGATAACATCATGCCAACAGTCCGTTTAGACGGTAGCCTTATCACCGATTGGGATGCCTTTCACACCGAATCCCAAAAAATATTCGGTTTCCCCGACTTTTACGGACGCAACATGAGCGCCTGGATTGACTGTCTGAGCTATTTGCGCGACGACGAGAGCATGAGTAAATTCAAATTGAAGCCCGATGAAACTTTGATCATCGAACTCCACGACAGCGCACTATTGCAACAAAAGTCACCCGACATCGTCGAGGAATTGTCATTTTGCGTCAGCGCTATCAATGAGCGTTATGACGACTATGGCGAAAAATTGGCATTGGTATTGCGGTTGTGCTGAGTTGTAGTGATAACTTGGACGCAGTGCAGGTGGACAATAGCGCCGATATCTCAAGGTGCAAGATTAAGCGTCATGGATGCTTAATCTTGCAAAAGATAACAACACTAATTCAATTAGACTAAGTCAACTACACTTTAAAAGCGGCTAACTTCTTCGCTACAGCAACATTCTTAAGCGTGACGTATTGCGGCAAACCGTTTTCATATTGCGGATAATCCTCGCCCTGAATCAGGGGCAACAGATAGCGCTTACATTTCTCGGTAATCCCGAACCCATCGCGGCTGATAAAGTCTTTTGGCATAAACTTCTCCACGTTCGCCACGTCTTTCAGGTCCGCCACGCCAATCCGATACTTATACGGCACGTCAGACAAGCGCTGAATCGTCGGCATCACGGCATTGCGTCCCTTCACCGCCAGCTCAACCGCCGCCTGACCCAGTTGATAAGCTTGCTTGACATCGGTCTTAGAGGCGATGTGACGGGCTGAGCGCTGCAAATAATCCGCCACCGCCCAATGAAATTTATAGCCAAGCGCATCCTTGATAAGGTTCGCCACGACTGGCGCCGCGCCACCCAACTGGGCATGACCGAATGCATCAGTAGTGCCTTGTTCGGCCAAGAATCTGCCGTCCGCGTAATGACATCCTTCTGACACGACGATGGTGCAATAACCAAATTTTTTAACGTTTGCATCGACTCGGGCCAGAAATTTCTTCTGATCGAATACGACTTCCGGAAACAAAATCACCACTGGAATATTGTGATCAATCAACAGTCCGCCCGCTGCCGCAATCCATCCGGCGTGACGCCCCATCACCTCAAGGACAAAAATTTTGGTGGAAGTCTTGGCCATCGATTTGACATCGAACGAGGCTTCCAGCGTTGATACCGCAACGTACTTGGCGACCGATCCAAAACCGGGACAACAGTCGGTAATCGGGAGATCGTTATCGATCGTCTTTGGCACGTGAATGGCTTGCACCGGATAGCCCAATGCTTCCGATAACTGCGAGACTTTAAAACAGGTATCAGCCGAATCACCGCCACCGTTGTAGAAAAAATACCCGATGTTATGCGCCTTAAACACGGCGATCAGGCGTTCGTATTCACGCTTATTGGCTTCCAAGCTTTTCAATTTGTAGCGGCAGGAACCGAATGCACCCGACGGCGTATAGCGCAGGGCTGCGATGTCGGCGACCGATTCTTTGGTGGTGTCGATCAAGTCTTCAGTGAGCGCACCGATGATGCCGTTACGACCAGCGTAGACCTTACCGATAGTGTCTTTATGCTTGCGCGCGGTTTCGATTAATCCGCAGGCGGAAGCATTGATGACAGCGGTGACGCCACCGGATTGCGCGTAAAAGGCGTTCTTTTTAGCCATGGATTTATTCTCCGAGTTGTCGATACATTCACATTGGCTAGTATTGCCAGTTGCGACGCAGATTGCAATCGTTTCTACTCGACGGCCGTTGATCAACAAAACTGCCGAAGCTGATACGTCGGGCCGAACGGACGGTGAGACGCATAGCAAAAAATGGCGCAAACACCTTGACACCCGTTCGGCGCATCAATTCAGCGACGGCTTGAATAGCACTGCATGGCTTGCTTACTTAGCCGCGTTAGCCTTCATCCACTCGGTCAGCGCCACGCGGCCGGTCGTCGAGAAGTCGGTAAAAACACCGTCTGTACCCAAGTCAAAATACGCCTTGTATTCCGCTTTAGGATCGCCGTTATAGGTCTTGGTCAGGCGCACACCTTCATCACGAAACGTGAACGGATGCACGAACAAACCCGCCTTGTGCGCATCAGCGACCAAACTTGTCGGCGCCATATTTGAGGCCTGATCTAACGATTTCACCGCATTGCCGGATGCATCAACGCCCTGCGGTGGCAAAATATATAACTTCCATGGCCCAATACCATCTGCGTAAGTCTTAATTTCTGCCAGACCGGCTGGCGTGACCATTGCCGCGAAAGTCCGCGGGTCATTAGCTTGCAGCCATGAGTAAGGTTTAGCAGTGTCGGGCGAACCGTAGGTCATTGCACCGGTTTTAAAATTGGTGCCGTCGCCGTCGATCAATTGCACGACCTTGGTTTTCAACCCCATCTTGCGCATTAACTTCAAACTAGTCGGCTCAAACGACTGCACAAAAACGGGCGAGTCTGGCGTATTCCAACCTTCTTTAATCAGCATTGCCAACAATTTTTCTTCCAGCGGCACACCTAACTGGCGTTGATAAATCGGATTTTTGGTTTCCGGATAAATAAACATTTTGCGTTGCGGATGGGCGGCCATAGTCGCCTTGGCAAGATCAATCACTTCCTGAAACGTCGCCAGCGGATACAAACCGTCATATTGCTTGCTACGCGTAGCGATTGGCTGCTTGACACGCAAAGTCTTCAGCTCGGCAGCCGTGAAATCACTGAAATACCACTCTGGACCGGTAGCAACCCCATCCACCATGCGCGATTTTTTGCGTGGGACGAATTCGGGGTGACTAGCAACATCGGTTGTGTCGCTCAAAAAAACGTTATGACAGGCAAACAAAACACCGTCGCTAGAAGATTGCAAATCCAGTTCGAGCGCATCAGTACCGGCGGCAATCGCAGCCTGATAACCAGCGATGACTTCTTCAGGATAAAGACCAGGCAACCCACGATGCCCAACAATCAAAGGCGGATTGCCATCCAATGTTTTAAAGACACCGCCACTACGTCCGGCAGTTTGCAAATTGCCATTATTGCCAGCACACCCTGCGATCAATAACGTAGCGGTGATGAGTGAGGCGGTAACAGTCAGTAATCGTTTCATAAGTCCTTTGAGATGCGTTTAGGGAAGTCACCAGCAGCATTTTGGCACGGTTAAAAAATGCCGAAAATTGATAGCTTATTAGATAACGTAGTAAACACCATTTTGGTGACCGCTTCATGACCTGAAACTCACCTAAAAAAATTGTCAGCCAATAACCGTGGACTGTCGCAAATTCGGCCCGGCAAGGCGTGCCGACGCAGACAGTACGATTAGTACGGCAAGGAAAGCACAACGCA
>NZ_JASJXA010000063.1:0-14304 GCF_035018905.1 Glaciimonas sp. Gout2 | reverse complement strand
GCTGTAAATAATATTGATTAATTGATCCCATAAATGTCGTTAGAAAAGTATAAAAACCTTCAGCCGTACCTTCAGCCGTTTGTCTCCGCAAGCCCTTACGGTGACCTTGTCAGGTCATCTCTCTATTAAGAAATAATAGCCATTATTGATCACGTTTGACAATTCGAAATAGTTATTTATTTTACAATTTCAATGCTGTCAAAAGGATGATTTTTTCACACTTTATTACTTTCAAAGCAACGTTAAAAGTGCGTTAATTCATCGACAATTCGATCCTCATTTTGAGTGACAATAAAACATTGTGATCTAAATAATAGTGATTCAAATATAGCGTAAATGACGTATTTATTTATTGCTGCACGCCAATTATTGTATTGAGAATGATTCGTATTTGCTTTATAGTCTTCGTTCCACCACTTGCAGAACGGAGCGACAACATGGGTACGTCAAGGCAGCCGGAAGCGAATAACGGAAGTGCAGAAGTAGGTACAGTGTTGATTGCAAATCGTAATCTGCTGGTGAATATTGCAACAGGAATTACCGGTTGTCGCTGTCGTGCCGAGGATGTTGTACAGGACGTTTTTATTAAAGTCAGCGAAGGCGTTGCGCTCGCATCAGTGCGTCAACCATTAGCTTATCTCATGCGAATGGTGCGTAATCTGGCGATTGATCATTACCGTCGCAGGACCTTTGAGCGTCGTCACACCACCAATGAAGAAGAAGGCTATGACGTGCCGTCTCCGCATGCGGGGCCTGAGGCGAGCGTGATTCTCCGCGACATGTTGCAACACGTGTCGGATGCGTTGTCGACATTGCCCAAGCGCACGCGGACTGCTTTTGAGATGGTGCGCATTGGCGATTGCACATTACAAGAAACAGCGCGTGAACTCAAAGTATCACAAACCTTGGTCCACTTTATGGTCCGTGATGCCACCACCCATTGTCTAAATTGCGTGCAGGGTGCGCATGCATTATTGCGTGAGCCATCGGTTGCATGCAGAGGCTAAATCAAAGACTGAACAAAACCTGTTCAGGCCAACGATTACACGGCTGATCCCACATGTAAACTAAGGGTAAATAAAACCCGTGCTCATCCGTCTATAAGAAAATGGGTGGCCATTTCCCACCATGGTTCAAGGAGTAACGACATGAGTTTTGATAGCATAGATACAGTTTTTAGAGTCGTAGCGAATCACGAAGAGCAATACTCGATTTGGCCCGACTACAAGGATATGCCATTGGGTTGGCGCGAAACCGGCTTCAGCGGTAACAAGCAGGCGTGTCTCGCGCACATTGAAGAAGTCTGGGTTGATCTGCGCCCGTTAAGCCTGCGCCGACATTTGGCTGCGCAATCGATCTAGTAACGACAGATGAAGTCATCAATGACGCTGTTCTGTTTGCCGCATGCTGGCGCTAGCGCGAATGTCTACGCGCCCTGGCGTCGATTATTACCGCATTGGATGACGGTGCATCCGGTCGAATTGCCAGGGCGTGGCAACCGATTGAACCAACCGTTGGTTAAGGACTTTGACGTGTTGGTCGCGCAATTAGCTGATGAACTATCAGCCGCAGCGCATAGCACGCCGCGATATGCATTGTTTGGTCACAGTCTGGGCGGTTTGCTTGCTTTTGAGTTAGCTTATGCGTTAGCAGAGCTTGGCGTATCGATGCCTGCGGCACTATTCGTTTCAGGAGCGCCGGGGCCGATTTGGCGCGATATTGCCAGAGATGATTTCTCTAGCACGTGGCCAACAGATGCACAATTGATGGAAGAGTTGCGCCGCCTAAATGGCATGCCGACAGAACTTCTGCAAAACGCCGAATTGATGGAAATGGTATTGCCCGTAATGGCTGGAGATTTTCGTTTGGGTGCCAGTTTTGTTCGACGTGAACGCACGCCACTGCGTTGCCCGATTTACGCATTCGGCGGAACGCGTGACCCAGTCGTATCGACTGCAGCGCTGCATGCATGGCAGTGTGAAACAACGGCAGAATTTAAGACTCAGATGTTCGATGGCGATCATTTCTTTATTCGTGACCACGAGCGTGTTTTGTTAGGGCGATTGGAAGCGCTCTCCGCACAATCAGTAGTTGAGGCAGCTTGACGATCAACGCAACGAGCTGCTTCGAATTGTCGTCAGCCACACACATTTTTTCGGAAAAGGTTCGCTACTGGCAAGTACATCTGAATCTGACGCAAGAGCCGGACATCGCTATGTTACAAGCACTATTACCGCAAGAGCAGCAGGAAATGTTGCGTTTCCGCCAGCGCGAAGATCGGGTTCGTTTTGCCGGTGTGCGCGCTGCATTGAGAAAAATATTAGGAACTGTGTACCACGTAGATCCGATGGCATTGATCCAACGCGATCATTTCGGAAAACCGGAATTAGTTACGCCACTAGGTGCATCGCTTGCGTTCAACGTATCGCATTCAGGCGCGTGTGGCTTAATCGCTGTATCTCAGTCGGGGCAAGTCGGTGTTGATATTGAAAAATTATCGCCGATAAATGTTGCGGGTTTAGCGCCGCTTATTTGTACGCCATCAGAATGCGCCAGGCTTGCGGCATTGAGTGCCGCAGCAGCACAGGATGCCTTCTACCGTTTATGGGTCGGTAAGGAAGCGGCACTCAAGGTGGTCGGCGTAGGGATTGGCGGGGATCATATGCGGACCATTGCATTACAAGATGACGGACGCGTATGCACGCCGGATGCGGCTCCGCCATTTGATCCCGCATTGATCTCAGTGCAGCCAATAGTAACTACTGACGGCTATTGTGCAGCAGTCGCTTTATATTTCGCGCCATGAGGTCTTGGTGCAGCCGTTTATCTGGAGAGTTTCAACATGCAAATACAATCAATTGATACGACCGGCCTCTGTGTCGAGTTTGGCTTTCCGCTGAAAGTCAGTCCACTTGAGTCGGGTGCCAGCGTGATGAGTCTTTTACCGCAATTGCATGCACTCGTGACATCACGGCTGCCAGAAGTCGGAGCGATTTTATTTACCGGATTCGCTGTTGGCGGGGCCGAAGCCTTCCAACAATTTGCGGCATCGTTTGGGTATCCGCTACTGAACTATGAATTTGGTTCGACGCCACGCAGCAAGGTCAGTGGCGGCATTTACACCTCGACCGAATATCCGGCACATCAACATATTCCGCTACATAACGAGCAAGCTTACACCAGCGAATGGCCGATGAAGATCTGGTTCTATTGCGATATTGCCGCACAGGTCGGTGGCGAGACGCCAATTGCCGATAGCCGTGCGGTGTATCGCGACATCGCACCAGAGATTCGCCAGCGCTTCATTGACAAAGGCTTGATGTACGTGCGCAATTATGGCAACGGACTGGATTTGCCGTGGCAACGGGTTTTTAACACCGAGAATACGGCGGAAGTAGAGGCCTATTGCAATCAGCACGCGATTGCGTTTGAGTGGTCGGAGGAGGGCGATTTGCGCACTAGTCAACGCTGTAAAGGCGTCGGCCAACATCCGGTCACGGGCGATGCCGTGTGGTTCAATCAGGCGCATTTGTTTCATATTTCTACGCTGGATCCCGATATGCGCGAAATATTATTAGATAGCGTGGGCGAAGAAAACTTGCCGCGGAATGTGTATTACGGTGACGGCAGTGTAATAACCGATGCAGAATTGGATCACGTTCGGACGGTGTTAGAGACGCACAAAGTAGCGTTTCCATGGCAACAAGGTGACGTCCTGATGCTGGACAATATGTTGTCCGCACATGCGCGTGCGCCATTCACCGGTTCGCGCAAAGTCATGGTGGCGATGGCGGAAAGCCATGGTGATCGTTAAGCGCGTTTCAAGCGGTCAAGGTTTATCGCATTATTCCTTTTGCATTACTCCTTACTTGTCATTGCTTCAGGCGCTGCTTATTTAGTATGAATTTAGTTTCAGTTTAGTTTTAACAATAGGAACGGCATGACCTCCTCAACAATCGCTTCTTTGCATGATCCTGCCAAATCACTGACTTCTGCGCCAGCGTTGTCAGCGCACGACATTTCGGTTTCGTATCAAGATCACGCAGTGTTCAAAGGATTGAGTCTGGATATCGCCCCCGGACAAATCACTGCATTGTGCGGGCCGAACGGCTGTGGCAAGAGCACACTGCTACGCAGTCTCGCTGGCTTGCAACCGATTACAGAAGGCACGATCTCAGTCAAAGGGCGACCACTAGCATCCTATAAGCGGCGCGAACTCGCTCAGACGCTCACCATGCTGGCCCAGTTTAATCAGATTCCTGAAGGATTAACGGTCGCCGAACTTGTGGCTTACGGTCGTTATGCGTTTGGATCGATTTTTTCAGGTCCGTCCAATGCCGACCGTGCTGCCGTGATGGATGCCTTGATCGCGACCGGACTTCAGGATTATGCAGATCGTCAGGTGACTGCGCTGTCCGGCGGAGAGCGGCAGCGGGCCTGGGTCGCCATGGCGTTAGCGCAAGAGTGTGAAATATTGCTCCTTGATGAACCGACGACTTATCTCGATATTCATCATCAGATTGATGTATTGCGAGAGTTACGCCGCCTTAACCGCGAACGTGGACTGACGATTGTGTGGGTATTGCATGAGCTCAATCAAGCGGCTGCCTTTAGCGATCATATCGTCCTGATGCGCGGAGGACGCATTTTGCATCAAGGCACGCCCGATGCCATGATCGATCCAGTCTGTCTGTCGGAAACATTCGGTTTGCCGATGATGCGCCTCAACCATCCCGAAAGCGGCGAGCCAGTGTGTTTGCCGTCTTATCGTTCTACTGAAGAAACCCGTCCGATCAGTACTGCCACCGTTGCTGTTAACGCTCCCAAGGACAAACTTAAAAGCGGCCTCAAAAACCGCATCAAAGACAGCACATCAGCGTACGCGGCATGAATGTTATGACGGCCAAAACTTCTCTTTTCTCGCCTTTTCTTTTCCAGGGATCAAGGACAAACCAGCTTGCCATTGGCGGCACACTTTTCCTGATTATGTTAGCCGCGCTGCGCCTGTGGCCGGATATCAATGCGCTATCGCAATCAGATGCGACCATGCCAGATGGTCAGGTTGCGCGTCTACTCCTATACGAATTGCGATTGCCGCGTGTCTTGGCAGCACTGGTTTCAGGTGCGGCGCTTGGTTTGTCCGGTGCACTGTTTCAGGCCCTTACCCGCAATCCGTTAGCCGCACCTGATTTATTAGGCGTCACCGGCGGTGCGCAACTTGGCGTATTCGCCGCGATCATGTTGCCTGCCTTGGGCGGCGTCGCCAATGTGCCGTTATTGTTTGGCTGCGGATTATTGGCCGCGCTGTTAGCGATGGTGACAGCGGGCGGCTGGCGCGTATCTGCGTTGCAATTGATTATCGCCGGAACTGCCTGCTCGCTACTGTTTTCGGCCATCACCATGATGCTGCTGACGATATTTGAAGATGATATTGCGAGCGTTGCGTTGTGGAGTAACGGCGTGCTATATCAACCCGGTGCGGCGGGGCTCATTACTGTCATGAAATGGTTGATTGCGCCACTCTTAGTATTACCGTGGTTAATTCGTCCGTTAGAAGTCAGTGCGCTCGGCGATGACGGTGCGCGGATGCTCGGCGTACCATTGAGACCAATGCGGTTAGTGACGATGGTCACCGCAACCATGTTTGCTGCCGCAGCGGTGAGCGTGGCGGGACCAATGGGTTTTGTCGGACTGATCGCACCTAATCTTATCCGCGCCGCGGGTGTGCACAGACTCCGTGCTCTTGTGCCACTATCGGCCTTATGGGGCGGATGTATTCTGCTCGCCGCGGATAGCCTCGTACTAGCGTTGAAATTGGATGCCACCGTTTCCACCGGCGTCATGATTGCCGTTATCGGTACACCCGTTTTACTACTGCTGATTCATCGCAAGCGCATGCTGGCAGGCGCAGAAACCGAAGTGCGTGCCGCGCTGCGTGTCAATTTATCTTTTCAGACCTGTCTATTGCTCTGTGTCAGTGTGCTCATTGCGTTGGCAGCCTTTGCCGTCGCGTGCGGCGATACCTGGCTTAGTCCGCTAAGTTGGTGGGAAGCAGCAATAGGCAACGATGCGGTGGCACGGCTAATAATTGACTTGCGACTTTCACGCGTGTTGACAGCCATGTTGGCCGGTGCATTGCTAGCGGGCAGCGGGACTTTATTGCAAAGCGTCGTGCGCAACCCTCTCGCGGGGCCGGAAGTGTTAGGCATTACCCAAGGGGCGGGTTTAGCAGTGTTGTTAGCGTTAGTCGTATCGCCGTTGGTCTCGCGTCCCGCCATGTTCGGGGCTTCGTTACTAGGTGGCACAACTATCTTGCTCATCATATTGTTTCTTAACCGTAGCCATCGTCTGGCACCTTTGCCAGTCGCACTAACCGGCATAGCTTTAGGCGCGATGTGTGCCGCGCTCTCTCAATGGCTGATCGTTGAAAACAGCGTTCAGCAAGCTCGCTTTCTGGTCTGGCTGGTCGGCGGCACGTATGGTCGGAGCGCCACTGATGCGGCATCATTATTGCCATGGCTGGTGCTGACTATACCGATGATTTACTGGCTCGCGCGCCCACTCGATCTGCTGGCACTCGGCGAGCAAAGTGCCGCGGCACTCGGCGTTCCAGTGACACGTTTGCGACTGGTCGCTCTGGGACTAGCCACGCTCTTAGCATGCGCCGCCGTTGCGGTTGTAGGGCCAGTCGCATTTGTAGGTTTGATGACGCCGCATCTGGCGCGCATGCTCGGCTTTCATCCGCATTGTCGTCGGCTTCCAATTGCCATGCTTCTCGGTGCCATTTTGTTGGGACTTGCTGACATCTTGGGGCGCACTATCTTGGCACCGATCGAAATACCGGCTGGCGTCATGACAGCTCTGATTGGCGCGCCGTATCTGCTTGGCATGTTAGCGTTCAGTCGTCGTAAGCGTTCAGCGCGAGGTCGTCAATGAATGCCGTCGCGATAGACCATTTTGGCAATTCAATCTGCCTGGCCGCATCCGTACCAGCAGAATTCGCAGCGCAGTGTCGAAGTGTCTGGCTTGGCCGACATCCAGTCATCAAAGGAACCAGCCTGTTAGTACCAGCTAACCGGCTGACGGAGCATGTGGCGTCATTAATCACCGCGATGCAACAGCATTACGCTGGCGACGATATCCGCGCACTATTATCGCAATGGAGTAAATATTATTTCAGTCTGATCATTCCCGCCGCTGTGGTCGCCGCCCGCGTATTACGCCGTCCGCTCCACATGGCGTTGGAAGCAAGTACGTTAGTACTACGCAACGGCATGCCCCATACGCTGTGGTTGCCTGCCGACGCGCTTGGCGCCATTACGGATGATCCTCTTGCGCGCTATCACTCACTATGTGTAGAACACCTTGCGCCACAAATAGCCGCCATTTCAGCAGCCGCAAAAATTCCCGCTCGTGTGCTGTGGAGTAACGTTGGCAATTCATTAGAATATGCACTCTCTACGCTCGCCGTGGATGAAAGCACAGCGCACGATATCGCCTACCTATTCGAGCGTCAGGCCTTCTTCGATACCAGTCAACCCAACCCCTTATACAGGGCGATTCGTTATGTGCGAGCGGTATCGGCACAGTTGCCCAACCCAATGCGTATCAGACGCATTTGCTGTCTTCGCAACCAATTACCCGGCGAACAAATGTTGTGCTCAAGCTGTCCTTTACTAGTAAACCTCAAAGAACCGTTACTCGCGATCCAGTTGCAATTGATGAACCAAGGTGACGACGCGTGATGCAATTCTTTCAAAAAATGATGTTAGCCATTTGTTGCTTTTTGATCCTAACGGCAACACAGGCCATGGCCTCGGATGAGATCGGTATGCGTAGCGCCGTATTACCCGACCATCCAAAGCGCATAGTAGTGCTAGAATTTTTGTTCGCCGAGTCGCTCGCCGCGCTTGACCTGACACCAGTTGGCATGGTCGACCCAGATCGCTACCGTGAATGGATCGGTTACGACAATGCGCGCTTTAGCAACGTTATTGATATCGGCACACGCCAGCAACCCAGTCTGGAAGCCATCGCCAGACTTAAACCTGATCTCATCGTTGGCGTCACGTTCAGGCACGCGGCATTGTTTGATGCCTTTGAGCGAATCGCTCCCACTGTACTTTTCAACTTCAACGCAATTGACATCAAAGTAAATCAGCTCGACCACGCACTCAAGGTGTTTGACGTATTTGCAAAACTCGCTGGTCGTAGCGCGGCTGGTAAAAAAGTAGAGCAGAACTTGGAAATATCACTGGCAGCCGACCGCGCACGTCTCACTGCTGCCGGATTATCCGGCAAGCGCTTAGCCGTATTGCAAGAACTTGGTCTGCAAGACATGTACTGGGCTTACGCCACCAACAGCATGGCCGGTGGTATTGCCCAGGTATTAGGACTCTCACTTTGGCCCAACTGGCCGACAAAAGAAGGAACAACTTTTGTATCATCTGAAGACCTTCTTAAGCAGAAAGAATTGCACGTCTTGATGATCAGCGCAACCGGTCCAGAAGTCGGATTAGCACAAAAGCTCAATTCACCAATCTGGCGCTATGTGCCAGCACGCATTGCCGGACACGTAGCGTTAGTACCACGCAATATATGGGGATTCGGCGGCCCGATGTCAGCGGCTAAATTGTCGCGTCAGTTGACGGATGCAATGCTCGCGGCGGGGCGGGGTGATGGCGCGTTGAATAGGTAAGGGCGATTTTGGTGTTTTTTCAATTTAAGGATAAATCGCTGCATTTAACTTATAAACGTCGGATACAGAATCAAATATTAGCTACTGCACCAAAAAGCTTAAAAGTACTCATCAATGCGTAATCAGGTCTGCACAAAAATCGCCTTGATGCTCTATACTCTTTTTGTCCCTGAGAAAAAAGGGAACTGGTTTGACGACTTGACATATCCAAAGAGCGTGCCGCGAAATGCGGTTTTTTTATTTGCGCTCGTCTTCGTGCGTCCTCTTTAGGCAGCGGTGACGGTTAAGCGTTTTAATCCTATCAAGACAAATACAATGCCTCACATCTTGTTTTACCAATCCTGTTTACACACCATCCACCGCATTCCTGGTTACGTCAAAGTCGAAGAAGTATCCGATGTTGCCCGGCACGCTGCCAAGGTGATGCCATCATGGCCAAACCAAACATCCCCAATAACTCGCCCGGACCAACAACGCAACCGGAACCAGCGTCAATCCACCAAGCCTTTTCATGGCTGCCGCTTGAACATAGAACAGATACACATGCGCAATTTATTGCCATGACCAATGACATCTGCCTTGGCGTACAAACCTGTATCGATCTGGCCCATTTCAGCACCATGGACCGAGGCAGCGATACAAAACCCGTGCTGGATATCGCCGACACCGACCGCTTGTTACGCATGGCTTCAATGTCATCACAAATGCTGGCGGATGTGGCAGAGAGTCGGATTGACCGACTGAAGCGTCAACCTGATCAGCAAACGGAATAACCGACCTAAAAGCCGCTAGCGTCAATGCTGGCGGACAGATTTTTGCCCCGATGTTAAATAATTAAACGCACCAAACTGGCACGACGTGCCCGCATGAATCTGGCGCATAGCGGCCATAAAACAACACTCACTCCGTACCATTTTCATGTCGATTTAGTTTTCTGGCTAGCGCATTCGCACGTCTATACCAACTCTATTTTTCAGGTTAATTTACTATTTAATTCGGTGCAATTTAGTATCAGACGACACGTAAGAAATTCCTTATTGTTCACAATCATCCCTTTTTTATTGCGCCTAATCCGATCTAGTATTGCGCACTTACACACTTTTTATCCGCCATTGCGCTGAATAAAAATCTAACAAATTCTTGAGCATTTTTCTTATACCAAACAGACAGAAGCGCCATGTCGTGTCTCGCCCGTGTTGATTTCACGTGCGCGTATCGACATCGGCGGTGTATTCATTTTCAGGGAGAGCCAGTGCGTTTTATTATTTACATCAAACAGCATATTGAGTCGGTATATCGGGTAGTTGTGAGGACACAGAAAGAGGCATCGGCGCTTCAGAAATACGATCCCATGCGTGGCGTGTTTCGCGGGTTGAGTGTGGCGATTCTTATTGCTTTCGTCAGCATGGGTTTGCTTAGCAATGAGGTTAGCGCGAAGTTAATCAGCAAAGAAATGGTGCCAAATAGTCCGGGCAGTACTACGCATTTTTTTATCACTGAACGTTACGATAACCCTGACGAAGGATCGTCGGCTTGTTTGAACTTTGCGAAAAAATATGGATATAGCAGTGGTTATTGTCATATCTACTATGATCGGGAGACCAAGAGCGGCGCGGTAGAGGGTGGCTGGCTCTGTGGTGACAAAGCCTGTTACCTTGGTGAGTTCTATTATTGTCACCAAGATACCCATTACAACAGCGCCACCAATAGCTGCCAAACAACATCCCCCATCGACCTGCAAGCAGGCAATCCTAAATCCAACGCCCAGCAATGCCCGAAGTGCGATGTCGGCGATCCGATCAATCCAGCGACCGGTAACAACTGGCGCGCAGAAACCGACTACGCTAGCAACAGTGCCGGTGGACTGACTTTTACCCGCACCTACAACGGCAACGCCTTGAGTACTGACGCCAGCGCGATGCGGGCAACCGGTAAACGCTGGACCGGTCCATTGGATCGCAAAGCCGTGCAAATTCCCAATCCACGTCAAACCGCTTATCAGCCGCAATGTTATCAATGGACCCGTGGCGAGCAGACATTTTGCGCTGATCCTTCGACGCCTTTATCCAAGGTCATCGACGGTCTCTTATTTACCCGCCCGGACGGCAAATCCACCGCGTTCGGTTTGGTCGGATCGGCCTGGATCGGTGACGACGATGGGCGTGACCGCGTCAGCGCTACTGTGGCCGTGGATGGCGTCACCAGTACCGGTTGGACCTATTTCAGCGCACACGACGGCAGCACCGAGCGCTATAGCGACGACGGCAAACTGCTCTCGGTCACCACCCGCGCCGGAACGACCCAGACCATGACCTACTCCGATGGCAAAAGCAACGACACGGCGCTCAGTCGGTTACCGGCCGATGCACCGATGTGTACCAATGTGTCCTCCGGGGTCAGGATGACGGACGGATTGTTGCTGTGCGTGACCGACAACTGGGGTCAACAACTGCAGTTTGAATACGATAGCCGCAGCCGATTAAGCAAAATGATTACTCCCGGCAATCAATCGTATCACTACGCGTACGACGGTCCGTCGGGCGGCTGTGCCATACCAGATCAAACCAATACAGCCTGTGCCGCCGACAATCTGACGCAAGTCACCTATCCCGATGGCAACAGCAAAACCTATTGGTATAACGAGGCCACACAAATTAACGGCGGCAACGCCTGTACCGGCTATAAAAGCGTCGCGCCCGGATTTGGCACATTGATGCATGCCTTGACCAGTATCGTTGACGAGAACGGCGCGCGTTATACCGACTGGACCTATGATTGCATGGGACGCGCTACCGGCAACCAGCTGATCGGCGGACTGCAAAAAACCGTGCTGCGCTTTGGTCAGCAAGATAGCGCCACCGGCGCATCGACGACCACCATCACCGACACCATCGGCGATCCGGCCAATCCGCACACCAATATCCATCAATTTGATTTCCGAATGCTGCACGGCGTATCCAAAATTACCGCCATCGATCAGCCTTGCGCAGAATGCGGACCCGCTGCCGCGTACACCTACGATGCCAACGCCAACGTCGCCACCAGCACTGATTTTAGCGGTGTCGTCACCAGCTACGCCTACGACCTGAGCCGTAATCTGGAAACCAGCCGCACCGAAGCGACCGGCACGGCACACGCCAGAACCATCACTACAGAATGGCACCCGACCTATAACGTGCCGACGACCATCGCCGCACCGGGTCAGGTGACCACGTTCACCTACGACGCATCCGGCAACGCTCTCAGCAAAACCATCAGCGCCGGGACGACGCGCCGCAGCTGGTCGTATACCTACAACGCGACAGGTCAACTGGAAAGCGTCACCGAACCGGATGGCGACGGGGTGAACTTGACGCAACTGGCCTATGACGCTGCGGGTAACCTCAGCACGATCACCAATGGCCTCGCGCAGGTAAGGCTGTTTGGCGATTACAATATCAATGGGCGCGTGGGACGCATCACCGAGGACAATGGCACCACCACGATATTGCATTACGCCCCCCGCGGCTGGCTGACATCGCAGGTAGTCACCATCGCTGGCGTAGCGCACAGCACCCGCTATCGCTATGACAAAGTCGGGCAACTGATCGCCGTGACTTTGCCCGACGCCAACGTCCTGACTTATCACTACGACGACGCGCATCGACTCACCAGCATCAAGGACAGTCTCGGCAACACTATCCGTTACAAGCTTGATCTGTGGGGTAATCGGATGGGAGAAGATGCAACCGATCCCGGCGGCGTATTGGGTCGGACTATCCAGCGGACCCACGACACCATCAATCGCCTGCAACAGGTCAGCGGAGCGGCCGAATGAGCGCCCATTTCACGTTTCCTGTTAAGCGCAATAACCGCATCTTGTGGCTTAAGTACATCAAGCCGCTCTTGAGCGCGGTATTGTTCACGCTGATTTACACGCCATTGCTCGGCGCTTTTAACAGCACAGTTGCCAGCGCCCAACCCGGTCCCAGCACCACCACCTATGCCTACGACAAAGTCGGCAACCGAACCCAAGTCACCGATCCGTTAGGCCGCATCACCACCTACCAATACGACAGCCTGAACCGACCGATTCAGCAACGCTTGCCGTCCGCAGTATTGAACGGCGTCGGTCCCACGATCCATCTGCAATATGACCCGCTGGATTACTTGCGCTCAGTGACCGATCCGCGTGATCTGGTGACCCACTACACCGTCGATGGATTCGGCAATCCAACCGCCACCGCCAGCCCGGATACCGGGAACACAACCCGCACCTTTAATGCCGCAGGTAAGTTAAAGACAGCCACCGATGCCCGTGGCAAGACATCGACCTACGCCTATGACGTACTCGGACGCCTCACCCGCATTGGCTATGCAAGCGGACCGGCGACCGCATTTACCTATGATGGCGCGTCCGGTGGACAACCTGCCGCTACCGGTTATTTAACCGGAATGGTCGACAGTTCGGGCGAATCCGTCTACACCTACGATGGTTTCGGTCAACTGTTGCATCAACAGCACACCATCGTCGGTGGCCCCACTATTCACACCCTGTCCGTCAAGTATGTCTTTGGCGAGAACGGCAGCAGTACGGCCAAACCGATTCTGATGCGCTATCCCAGCGGCAACAGTCTTCTGTATGCGCATGACGCAGCAGGACGCCTCAACAGCATCAGGCTGCAACCCGCCCACGCGAACGGAGGCAACGCCACCGAGATTGCTCTCGTCTCAGCAATTGGCAATCAACCGTTCGGCCCGGTCAATGGCTGGACGTGGGGCAATAGCACCGAAACGGATAAAAATACGGTAACACGCACGTTTGATCTGGATGGACGCATGACCAGCTATCCGCTGGGAAGCGCCCACAACGGCAACGTGCGACGACTGACTTATGATGCCGCCAGCAGAATCATCGCAATCCACCATAGCGGCACCGGGAAAGACAAAACCGGCAAAACCGGAAAAACGCCCGCTGATCTGGATCAGCGCTATAAATACGACAATCTGGACCGCCTCATCAGTGTTTCCGGCGTCACCGAGGCGTCCGCCACCACCAACACGCAACGTTACCAGTACGATCAAAGTGGCAACCGAATCCGCACGGTCCTCGATGGCCGACCGTACGGCAACAGTATCGCTACCAACAGCAATCGCCTAACGTCAACCACCGGTCCGGCGCCCGCCAGAACCAATATGTATGATGCCTCAGGTCATCTCACCAGCGACGGTATGCGCCACTACACCTACGACGACCGCGGTCGCATGCACAGCGCAACCAACGGCGGCAACACCGTCATCTATACCTACAACGGCATCGGTCAACGCGTCCAAAAACAAGGCCCAAACACCGTTGTTGCCACAGGTATTAACCGCTACGTCTATGACGCCGCCGGTCATCTGCTCGGTGAATACGACGCCGCATGGAATCCGATTCAGGAGACGGTCTATCTCGGCGATATTCCCATCGCCATATTGAAGCCACGCATAATTACTAACGGCGGCGAACCAACGACCGTCACCGATATTTTTTACATTTATGCCGACCACAGCAATACACCCCGCGTCATCACCGACGCCAGCAACAACCAGATGGTCTGGCGTTGGGATCAGGGCGATCCGTTCGG
>NZ_JASJXA010000062.1:0-14874 GCF_035018905.1 Glaciimonas sp. Gout2 | reverse complement strand
GCGTTCAGAAAAGCCAGCAGACGATCCACCACTTCAACCCGCGGGGCCGAATAATTACTCGCAAAAGCATTGGCGCGCAGCAACATCGTGGCGCGGCTGACTTCTTCCGAGAACGGTTCGCCGATCCCGGCGCAATGGGCCTTGATCAACTGGGTCTGAAACAAGGCGATATGTTCCACCTTGATACGGGTGTCTTTGAGCAAACCGACGCCGGTGTTGAAGCTATACATCATGGGCGCATCATCGTGCATCCAGGTCGCCTCGATAAAATCGCGGCTTTCTTTTAATGCCGTGCGGGAAGACTGCGCCAGCGTCACAGGCAGATGCGGCGCACGCGCCACGCTGACGACTTGCGCCGCGGTGAGGGTGAAACCGTCGATGGTGAGAGTGGTGGTGTTCGTCATAGTAGCTTTCTAAAATGTGTTTTATCTGGGCAAAAGATCAACCACAACGGCGCGCAGCAGACAGCAGGAAGCCAGCAACGTCACAGTCGCTATGCTTCTTATTTACATCGCTGTTGAAGGTAATCTGGTGAAAAGCGCCATGAGATTTTCAGGCGCTGCTGAGCAGTTAATTTGTCGTTACGTGTGGCTTGTCAGCGCTCAACAGATGAACGCTGACAAGCCAACGATCAATTATTTCGCACCAGCTTGATACCACGCACCGATCAATGCACGCTCGGCATCGGTGATATTGGTCATATTTCCAAGTGGCATAGCTCTCAACTGTACTGCTTGCTGAAAGATTTTGTCAGCATGTTGACGAATCAAATCAGGCGTTTGCAGCATGACACCGGCAGGTGCCGTAGCGAAACCGGGCTGCGTTGGCTGTGCTGCATGACACTCAACACAACGCTGAGTAATGATCGCTTGCACGTGCGCCATATCTGCCACTGGTACATCGACCGCTGCGGTTGTCGTTGTGGAGCCGGTAACGGCTTGCGCCACGGGAGCCTGGATCGGACGTGGTGCAATCGCGATCGCCACCACGACGAGGATTGCCACACCTGCTGCTGGATAACCCCAGGAAACACGACCAGCATGACGCAGGTTAAAAAAGTGACGAATCAACGCGCCAGCGGCAATAATTGCTGCCAACACCAACCAGTTATACGAATGACTGTAGGTCATTGCATAGTGATTGCTGATCATGATGAACAGCACTGGCAACGTGAAATAGTTATTGTGAACGCTACGTTGTTTGGCTTTTTTCCCGTAAATAGGATCCGGTGATTTACCGAGGCGCATGGCTTCCACCAATTTACGCTGGCCCGGAATAATGACCATCAATACGTTACCGACCATCATCGTACCGATCATGGCACCAATGTGGATATAAGCAGCACGACCGCTTAATAAATGACTCAACACATACGCCGCAGCGACGATGAACAGATACATGACGATACCGAGCAACCCGTCACGCTTACCAATTGGGGAGCGGCATAACAAGTCATACACGGTCCAGCCAATCACTAGCGTGCCGAGGCCAACGCCAATTGCCTGCCATGAACTTAAATCGGCAACGTCTTTGTTGATCATCATCGCCGAGGCATTGAAATAATAAACAATGAAAAGCATCGCAAAGCCGCTCAACCAGGTGGCGTAAGCTTCCCATTTAAACCAATGCAGTTCTTCCGGCAACTCTGCTGGTGCTACCAGATATTTTTGAGGATTATAAAAGCCGCCGCCATGGACCGCCCACAATTCGCCAGAGACGCCTTTATTGGCCAGATCAGAACCTGGCTTTGGCGGACGGATTGAGTTGTCCAGCCAAACAAAGTAAAAGGACGCACCAATCCAGGCAATCCCGACAATCAGGTGAAGCCAGCGCACCAGCAGATTGAGCCATTCCACGCCATACGACACTAACATTGAATCCATGTCTTCCTCACGATTACACTCGTCCGCCACCGCGGGCACTGCAGACGAGAGAGGGCCACCCCCTCAAAACTAAGTCGCGAACTTAATAGTTAAAGCTCCGCTACGACCGCTGTGACTTTCGTCTTCTTTTTGTCTACGTTTTTTGCCTACGATTTTGCCTACGACTTGCATTCACTTTATGCGTACCGTCATGCCTTACATCGAGTATGCATCGACGCTTTTTATCTTATTACAACTGTATTTTGCATGGCATTTTGCACTATAGGCTGACGAAGTCACATTCTTTTGCCCTACGCAGTTTTGACCCTCAGTGCTGCAAGCTTGCAACACTGAAATTTAAAACAACTCGGATTTAAGAAAGATAAACGTGTTTGGCTTTAAAAATATTGAAATTGAAGTATATTTGACATATGACTATTCATATATAAAAATCGAATAAAAGTTATTTATCCTTAGATTTATACACAATAAGAGACATTAAGAGACTTATAAAATCATTGCCCGCAACGAAGCGTCGCTTCCTCTGACTCAATACTACGAGAGTGTTAACAGCGAGCGCTAACACCAAACGAGGATGACCAGCACCGTCGGTCCGACAAAGTGCGGATGGCGTCGCTAACTTACGGGCCACAATTCACGAAGAGACAAACCATTATGTCCAAGCTGCCAGACCATCTTGATATCCATTTGATCCGCATACTGTATCTTTTACTCTGTGAAAAGAACGTATCCCGCGTAGCACTCAAGTTAAATCAGCCACAACCCTCAATATCGGCATCATTACGTAAATTGCGCGAACTGACCGGCGATCCTCTTTTAGTGCGTGGCGCACGCGGTATGGTGCCGACCCAGCACGGCGAAAGTCTGTTGAAGCCAGCTAAACGGATACTGGATGAGACCGAACGTCTGTTCGTCCATAAGACGGCCTTTGTGCCGCAAGCCGAAGCCCGCACCTTTCATATTGCAGCGCCAGATTATATGAACACGCCATTTTTTTTAGAAATCGTCGCAAGAATGCGACGCGAATCACCTAAAAGTCGCATCGTAATTCATGCGCTGGGACCAGAAACCGACTATGTACGCCAGCTTTCCGATGGTGACCTCGATCTCGTCATTGCGAATTGGGATGAACCACCGCAGCATTTGCATTTATCGAAATTGTTCGATGACCCAATCGTCTGCCTGATGCGTGCCGATAGCGCCTATGCCAAGCGCACGGCACCGGATGCCATGACTGTGGAAGATTATTTGAGCTTGCCACACCTTGCGCCGTGGCAAGTTCTTCCCGGCTATCACGGCATTATTGACTCCTTCCTTGATCGCCAAAATATGCGCCGCAACGTCGTGGTGGAATCAGCCTATTTTGGCATGCTTCCCTACATGGCAGCGCAAACCGATCTCGTATTGACGACCGGACGACAGTTTGCGCAGTTTTATGAAAAAACACTCGCGCTAAAAAGTTTTACTCTGCCGATCAAATTCCCCCCAATGCGTTTTTATCAACTGTGGCATGAACGCGTACATCAGGCAACGGAGCATAAATGGTTGCGCGAACAGGTCAGCCAGGTTGTTAAATCGATGATTATTAAATAACATCGATTATATGCATAGGCTGAAATCAACTATCAATTGATGCGTATATACCTATCGATGGTTTTCTATAGTATCGGACATCACACACGACATACCGCAGGCGGCGTTAAGAGAACGGTCAAACACGCTTTCCTAACCTCGCTGGCATGAATTGTGCAAGACAAAATAACATCTAAAAATCCCAGACTCTGGAGACGCACAATGAACACCGCCACCGCCACAACAGCCACAACAACCGATCCCGTCGATGAAAAACTACCGATAGGCAAACTCGCCGCACTGGGCATGCAGCACGTCCTGGTCATGTACGCGGGCGCAATCGCCGTTCCATTAATCGTTGGAGGCGCGCTCCATCTGGCGAAGAGTGACATCGCCTTTCTGATTAGTGCCGATCTCTTCTGTTGCGGATTGGTGACACTTATCCAAAGCCTTGGCTTCTGGAACTTCGGTATCAAAATGCCCGTGATGATGGGCGTCACCTTTGCGGCAGTCGGGCCTATGGTTGCGATGGCTGGTAATCCAGAACTCAGCATCGTACATATTTACGGGGCCGTGATTGTTGCCGGTATTTTCTGCATGTTGGCCGCACCTTATATGAGCCGCCTGATGCGATTCTTCCCACCAGTAGTCACCGGAACCGTGATTACCGTGATCGGTATTTCGTTGATGGGTATCGGCATCAACTGGGCTGCTGGCGGCCAACCCATCATCGGAAAACTGGTGGACGGCGTATTCATCAAGATACCGAATCCGGATTACGGCTCGCCAACCAGCCTTGGCATAGCATTGATCGTCTTAATATCGATTCTGCTGATTACCAAATACGTTAAAGGATTTATTGCCAATATCTCAGTGTTGGTCGGCATGATCATTGGCTTCATCATCGCTTTAGCAATGGGTAAAATTAGCTTCTACGGTCTCGGCGACGCTGATTGGTTTGCGCTCATTCGACCATTTCACTACGGCTGGCCCAAGTTTGACCTTGGCTCGATTATCAGTCTGTGTCTGGTCATGATCGTGACCATGATTGAATCGACCGGAATGTTTATTGCGTTAGGTGAAATCGTCGGTAAGAAAATCGATGACAAAACGCTTGCACGAGGACTACGGGTCGACGGACTGGGATCTATCATCGGCGGTGTCTTCAATACTTTTCCCTACACATCTTTCTCACAAAACATTGGCCTAGTCGGTGTCACTGGTGTGAAGAGCCGCTATGTCTGCGCCACCGCAGGCGTGATTTTGATGGCATTTGGTTTATTTCCAAAAATGGCAAATGTTGCCGCTTCGATTCCGCAATTCGTATTGGGAGGCGCTGGTTTGGTGATGTTTGGTATGGTGGCTGCAACCGGTATCAAAATACTCGCCAAAGTTGATTTTGTTGGTAACCGGAATAATCTTTTCATCGTCGCAGTCAGTATCGGCGCCGGGATGATTCCCATTGTAGCTCCGAGTTTTTTCGACAAAATGCCCGCGTTCCTATCAACTATTTTACATAGCGGCATTCTCTTGGCGTCAGCGATGGCGGTATTACTCAATTTGTTCTTTAATGGCAAAGGCGATGCCCATCACGCACGCGAATATGCCGTTGCCGCGGCGCAAAGTTCTGATCATTAATGCCGTTGTACTTCGGCGGCATTGGGCTGCAATGAGTTGCCACTGAGTTGCTAATGAGTTGCCATTGAATATAGGCATGTAAAGGGCATTGAAGCCCAGGCGGGTCCCACCCGTTACTGAAATCATCTTTAAGGAGTACGCGGGTGGGACCCGCTGATACAGCAAATGACCACTTTGGAACAACTCAACGGCTGCGAAGCCACTACCTTCGTCTCGGCACTACAAGGCATCTACGAGCACTCGTCCTGGATACCTGAACGCGCGGCCCTCAATCGTCCTTTTTTAAATATTACTGCACTCAAATTAGCGCTTGAAGCGACCGTACGAGATGCGACCAGCGACGAGCAACTCGGCTTAATCCGCGCCCATCCCGAGTTGGCGGGGAAAGCCGCCATCTCGGGGCAACTAACGGCCGAGTCCACCGGCGAACAAGCCAAAGCGGGACTGAACAATTGCAGTCCGGAAGAATTTACCACGCTGCAAAATTTGAATGCGGCTTACAACGCTAGATTTACTTTCCCGTTCATCCTCGCAGTGAAAGGTGCAGACGGTCAGGGTTTATCACGCGAAGCAATCATCGCTGCTTTTAGCCGGCGTCTCAAAAATCAAATTGCTGACGAAAAAGCAGAGGCCCTGCGTCAGATCGGTCGTATCGCCGAAATGCGCATCAACGCGTTGCTCGACTACACCCCACAACTCGGCGAAACGATCATGCGTTGGGCGCAAATCATCGGCGCGTGGAGCGACGACGATACCGGCCTTACTTGCGCTTACATGACCGAAGCCCATCGCCGCACCGCCGCGCAACTCGCCACATGGATGCGCGAGGCTGGCATGGTCGCTGATATCGATGCAGTCGGTAATGTGGTTGGCCGTTATTTATCAGATAATCCGCATGCTAAGACACTCATTACCGGCTCGCACTACGATACCGTCCGCAATGGCGGTAAATACGATGGTCGTGAAGGTATTCTGCTTCCAATCGCTATTATTAAACTTTTGCATGAACGCGGCGAGAAGCTACCGTTCCATCTGGAAGTAATCGGTTTTTCAGAAGAAGAAGGCGTGCGTTTCAAAAGCACTTTCCTTGGCAGTAACGCCGTCATCGGTCAATTCGACATGGGCTTATTGGATAATATTGACCGGGATGGCATCAGCATGCGTGACGCCTTGAAAAGCGCCGGTCACGATGCTGCGAGTATTCCATCGCTGGCACGCAATCCAAATGAATTGCTAGGCTATGTCGAGGTCCATATTGAACAAGGCCCAGTGTTGCTGCAACACGATCTACCGGTTGGTATTGTGACGTCCATCGCCGGCAGTTGCCGCTATATGGTGCAGCTTAAAGGCGTGGCCAGCCATTCCGGCACAACGCCGATGACCATGCGTAAAGACGCTGCCACCGCTGCCGCTGAGATATTGCTGTATGTCGAGCAACGCTGTGCACAAGATCAACATGCGTCACTGGTCGGCACTGTCGGTCAACTACAGGTACCAAACGGCTCTACCAACGTGATTCCCGGCGCCTGTGTATTCTCGTTAGATATCCGCGCTGCCGATGACACAATCCGCGATGCGGCGGTGAATGATGTATTGCAATTTATTGACACCGTCTGCCAACGTCGTACCATCGAAAGCACCGTCGAAAAAATGGTCTCCGCACCCGCTGTGCCATGCGCGCCATGGTTGATGGAGCAACTGACCGCGGCCACTGAACGCGCTGGCGTCCGTCCATTTAAACTTGCGTCCGGTGCTGGTCACGATGCGATGGCGGTTGCCAAGGTAACCGATGTCGCAATGTTATTTACGCGTTGCGGTAATGGTGGTATCAGCCACAATCCATTGGAGACAATGACCGCCGACGATGCTGAAGTATCCGCGCAAATCTTACTGGATTTCCTGCGCAACTTTACACCAAAGTACTGAACCAGAGCTGGTGATTCGTTAGGACTGCTTTGATGCGTCCGGAAAGCCGCACCTACTCCCGTGGTACTGATGAAAAACTTTTTGATATAAACACGATGACCAACACCTTACTAATAAAAAATGCCCGCGTACTAGTTACCATGGATGACCAGCGTCGCGAAATCAGCGACGGTGCCGTTTTCATTCGTGACAATGTTATCGAGCAAGTCGGCAATAGCGTCGATCTGCCACAAACTGCCGATGACGTCATCGATGCGACCGATCACGTCGTCATCCCCGGTCTGGTGAATACGCATCACCACATGTATCAAAGTCTGACGAGGGTGATTCCAGCGGCGCAGAATGGCGAACTGTTTAACTGGCTCACCAATCTCTATCCAATATGGGCCAATCTGACGCCGGAAATGATACAGGTTTCAACCCTGACGGCGATGGCAGAATTGATCCTGTCCGGCTGCACCACCAGCAGCGATCATTTGTATATTTATCCCAATGGATGCCGGTTGGATGACAGCATCGAAGCCGCCGGTCAAATCGGTATGCGTTTTCATGCAGCGCGGGGTTCGATGAGCGTCGGTCAATCCAAAGGTGGACTGCCACCCGACTGCGTGGTAGAAGACGAACAAGCCATCCTGAAGGATACGCAGCGCCTGATCGAGACGTATCACGATCATGCGCGCCATGCGATGCAGCGTATCGTGGTAGCGCCCTGCTCACCCTTTTCAGTATCACGCGACCTGATGCGCGAGTCGGCGATTTTGGCCCGTCATTATGGTGTGTCATTGCACACCCATCTGGCAGAAAATGTCAACGATATCGCTTATAGTCGTGAAAAATTTAATATGACGCCAGCACAATATGCAGAAGATTGCGGCTGGGTCGGGCACGATGTCTGGCACGCCCACTGCGTGCAGCTCGACGACGACGGTATTTATATGTTTGCGCGCACCGGCACTGGCATTGCGCACTGTCCCTGTTCAAACATGCGCCTTGCATCTGGTATCGCGCCTGTTCGCAAAATGATTGATGCCGGTGTTTCAGTTGGGCTTGGCGTCGATGGCTCTGCGTCTAATGACGGTGCTCACATGCTGGGTGAGACTCGACAAGCCATGCTATTACAACGGGTAGGTTTTGGCCCAGACGCCATGACTGCGCGACAGGCATTGGAAATTGCCACCATTGGCGGTGCCAAAGTATTGAATCGCGACGACATCGGCGCGCTGAAACCGGGCATGTCAGCCGACCTCGTTATGTTTGATCTGAACCAGGTTGGCTACGCTGGCGCGTGGCACGACCCGGTTGCTGCACTGGTATTCTGCACGCCTTCAAATGTTGCTTACAGCGTCATCAATGGTCGCGTTGTCGTGCGTAACGGTCAGTTGACGACGGTAAATTTGGGGAATGTGCTGGCGCGGCATAACAAGCTGGCCCAGAGTCTGGCCGAAGCTGCACGCTAAATGAGATCTTATAAATGAAGATGGCGCTCGAAAAACGAACGCCATCGTTGCACTCACTTCTTACTGCATGCTTTACCTTAATTTCACCTAACAATTTGGCCTGTTGCGGTATACCTTTCGATGCCTAAATAAAGAAGTACATTTCAGTCATTATCAAGGCAATCCATATAAAACTCGAACGCTGCTGCTTCCGGTGTCATCTGTCTAAAACGATGAAACAATAGCTCTGCCGCTTCCTTGGTCGTCTTGTCGTCCGCCTGCCCTGTCACATTTCGTTGCGATGCGATAACCTCCTCCATCGACTTCCCCTGATCCCGCGCCGCCGCAATCGCCTGCGCTCTCGCGCCCACGCTCCGACAAACGACCTCTTTGGTTTCAGTGCCCGTCGCACTGCCGCAGATAGTCATAACAAGAAACAAAAAAAGGCAACAGCGCCCTAATGTGGGCGCCGCTGCCTTGGTTCGATAAGAATGTTTCAATGAAACCTTCACTGCTTCTTAACAACGATTTCGATACCACTAAAATACGCTGCCAGTTGATCAATTTCCGCATCCGAAAGGTTCTTCGCCATCAGCGACATCACTTCATGTATGCGCGCACCGGAGCGATAATCCTTGAGAGCCTTGACCAGATACATCTCGTTTTGGCCCGCAAGATTTGGCGCATCCGGCACTTTAGAAATACCGTCGCTACCATGACATGCGAAACATTGCCCTGCTTTCGCCGGGACAGCGTGAACATCGGCTGCCAGCACTGGCGCGCTGGCAAATCCAACGGCCAGCGCGGCAATACCTAACCGCATACGCAAAAACAATTTATTGCGCGGCATAAGAAACGCGATAGATGGCACCGGCATAATCATCCGAGACCAACAAAGAACCATCCGGTAGTGTAGCGATATCGACCGGACGCCCCAGGTATTCATGATTAGGCGTCAACCAACCATCAGCAAACACTTCAGTCTTAGCAGCATTACCATCAGCCTTCAGCGACGTAAACATCACACGTGCACCGACCGGCGTAGTGCGGTTCCATGAGCCATGTTGCGCGCTAAAAATCCCACCCTGATATTTTGCTGGGAACATCTTGCCAGAATAAAAATTCATGCCAAGATCTGCAGCATGCGCGGCCATTTCAATCTGTGGGAATACCACGTCTTTAGGTATGGTGTCGTTTTTGTATTCAACCGTACGGACGTTGCCGCCGCCGTACCAAGGGAAACCAAAGTTTTGTCCGATTTTGGTGGCACGATTGAGTTCGCCCGGCGGGATATCATCACCCATGCCATCAACCTGATTATCGGTAAACCAAAGCGTCTTGTCTTTTGGATTGAAATCCATACCGACCGAATTGCGTACGCCATGCGCATAGACTTCACGATTTTTACCATCGCGGTCCATACGGATGATGCCCATCATGCCGATCTTGTTATACAGCGCAATTTTTTCCTTGGCAGGAACGTTGAAAGGATTGCCCAGCGTGATGTAGAGCTTGTTATCCGGTCCAATGCGGCAAGTACGCGCACCGTGATTGTAGCTTTCTTCATCAACCGGAATCAGCTGGCCTTGCGGGACAACCTGGCCTGCAGCGACGTCTGGGCCTTCATAGAAAAATTCGGCCGCAGGATAACTCATCACGCGGTTTTGCTCGACGACATACAACACACCGTCCGGGGAGAAACAGACGCCGTTAGGCACTTTTTGATTGACGGATGGAGCGAAGACTGTGACCTCATCAGCAACACGGGTTTTGGTGCGATCAGTGACAGCCCATATGCGCGTCTTGCGCGTACCGACAAACACAATCCCGGTCGATGGACCTACTGCCATGTGGCGTGCGTCCGGAACAATCGCGTACAGCTCAATCTTAAAGCCGGGCGGCAGTTTGACACTTTTCAGGTTGGATCTGATCGCATCGGCTTTAGTACCAGTTTGCGCCACGGACTCCAGTTTCAGTGAGGCACCCGTAGTCTGCGCATTTTCAAGCCTTGTTACAGCATCTTCAGTGGCTGCGGATGCGGCTAGCGGATAAGCAATTACGAGCGTCATTAAGGTTAACACTGTCAGATTTTTCAATTGCATCATTTCTCAATCTCCCTGTTTATATGTATTTTTTGTTTTTGATTATTTGTTGCAACAACGCTGGCCGTACCTGATTACTCTCTTTTTACATCTGGTAAATATTGTGTGGTGAGACCACTTTACATTTTTCTATCATGCAAAACGACTGACTGCGACCGTCCTGCTCACGGAGGCATTAACGCCATAAACGAAAGACTTTTTTTACATCTAAACAGCTCACAAATGCAAGATTGCTGATTTTGTCTGGGTTCGCTCTTTACCGTATCATTTGCAGCACGACTGCGTCCGGTTGACGCACTTTGCGGCCCGCCTTCGGTTGATCCTCTAGAGGCGGATCCACCACATCGCGCCTACCCAACAACAGCGATTCCTTATCCTGCTGCAACGCAACACTGGACAGATAGCGCATACAACTAACCCGCAGAAAAGCACAAAAATTACCGATTTTTCCTTGCTGCTGGATAACTTCCGAATATAACTGACTAATCAATTGATTAGTCGTCATATCGTCTTTGCGTGCAATTCGCGCCAAAATATCCCAACAAAGATTTTCTAGTCGGACGCTCGTAACAACACCATGGATACGGATTGATCGGGTCCGTAGTTCATACTGAATAGGATCGGCCTTCAAATAGATTTCGCACATGCTTCGTCTCCTTCTTTTTTGTAGTCGTACCATTCCATACTACCCGGAATGTTGCTTAGTTGGTAGCACGCCTCCTAATGTAACGTTTTTAGGTAATTTATGATTGCCTGACGCTTTTCTGGATCATCCTGTTTGTACATCATGAGCGTATCCGGCACCACGTTTTGCGGATCTTCCAGCCATTTATTCAAAAGCGTCTCAGTCCATGGCTTGCCGTCGAGCACCTTTCTAAACGCCGCAGAATACGCCATGCCGGGTGCTGCTCCGGCTGGCCTTCCCACAACGCCGTAAAGGTTGGGACCTTGACGATTTGGACTACCCTCCGCGGCGGAATGGCAGGTTGCACATTGCGACTTGAATAGTTGCTCTCCGGACAGCGTCTCGGCAGCAACGCCGCGCCCGCTTAAGAGACACACCAGTGTCGTGGCAGATAAAACCAGGCTTAGTGTGCGACATTGCATTACAGCTCCTTCCTCGACATTGATTGCGCGATGAAATCTGCCTGACGGATCGCCAATGCAACGATCGTCAGAGTCGGATTTTCCGATGCACCGCTCGTGAATTGACTACCATCCGAAACAAACAGGTTCTTTATATCATGCGTCTGGCCCCATTTGTTGACGACGCCATCTTTCGCTTTGGCGCTCATCCGGTTAGTACCAAGGTTATGTGTTGACGGATACGGTGGCGTCAAGACGGTGCGTTTTGCACCGATCGACGTGTATAGCGCGGCACCTTGCTGAAAGGCGTGTTTGCGCATCGCCAGATCATTTTCATGGTCGCTGAATTGCACGTTTGGAATAGGTAATCCAAATTGGTCTTTTTCAGTCGCATGGAGCGTGACGCCATTAGATTCTTGCGCCAAATCCTCACCAATCACCCACATTCCCGCCATGTTGTCGTATGACTCCATGGCCGAAGAAAAGTCACGTCCCCAAGCGCCGGGATCAAGAAATGCCGCCATGAACGGCACGCCAAGAGACAACGTTTCCATTTCATAACCCCCAACAAAACCGCGTTTGGTGTCATGCCGTGACTCATCGCGCACAATCCCCGCCATAGTAGTACCGCGGAACATATGCACCGGCTTATCGAATACGGCGTACACAGAACCAGTCATGTGGCGCATATAATTTTGTCCGACCTGACGCGATGAATTCGCCAGACCATTCGGGAACATTGAAGAGGCCGAATTGAGCAGAAGACGCGGTGATTCGATTGAATTGCCAGCGACACACACAACGCGTGCTTTCTGAAAACTGCGATTGCCCTTTGAATCGCTATACAGGACACCGGTTACCAGGCCCGCAGCGTTATGCTCAATCTTCAATACCTGCGCATCAGAACGCACTTCAAGATGACCGGTACGTTCACCCTTCGGAATTTCAGTGTATAGCGTCGACCATTTCGCGCCAGACTTACAACCCTGAAAACAAAATCCGATCTGTTGGCATGAGCCACGACCGTCCCGTGGCTGGGAATTGATTGCCATATTACCGCTATGGAATTCTTTATATCCCATTTTTTTGGCACCGGCTGCCAATACTTTATAGTTATTATTACCCGGCAGACGCGGGATACCATTCGTACCTGTTACACCCATTTTGAACTCGGCGCGTTCATAATACGGCGTCAGATCCTTCAGGGTAATTGGCCAGTCAAGTATATTCGCTCCCTTGATATCGCCATACACAGTCCGCGTTTTGAATTCATGCTCCTGAAAGCGCAACGATGCCCCAGCCCAGTGTACGGTAGACCCACCGACCGCCTTGACGATCCATGTCGGCAAGTTCGGAAAATCCTTGGCAACGCGCCAGGTACCGGAAGTTGTACGCTTGTCGAGCCACGAAATTTTGTTGAACATCGGCCATTCATCATTTTCGAAGTCGCTGATTTCATGCCGTTTACCGGCCTCCAATATCACCACGTTGATGCCTTTTTGGGCCAGTTCATTACCAAGCGTACCGCCACCGGCACCAGAACCAACGATCACTACCAATTCTTCATTCAGATTAAATTTTGCAGCCACGACAGTCTCCTCATTATTTTTCTAAGAGTGTATTTTTTGTGCAGCAACGAGTCTTCGACTTTTTATGACTTGCTTTAAGTCAATTCCATCCAGTTCTGATCATTGAAACCGCGACTGATGTAACCACCGAGCTCAGCCGAAGGTCCCTGATAACCTAACTTTCCCCAGACCGCAGGTTGGTTGTAAAGGCTTACCACCAGATCACCACGAATCTTCAGGAAGAAAGGCGTAGTCTGCATTGCCGTCAAAATCACCACCCGGGATTTTTCATCCGGTATCTGTGCATAGGGTTTGCCAAATTGTTTCTTTGCGGCCTCATCTGCGGCGGCAACGCCATTGATCAGCAGCATGCGAAGGTTTGGATCAGCCTTAACCTGGTCGCCGTAGATAGCGACGGCTTTGGTATACAGGCCATCGTCGAAACCATCATGCGGAAAGATATCGCGCGCTATTTTGGTCAACGTAACAAAGGTATCGTTGCCCAGCATTTCCTCTGCCGCAGCCTGATTGGATACAAATAAGCTTGGAATGCCGCCAGCGACACCGGCAATGGAACCGGCAGAGGCGATCTTGAGGAATTTCCGACGTTTCGGTTGTTCAGGTAATTGCATTTTGTCTCCTATAATTATTTTGGGAAAGACGCTTTCAAGCAAATAAATAACAATGCCAACAATGCGGGAGAAAATTAGTGATAGTGACCCCACTTCTCCAAAACTTCGATCTTGTAACCATCCGGATCGACCACAAAGAAAAACCGCGCCAGCAGCGCCTCATCTTGCTTGAATTCTTTAATTGCCGCAGGCGCATGGCCCAATGCGGTTAATTTTGCGTGCATCGACGCAAGGTCGTCCGTCACAAACGCATAATGCCCGTAGCCATCGCCGTGGGTATAAGGTTCCGTGCGGTCATGATTGTGCGTTAGCTCAATCTCAAAATCATTTTCCGGACTACGCAGATAGACCAACGTGAAATCGGGGAAATCAAGCTGATGCGATACCGCGAATCCAAAACCTTCGCGATAGAAATTCTTGGAGCGTTCGGGATCGAGAACCCGAATCATCGTATGGATAATTTTTGGCATCTGCGGACCAGTATTTTGTTGTAATCAAACCTTATTATTCCCCTCCACGCCGCTGCTGTGGTAACACTACAATACTACTTTTAATGCGCCAAACGATGTATCGCTAAGCCTATTTCGAAATTAATCGTCCCCGTTCAATCACTCCCGAACACAATATGGATATGTTGCGCTGCCGCAAAATTTGCGGTCCACGAAATCATTCAAGCCACCCTCCAACGTTTAACAATTACTTTTTTTAAAGCGCGATTCAAATCGTCGCTGCATTTATTTTTCAAATTGGCCTTCACTTTAAGAATGTTCCTACATCTTTTTTTCCGTAAGACGTTTAGTATTTAGGCAGAGTTTTTCACCTCCACGATTGCATTAAATCGTCCTCACGTTCGTAGCGGAAGGTCTTTCCCCCATGTCCAGCAGTCGCACTCTCAGCGCATCTAGCAGCGCTATTCCAACACGCCTGAATCAACCTGCGCTGGTGCCGATCAGCCTCTCTGGCACGGAAGGCATGAACGCATTATTCGATTACACCGTCGTGCTGATGACACCCGAATCCTTGATCCATCT
>NZ_JASJXA010000061.1:0-15165 GCF_035018905.1 Glaciimonas sp. Gout2 | reverse complement strand
ATGAGCGGTCACGATGCGCCAGAATGGTCGGTCACGATAGACCAGAATCGGTGGTCACGATCGGCCAGAATACCCACGTTGATACTGGCGCTATTGGTAAACCCACCAAAGACCTTGTCCTGCCATAGGTCGGCGAACCATGGTTTGGACGACGCATCCGCAAACTTCTTGAATTGCCAACTGGGGCCGCCCATATATGTGGGTGATCCGAGAATGATGTAGTGCGCCTCATTGATGTCTGCCCACGCCTGGTCAGACAAATTTCCTTCAGCATCGATTTGCAACAAGCTAGCGTTCGCGCCCTCCGCTATGGCGTCAGCCACCCGTTTTGTATGGCCATAGCCTGAATGGAAAACAACGACGCCTTTTAATTCCGAAGAAGAAATGCTCATGATAAAACCCTTAACGTTAAGTAGTACTGTTTGCCCCATTTAAGAGGCGATTAAAAAATCGGACTTGTTGAGATAGCTGTCATCGGGGCGCTTTTCGCTCCTTCCTGAAGTTGCCCCATTTGCGCCGTTTATTTATCAAATTGAGAGCCGCTGAGATCTTTGTGCCTCAGGCATAAGCTTTCCGGCCAAGGCGACGAAAATTAGTAACGGGAAGGTTGCATGTAGCCAGTCGTGATAAATCAGCAAAGTAATGACGGCGGCTCCCATGACTAACGCCCCAAGTAATACCCCGAGCTTGCTGGTCGCACGTCGCCCCTGGAGAACTGCGCTCAAAAGTTCGAGTGAGCCAGTTGCGTAGTGAAACCAACCGGGGTATCCCCAATTGAGGTAGTCCTCGCGTAGCGATAGCGGCGCGAAGATATTTAGTAGGCCAGCAAACACGAAAAATGCCACAAGGCTCCATGTCAAAAGTGCGCGCCAGGAGATCATTCTCAAAATTTAACCCTCCATTCAGAGGCAAGCGCACGCATATTTCGTTTGCTAGCGCCCTCCAGGCCGAAAGTTGCGTTGCTGACCTGAAACGCCATTTGTTGCTCAGTTATTTGCGGCATGGTTGCCTCCTTTTAATTGATGGCTTTATGATTTGCTACTGGACGGAGGACTGTTCGGCTTGATTTGCGTACCTGAGGGCATTCGCGTGGGAGCGGTCCGCTCGTGCATCCAGCCTGGATATTCCGGCGCGAGCCTGCTAACAGCGTCAAGCGTAGCAAGATCATCAGCGTCAAGCTTGAGCCCTCGGGCGGCTAAGTTCTGTTCAATTTGATCAAGGCTTTTTGCGCCAGTAATGACGGACGTAACGAAGGGTTTCGCCAAGACGTAAGCAAGCGCGACGCTCGCCACGCTGGTGCCGTGTTTCTCTGCGATGGGGCGCATCGCCGCCACGCAGGACCAGGCTTTATCTTTGTCAACAGGTGGAAAATCGAAGGTCGCACGCCGCCCTTCGCTTGCCGAGCCCGGACCAAACTTTCCGGACAGCAACCCACCTGCAAGCGGTGACCAAACCATCAAACCCATCTTTTCTTCCGTCAACATCGGCGCTATTTCCCGCTCAAGGTCGCGGCCCGCGATGGAGTAATAAGCTTGGACTGTTTGAAAGCGAGAAAAACCGCAGCGTTCAGCAATGCCTTGAGCCTTGGCAATGCGCCATGCCGACCAGTTTGAAACGCCGATATAGCGCACAAGTCCGCGCGAGATAAGGTCATCGAACGCGCGAAGAGTTTCCTCTATGGGCGTCACCGGATCGTTGGCATGAACTTGGTAAAGGTCGAGATAATTGGTCTGGAGGCGCTCTAAACTCGCCTCAACCGAATCCATGATGTGTCCACGAGAGGAGCCCCGGTCATTCGGTCCGCTGCCGGATGGATTAAATACTTTGGTCGCAATGACGACATCCTTACGCGGTACGCCCAGGTTTTTTAGCGCCTGACCCAGCATGCGTTCAGAATGGCCGTGGGTGTAAACATCGGCGGTGTCAAAGAAATTCACACCTGCAGCAAGGCAGCATTTCACGATACTATCGGCTGTTGCCTGATCCATTCCCGCAATATCGTGATAAAGGCCTTCCTGCCCTGAAGGGCCGAAGGTCATCGTGCCGAGGCAAAGTTCTGATACGAAAAGTCCTGTGTTACCCAGTTGGTTGTAGCGCATTGTGGCCTCCAAAGTGCGTGGGACCAGCCCTTCTGGCTCCACAAGCGTTAACTATGCGCCGCGCGACGTTTGCTATAAAGTACTCCAATCAAAACTCATTGTTACCCAGATAAAGAACAATGCAAAATCTCGACGCACTGGCGATCTTTGTTCGCATAGCAGAAATGGGCAGTTTCACTCACGCAGCGGAGAGCCTCGGCATTCAAAAGGGCAGAGCGTCGAATGTTGTTCGCAAAATGGAAGCACAGATGGGTGTTCGCTTGCTCCACCGCTCAACCCGAACGGTACAGTTGACGGAGGACGGAAGAAGCTTCTATCTACGCGCGCGCGCCCTGCTTACAGATGCCGAGGATCTGAACTCGATGTTTGCTGGAGGCGAGGCGCCTCTACGCGGTCGTCTACGGGTCGACATGCCGACCGAATTCGCTCGCTCCACCATCTTGCCTGCGTTGCCAACGTTCATGGACGCCTACCCGGAAGTCGAGCTAGAAATATCAAGCACTGACCGGCGCGTTGATCTGATTCAGGAAGGAATGGATTGCGTGCTCCGCGTCGGCGAAATCGTTGACGAGACGCTCGTTGCGCGGAGGCTTGGAGCCTTGCGGATGGTCAATGCGGCAAGTCCGGCCTACCTCAAGCGGCATGGCATACCTCGCACGCTGGAAGATCTGCTGGCTCAGGACCATCGCATGGTTCACTACACGCCAACATTGGGGAGTCGGCCACTCGGCTGGGAATATCCAGACGGCGACAGCTATGCAATGCTTGCGCTTCCCGGTTCGCTCAGTGTCAACAACGTGCAGACGTATCATGGCGCGGGATTGGCTGGGCTTGGGCTCATACAGGCCGGGCTCTCAAGCCTCTCGGCCTTCCTCCTTAGTGGCGAGCTAATCGAAGTCCTCCCAGATTTGCGTCCGGAACCATTGTCGGTGTCAATCGTGGTAGCGCACCGACAGAACCTGTCGCGTCGGGTGCGCATCTTCATCGAGTGGCTTGAGCAAATTTTGGCGCCTTATCTAGATCGTTAGCGCGCATAGGCAAAGCGGATAACTCATTCCCGCACAAAGCGAAAGTCTGGGAGTGTTGCTTTAGAGGCTTTATGCATCTGCGTGCTATTCAGTACTTTGATTCAAGCACGCACCTACGTCGATTTATTCCGCAACTCTCTTTAAAACAACTGCCGCCGAGTTTACCCTTGCCAAGCTTAAGACAATTTTAATCCTGGATTAAAAGGCTTGAACAAGAGTGCGAATGATTCCTGCTAATGTATGGTGAAAAAGCTGAGTGGCTAAGCTATCATTGCTCTTTTCGGGCGGTGCTGGTTATATTTCCCCACGTCATATCACCTTCGTTCGCCGATATTATTTTTAGAGAGGCAATTATGCAAGGCGACAAAAACATCATTAAACTGCTCAACGCACAGTTGACCAACGAACTCAGCGCAGTTAATCAGTATTTTCTGCATGCCCGGATGTACAAACACTGGGGCCTGGAAAAACTGGGCAAGAAAGAATACGAAGAGTCGATCGGCGAAATGAAGCATGCTGATCGCCTGATCGATCGTATCCTGATGCTGGATGGACTGCCTAATCTGCAAGCATTACACAAACTGATGATCGGCGAGAATACGCCCGAGATGCTGGCATGCGATTTGAAGTTAGAGAAAGCTGCGCAACACACCGTCAAAGAAGGCATTGCTGCGTCTGAGGCTGCGGGTGATTACATCTCACGCGAATTGTTTAAAGACATTCTGGATGACACCGAAGAACACATCGACTGGCTCGAAACCCAAATCGACCTTATCGACAAAGTCGGTATCCAGAATTATCTGCAAACCCAGATCGGAAGCTGAGTTAATTAATATTTCATTAACACGCAGTTAGCGTTCAATTAGCATTGAGCCAACGGAAATATTTGCTATCGGCAAATACGCACCGTTGGCGCTACACAATGTTATGCGCATCTCTGCTCAAGCAATACAGCAAAATGTCGGGTCACGTGGCATAGACGCAAAGTAGTGAGCTTGCGATATGGTTTAGCGCCAGCGCACTCCTCCAGAATCGATAATAATGCCAGGCATCACCGAGCACCAAAAAATATCGTTTCCACCCCGAACATAGACCAATCAAGAGCAATCCAGGCAGCACAACAGCGGCATTTTTCGCCTGCGCGAACTCTCCTTCTTTGTCCACTCCTTGCCTTACTACGAATTAATTAAAGAGATTGAATCAACGCGATCAACAGTTGGTGGACTATCCGCAATAGAATAAGCGCCACCAGAGGCGATAAGTCGACATTCCCTAATAAAGGGATAATCCGACGCACAGGATCCAGCAGCGGGGCATTCAGTGCCCGCACGAAGGGCGCCAATGGTGCCTGCGGATTTACCCAGCTAAAAATGGCTTCGATAATTAACAACCCTATCAGGCCATAAAAAACCCATTGTAGAAACAGCAACGCCGCCAAAACCAATACCACCGGAGCACTCAAAACTGAAGCAACTGCAAGTTGCAATGCTACACAAACAAGTGCGACCACTAGCGCACCAATCAGACTCGCCCAGTCATAACCACTGAAACCAGGCAGCACTTTGCGCAGTGGGCGCACCATCCAGTCTGAAATGGTAAATATGAAATGGGCCACCTGTTGGGGTGGACGCACGCGGACGGCCTGAATCCAGAAACGTAATAACAGCACGCCACCTAAAACACTCCCGGCAGTCTCGATGATCAATGAAAAAATATTCTGCAGCACGATGTTTTTCTCTCTTTTCGGATGAAGCGTGACATTTCAATACACTATAGCCACTTTAAACGATGGCACACAATCACGCTAGAGAAGCATCATGACCTAAGATGACGTATTTGAAAATGCTATTGCCATACGGACTACCTACTTCTTACTTTTTTCTTCAGAGTGGTAGCAGCACAATCCGATGAAAAAACAAAAAACCCGCTGATAGCACAAGGCCATACAGCGGGTAGTACGCCTGAAACTAACTAGGCTCTCTTCCGACACGCGAACAATTACGGACGCGTACCAGTAGGGAAAGGCCATGCTGCTGCCGGATTCAGTATAGTTTTTACTGCTGAATCAGCTGCTGCTGCCGGTTTTGCCGCTACTTTTTTTGCCGCTGGCTTTTTTGCTGCTGCTTTAGCTGCTGCTTTAGCTGCAGGTTTCGCCGCTGCTTTAGCTGCAGGTTTCGCCGCTGCTTTAGCTGCTGGCTTTGCTACCGCTTTAGCGACAGGTTTCGCTGCTGCTTTAGCTACCGGCTTTTTGGCAGCAGGTTTTGCTGCTGCTTTAGCTACCGGCTTTTTTGCTGCAGGTTTCGCTGCTGCTTTAGCTACTGGCTTTTTGGCAGCAGGTTTTGCTGCTGCTTTAGCTACCGGCTTTTTGGCAGCAGGTTTTGCTGCTGCTTTAGCTACCGGCTTTTTTGCCGCAGGTTTGGCTGCTGCTTTTGCTACTGGCTTTTTTGCTGCAGGTTTCGCTGCTGCTTTTGCCACTGGCTTTTTGGCCGCTGCTTTTGCTACTGGCTTTTTGGCCGCTGCTTTTGCTACAGGTTTCGCTGCTGCTTTAGCCACTGGTTTTTTAGCTGCTACTGGCTTTTTTGCCGGAGCGGCTTTCTTCACAGCGGTTTTTTTCGCTGCGGATTTCTTTGTTGCTGTTGCCATTTTGTTTCTCCTTCACGTGATGGAAAAAATCAAGCTCCAAGTTGGAAACCCGACGGCCCATCGCGATGGTCCGGCGGATTATTCATCGGCGCAATCAACTCTCTGCTTGCGCTAATGAATTCGGCACCAGCTGAACTGCTCCATCCCCTCATTGATGCAGCACTTCAGCCATTATTGGCCAGGGATATCTTCCACGATCGCCGACCTGGAAGAGTCACGTTATTCGCAACGCCTTGCGGCTGCGAACCTAGCCAAAAAAACGCCAGCTATTACGCCAACGTCGGAATTCTTTAATTAAACCTCTTCCGGAACCTACTCCGCCTCGCAATACCACGTTGCCCGGTGCAGATTATCTTCATTAACTTGCTGCGGTTCCAAAAGAAGTTTATTCAGTTACAAAAGGTGTTCGGATTTTCCAAAGAAAAAGCCGCCATGCCCGATTTAGTCGGGATGAGCGGCGACGACAGATAAGATCTTTGCGGTCTTTGACTGTTCATTAAATTGAATTGCTACCTTTGGTTATGCAGCGTTTTTTTAAACTACTCGCTGCATCTTTCCGTCCACCTCATATTCTTGTCGGAGATTCTGGTACCGTTATTCCCAGTTCAGTGCACCGCCGGTTTGATACTCAATGACACGTGTCTCAAAAAAGTTGCGCTCTTTTTTCAGATCGATCATCTCGCTCATCCAGGGGAAGGGATTTTCTTCCTGAGGGAACATTGGGTCCAGTCCGATTTGCTGCGCGCGGCGATTTGCGATAAACCGCAAATAACCTTTAAACATTGGCGCATTCAAACCGAGCACTCCACGCGGCATTGTATCCTCTGCGTAACGATATTCCAACTCTACTGCGCTTAAAAACAACGATTTAATTTCATCACGAAATTCGGAGGTCCACAAATGCGGATTTTCCATCTTGATTGTGTTGATTAAATCGATGCCGAAGTTACAGTGCATTGATTCATCGCGCAAAATATATTGGTACTGTTCTGCCGCACCCATCATCTTATTTTGACGACCAAGCGCCAGGATCTGAGTAAAGCCGACATAGAAGAAAAGGCCTTCCATGATGCAGGCAAACACGATCAGCGAACGCAATAATTTCTGGTCGTTCTCCGTTGTGCCGGTCTTGAATTCAGGATCGGTCAACGTGTTGATGAACGGAATCAGAAACTCATCTTTGTCACGAATCGATTTGACTTCATGATACGCGTTAAAAATTTCAGCTTCGTCCAAACCCAGCGACTCGACAATATATTGATATGCGTGGGTGTGAATAGCCTCTTCAAACGCCTGACGCAACAAATACTGACGACATTCTGGTGCAGTGATGTGGCGATAAGTGCCAAGTACGATGTTGTTGGCAGCCAGTGAATCAGCAGTGACGAAGAAACCCAGATTGCGTTTTACCAGACGACGCTCGTCATCAGTCAACCCATTTGGACTTTTCCACAGTTCGATATCGCGCTGCATATTGATTTCTTGCGGCATCCAGTGATTAGCACAACCGGCCAGATACTTGTCCCATGCCCATTTATATTTAAAAGGCACCAATTGATTGACGTCTGTATGACCATTGATAATGCGCTTATCAGCAGCATTGACGCGATGTGTCGTATCCACGGCAGCCTCTGTCGGCATCACAGGTGGCATTACACGCGAGTCGGGTGTTGAACTTGATTGTTCATCCCAAGAGAGCATATTTCTTCCTTCACTTTATCTTTTGATTGGTATGCGCGACTTTAGTTCAGCCAGCGCAACAGTTCGTGTCTTAAACAATGTTATCGGCACATTCCGGACTGGCCGGAACGTGCCGTTGTACTGCATTTACTGGCAAGCTTCGCACTCTTCGAAACCTGCATCACCTGGACGCATGGTGCACGCCGGACCATCCAATTCCAACTCATCCGACACCACTGGCTTTGCCGCATAATTTGCCATTGCACCGCCGCTAACAGCGCCGTCCACCGACACCGCATTCAACGCACCAGTTTTGGTCGTTGATTTTTCAGTGTGCGTAGCGCCGATTGTGCGCAGATAGTAAGTGGTTTTTAGTCCACGCAACCATGCCAATTTGTAAGTCTCATCGAGTTTTTTACCCGATGCGCCGGCCATGTAGATATTTAATGACTGGGCTTGATCGATCCATTTTTGACGACGCGAGGCAGCTTCGACCAACCATGACGGCTCGACTTCGAAAGCGGTCGCATAAATAGCGCGCAAATCTTGCGGTATGCGATCAATTTTGGCCAGACTGCCATCAAAATACTTGAGGTCCGAGATCATGACTTCATCCCACAGACCACGCGCTTTCAGATCACGCACTAAATAAGAATTGATTTCCGTAAATTCGCCGGACAGGTTCGATTTCACATACAGATTTTGATAGGTCGGCTCAATACAAGCCGATACACCAATAATGTTTGAGATGGTGGCGGTCGGCGCGATCGCTACGCAGTTCGAGTTGCGCATACCAAACTCTTTGATGCGAGCGCGCAAAGAAGTCCAGTCGAGTGATTCCGACATGTCCGTCTCAAGATAACCGCCACGCTCTTCTGCCAACAGCTTCAGGGAATCTTGCGGCAAAATGCCACGATCCCACAAAGAACCGCGGAATGAACTGTAACGACCACGCTCTTCTGCTAACTCAGTCGATGCGTAATACGCGTTGTAACACACCACTTCCATCGAACGATCGGCAAACTCAACCGCTTCCTGGGACGCATAAGGAATCCGCATCATGTGCAGGCAATCCTGGAAACCCATAATGCCCAGACCGACCGGCCGATGACGCAAATTGGAATCACGTGCCTTTTTAACTGCGTAATAGTTAATATCAATGACGTTATCCAACATCCGCATCGCCGTAGTAATGGTTTTCTGCAGCTTGACCGGATCCAGCTTGCCGTCTTTCATGTGCGCTGGCAGATTGACCGAGCCCAAATTACATACCGCGATTTCTGACTCGTTCGTGTTCAACGTGATTTCTGTACACAAATTAGAGCTGTGCACCATACCGACGTGTTGCTGTGGCGAACGGATATTGCAAGGATCTTTAAAAGTAATCCATGGGTGACCGGTTTCAAACAGCATTGACAACATCTTGCGCCACAGATCCAGCGCATGCAGCTTCTTAGTCGTGCGCAGTTCACCGCGTGCGGCTTTGGCTTCGTACCCGATGTAGGCCGTCTCAAACGCTTTACCGACTTTGTCATGCAAATCCGGCGCATCGCTAGGCGAGAACAAAGTCCACTCGCCCTTTTCCATCACGCGCTTCATAAACAGGTCAGGAATCCAGTTGGCGGTATTCATATCATGCGTACGGCGACGATCATCGCCAGTATTTTTACGCAGGTCGAGGAATTCCTCGATGTCCATGTGCCAGGTTTCCAGATAAGCGCACACTGCGCCCTTGCGCTTGCCGCCTTGATTGACTGCAACAGCTGTGTCGTTAACCACTTTCAGGAACGGCACCACGCCTTGTGATTTGCCGTTGGTGCCCTTAATGTGCGCACCAAGCGAACGCACAGGCGTCCAGTCGTTACCTAGCCCGCCAGCGTATTTCGCCAGCAAAGCGTTCTCTTTAATAGCGTCGTAAATACCTTCAAGGTCATCCGACACTGTGGTGAGATAGCACGATGACAGTTGTGAACGCAATGTCCCTGAATTAAACAGGGTTGGCGTGGAGCTCATGAAATCGAAACTAGACAGCAAATTGTAGAACTCAATCGCCCGCTCTTCGCGGTTAACTTCGTTCAGCGACAAGCCCATCGCGACGCGCATATAAAACGCTTGCGGCATTTCGATACGCACATCCTGAATATGTAGGAAATAGCGGTCATATAAAGTTTGCAGACCGATATAGGCAAATTGCAGATCACGTTCTGGTTGCAATGCATCGGCCAGTTTTTTCAAATCGAACTGGGCCAGCTTGCTATCCAATAGATCTGCCTCAATACCCTTTTTAATATACTTTGGAAAATATTCAAGGTATTCCGCTGGCGCATCGGCTTGCGTCACTTCTTTTCCGAAGACTTCCTTGCGAATCGTATGCATCAGCAAACGTGCTGTCACCGTACTATAAGCAGGATCTTTTTCCATCAAAGCACGCGCTGCCAAAATGGCTGACTTGTGCAACTCTTCAACCGGCACACCGTCGTACAGGTTTTTGACTGCCTCAGACAGAATCGCTTCGGCATCAACATGCTTTTCCAAACCGATACAAGCCGCCGAAATCAAATCACGCACTTGATTCATGTCCAGAACGCGACGTTGTCCATCTTCCGTTACATATATGTCGGCCGATGTCGCAGCAGCGTTAGTGGTAATCAGTTGCGCACGTTCTTCCATACGCTTGGCGCGATACAGCACGTAAGCGCGTGCCACGTCATGCTCGCCCGAGCGCATCAGGGACAATTCGACCTGGTCTTGAATATCTTCAATGTGAAAAGTGCCGCCGGTTGGTTGACGACGCACCAATGCGTTGACAACGTTCAGGGTCAACTGCTCGACTAACTCGCGCACACGTGCGGAAGCAGCACCTTGACCGCCGTTGACCGCTAGAAAAGCTTTGGTCACAGCGATTGAAATCTTGGACGGTTCAAATCCGACCACTGCGCCGTTACGGCGGATGATTCGGTAATCACCAAAACTGACCGGCGCATTCGCGGGAGCGGAAGCTTTGCCAGATTGGGACGATGCGCCGCCGAAGTCTGAGGAAGATTTGATAGAAATTTCTTGAGTAGATTGCACTGAGCCTCCCGAGCTGAGTTGACAAACGCGCTCATCGCGTCTGTTGTTGTTAACTATTATTGAGAATCACTGAAACTTTCAGGATCCACTGACATACCACCACGCCTACGTCGTAATAACTTATGCACTGCAATTAAATCACTTCAACTGATTGCATTGCGTCTACCAATACACGATTCCTCATGCCTTTTGCAGGCTGTTAAAACCGTACGTAAACGCAAAATCCTATTTGACACTACGGTCAAACATCATCAATTTTAAACGAGGGGCGCTGCAACGGGCCCATCCAACATGAGTACCAAAACACTCTTAGTGATGTAGATAAGACACCTGAAACAGCAAAATGAAGAAATCACACCTTTCACCACAAAACACTATATATAGTCTTTTTTATCGGTGTATGCACTAATTGTAGTACCTGAACTGCGTAGATGCAATGCTTATACGTGCGCATTTGTAGAATCTTTTTTTAGAACAAAAGCCAAAATCTGTTGACTTTCCTAGCTTCCAACAGGGAAGCGCAATGTGGGGTTGGTGAGCACTTGCGGTCGATAGTCTGCCAAGCCTTGCTGGTATTGATGCCAGTCAAAAAATGGACCTGGATCAGTTTTCCTGCCGGGTGCAATATGGCTGTGCCCACGTACCGCCAGCAAGTCGTGTCGAGACATCAATGCATCGGTGATTGCGCATAAAGCAAGGTATTGCCGCGAGGAAAAAGGCTCAAAATCGGTTCCCTCGAGCTCGATTCCGATCGAAAAATCATTACAACGCTCTCGCTCGCCAAACGAAGATGCACCGGCGTGCCATGCCCTTTCATTAGTCGATACGAATTGCACAACATCACCATCGCGGCGAATCAGGAAATGCGCCGATACCCTTAACGGTCGCAATTGCGCAAAGTAGGGATCAGCATCGTAGTCCAACTGGTTACAAAACAGGTCTGCAATAAAAGGACCACCGAATTGTCCTGGCGGCAAACTAATATTATGAATGACCAACAACTCAATCCCACCATCCGAGGGCCGTGCATCGCAATTGGGCGAACGCAGATGCTGAACGGCGGGCATGCCAATACCTTCTCCACTGATATTGCACCAGCCGTCCTCACCGATGTGAAAAATCGGCGATTGCGATTGTGGCCCGATTCCAGCAACATTTGCCGCTACGGCCGCCATGGATAATTTATCCGTCATCACGAATACTCGTCATTCCTGCTCATGAATTGATAGCCGCTGCATGCGATATCGCAATTGGCGAAAGCTGATCCCTAACAACTCAGCTGCTTTGGTACGGTTGAATTGCGTTCGACCTAAGGCTTGCCGTATTATATTGCGCTCCACATCGTCCAGATGCATCGGCAGCGATGGCGGCAAGCTGACCTTCGTATCATCCGGCTCTATAATGAACTGTCCACCCATCGCCATAATGGCCGCGACTGTTGCCGCAGACTCTTCAGGACCGATAGGCTCTCGTAATTCAATCGCTCTGCCTGCTTCCGTCTGCCGATATCCCGGCGCTCTTAATGCCAGATCGGAAACTTCGATCTGGCCATCGTTCGCAAACGCTAATGCGCGCTCAAGAATGTTTTCCAGTTCACGTACGTTGCCGGGGAAAGTATACCCACGCAGGGCCTGCAAGGCAGCCGGACTGAGCGATATTGGCGACTGGTGCTGATCTGGAAATGCAAGACGCGTCAAAATGACTTCCGCCAACAAGCCAATATCATCGACGCGTTCCCGCAGAGGTGGCAGATGTAACTCGATGACATTTAAACGGTAATACAAATCCTGCCGAAACTTACCCTTTTCCACACACTCCGCCAAATTTTGGTGAGTCGCACTCACCAAACGTACATCGACCACTTCTTCCGTGGTTGCACCGACTTTGCGCACCCGCCGTTCCTGAATTGCACGCAATAATTTTACTTGCATCGCCAGTGGAAGATCAGCCACCTCATCAAGCAATAGCGTACCGCCATTTGCCGCTTGAAAAAAACCGTCCCGATCATCCGCTGCACCAGTGAACGCACCTTTTCGATAGCCAAAAAATTCCGCTTCCATCAAATTCTCTGGAATTGCGCCACAGTTGACAGCAATAAACGGTTTATCAGCGCGTGGACTGAGTGCGTGTAAATCGCGCGCTGCCAACTCTTTTCCACTACCGGATTCGCCGCTAATCGCAATCGGTGCCATGCTTCGCGCCAACCTCGCAATTTGCGTACGCAAATCCTGCATTGCCGCCGATACTCCGATCAGACGCAAGGCCGGTGCGCCGGACTTGTTATTACTCAGTCCATTGCGTGGCAATATGCCAGCAGGAGGCACGCCGTTGCGCTCTGGCAAATGGACGCGTAGCGCCGATTGCACCATCAAACGTAATTGATCAAGTGCAACCGGCTTCGACAAATAATCGAATGCCCCCGCCTTCAATGCCATTACCGCGTTGTCCGCACTGCCGAACGCAGTAATGACGGCGACCGGTGTCATCTTGCCACTGGCGACAATCTCGTGCACCAATTCAATGCCAAGACCATCAAGAAGCCGCATATCAGTCAGCACGAGTGCATAGTCACGTAGCAGCAGGAAACGTCGCGCCTCTGCCAGTGAATCGGCACTATCGACGTCCAAACCCATTTTGACCAACGCGATTTCCAGCAACTCGCGCAAATGTGCTTCGTCATCGACAACTAAAATACGGGGTGAAGTCATAGCAACAATTTTCCCGCTCAAATAAAATTAAATTGGTCCACGCACCGCAAATGCGATCACAAATCGCCCGGTAAGGTCTTCATGCACCTCGTGCCTATATTCATAATCCAGCATAGCGCCGTTATTCAAACACAACTCGCGCGCCAAAAATAGCCCTAAACCGGTTCCTTTATTAGAAGTCGTGTAAAACGGCTCAAATAAATGCGAGCGAACCGCCGGCATAATCGCATTACCATCATCCTGTACATGTAACTCTAGACCACCTGCGGCGTTCGTCATGACCTGAAGTCGTATACTGTTTGGACCGCCGCTTGCATAACGCAGCGCATTCGACAATAAATTTACCAGAACCTCGCGCAGATGCAAAGGATCAAACCACACGGCGTATTTATCGGTCGTCGAAATCATCAACTGCAATACGCCTTTCTTGATAACATTCATTTGCTGAAATTCTTCGGCTATATCGAACACCAATGGACACAAAAGGATCGGCGCGGTTTGTCGTTGTACCTTGCGCGAAAGCGACAAGATATCTTCTATCATGCGGTTCAGCCGCGCCACGTTATCCTCAATAATATTGAGCAAACGTACATGTGTCGGATTAGTCGCATCTTCGATCAAAAGCGTAGCCGCATAGGATATTGATGAAAGTGGATTTCGTACCTCATGGGCAATACTCGCGGTCAATCGCCCCATTGATGCCAACTTCAGTTGCTGTGCCTGATTTTCGATTTCACTCACATCTTGCAAAAAAATCACAGCGACATATTCACTCAAATCCTCGGTTTTAACTGCCGCAAAGCGTAACTTGAAATGCACTGCCAGCTCGTGCCCGCTCGCCCCCATCAACACGGCGCTGGGTCTTCGGTCATCAGTATGTTTAATGGTGACCAAAAAGGGAGAATCACTGGACGTCGCATCAGAAATTGACTGTGCAAAGTACGGAGTAGCTTGTGATGCGGCTTGCGCAGCTGCGCTAGGATATTGGTTAACCGTCGCAGTCCAGACAAAAAAAGCCTCAGCAATCGGCGTCAAGGCGGGAAAGTCGCTCAGTTTATGCCTGGGACCATCGTCCAGTATCGATAGTGCAAGCATACGCCCAGCCATCGGATTTGCCATCAAAATAGTGCCGTCTGGCCCAACCACCAACAAACCATCCCCCATATCGGCAACGGCCATACGGTTGATAGCAAGTTGTACACGCAAATCTTTCCCACGCTGATTTGCCAGGTCCTCCTGGCGGATCAAGCGATTCGCCAGGCGATTGATCACAAACACCGAAAAAAAGAACGCGGCGCCCGACAATCCTGCTTTTACTGTTGTCGCCTCTGAAGCTTCTTGTAAAATCTGATATCCACTCTCACCCAATAAAATCAAGGTCACGATGGATACGAATAGCATCGCCAAAGGCAACGACGCCAAAATAGCACCACCAGCTAATGGAAACAAAAAAAGAACAGCTAATCCACTTTTAGCGCCACCAGCACCGATATAGAGAATCGAAATTGCTCCTATGTCGACCAAAATTTGCACGACAATTTGCAACCGGTATTGCCGTTGGCAATACGCTGCCAACAAAGTGAAGATGATCGCGCAAAGTAAATAGAGCGAGCAAGTTTGCGGATAGTTAAAAAACTCCGAAAATTGCAGAGCATTTTTTACATTCGCGCTGAGATACACGAGCAGTACCAGCGCGACAACAATACGGGTGATGTTAAACGTTTGCAGGGTGCGCCAAAACGTCATTGGTTTGTCGCCATCGGTAAAGAAGGCCGACATCGTTTTGGGCAGGTGAAAGGACATTGCGGATTTGATCATGCACGTTAACTCGGGCTAACTCAGACTATATTCAAAGCGCTTAGGGTGTGTTGACATTTATTTCAACCAAAGTGCCGAAGCCGCGAGCGCCACGAATGAAGCAAAGCGCGAAGCTAG
>NZ_JASJXA010000060.1:0-16220 GCF_035018905.1 Glaciimonas sp. Gout2 | reverse complement strand
ATGATCAACAATGGTCGTTTCTCTTTCATCACTGCGCCTAACCTGGATGGATTACTTGAAGGTGGCGTTCCTATCGTTATCAATGGCGAATATTTGGGCGCGGTCGGCGTGTCTGGCGTTAAATCATCGGAAGATGTACAAATTGCTAAGGCAGGGATCGCCGCTTTAACTGCATAACTTAGTGGCAAAATAGCTAATCGCAATAGTTGTCAAATAATTAATTAAATGCAAATGAGCGTTGTCGTTGAATTTATTGTGTTCTGCGATGGACTCTTAAGTTAATTATTAGTCAAGTTGGTAGGTGGGAATTAGCGCTGGTTATTGTGAGTGGGCGCGGTAAGGCTCAACGCCATAAATTAATTTTGTAATAACCAGCGTCTTTTTCGAGAATAGCGCGGTTCACCTGATTGTCTGAAGGGTGGTTTTGCTCTATAATCGGAGGGTTAAGCCCAATTTACTCCGCCGTAGCGCATACAACTCCATTCCGTCTCAAAAAGACTATCAATATCTCCAGATTGTTGGAGGGTTTCTTAGCGGTCGTTTGGCACAGCGTAGCGGCGGTAACAACATCAGGAGTTACCTTTGCCGCCATTTTTTTCTGGCCATGCTGTTCCGGCCATCCTCGCGCTAGCAGATGGATCAATTTTTCAAGGTTTTTCGATTGGCGCTGTTGGCCACACGACCGGCGAAGTGGTATTTAATACCGCAATGACCGGATACCAGGAAATTCTTACCGATCCTAGCTATAGTCAACAAATCGTCACACTGACTTACCCTCACATCGGCAATACCGGTGTTAATCCAGAGGATATCGAGTCGTCCCGCGTGCATGCTGCGGGCTTGATCATTCGCGATTTGCCGCGTTTGATTTCGAATTTTCGCTCTACCCAAACGCTTGAGTCTTACTTGCAAGATGCGAATATTGTCGCTATCGCCGGCATAGACACGCGCAAGCTGACACGTATTTTGCGTGAAAAAGGTGCGCAAAGCGGTGCCATCGTAACGGTCGACACAGACGTTGCCAGCGCGAAGGCGAAGGCCTTAGAGTTAGCGCGCGTCTTTCCTGGTTTGGCTGGAATGGATCTGGCTAAAGTGGTGTCTACCACCAAAGCTTATAGCTGGAGCGAGACAGAATGGCGTCTCGGTCGCGGCTACGATCAGCAAATTACCGCTAAATATCACGTCGTAGCGTTTGACTACGGCGTTAAATTCAATATCTTGCGCATGCTGGCCGCCCGTGGCTGCAAAGTAACCGTGTTGCCTGCCCAGGCGACCGCCGCTGAAGCGTTAGCGCTCAATCCAGATGGCATATTTCTGTCAAATGGTCCTGGCGATCCCGAGCCATGCGATTACGCAATTTCAGCGACCAAAGAATTAATCGAGCGAGGCATTCCTACTTTTGGTATCTGCCTCGGACATCAAATCATGGCGCTGGCATCCGGCGCGAAGACGTTGAAGATGAAATTCGGCCATCACGGCGCCAATCATCCGGTACAAGATCTCGATACCAAGCAGGTCATGATCACTTCGCAGAACCATGGTTTTGCGGTTGACTCGACAACGTTGCCCGCTAATTGCCGCGTGACACATGTCTCGCTATTCGACGGCTCGTTACAAGGCTTTGCTCGTACTGATAAGCCGGCATTTTGCTTTCAGGGACATCCAGAAGCATCACCTGGCCCGAATGACGTCGCCCCCTTGTTCGATCGCTTTGTGGCGATGATGGAGAAAAATAAAAATGCCTAAGCGTCTCGATATAAAAAGCATCCTGATTATTGGTGCTGGTCCGATCATTATCGGCCAGGCCTGCGAGTTTGATTATTCCGGCGCGCAAGCCTGCAAAGCGTTGCGTGAAGAAGGCTACAAAGTCATTCTGGTTAATAGCAATCCTGCGACCATCATGACTGATCCGGAAATGGCTGATGTCACGTACATTGAGCCGATTACCTGGCAAGTAGTTGAGCGCATTATTGCGAAAGAAAAGCCGGATGCAATCCTGCCTACGATGGGCGGCCAGACCGCGCTGAATTGTGCGCTGGATTTGCATCATCATGGCATTCTGACTAAATATAACGTTGAGTTGATTGGTGCTTCGCCAGAAGCGATCGATAAGGCAGAAGATCGCTCCAAATTTAAAGCGGCCATGACCAAAATTGGTCTTGGTTCGGCCCGCTCTGGTGTCGCGCACACCATGGACGAAGCATGGGTTGTGCAAAAAGAACTCGGCTTCCCGACCATTATTCGTCCATCGTTCACTATGGGTGGAACCGGCGGCGGTATTGCGTATAACGCGGAAGAGTTTGAAGCGATTTGCAAGCGTGGCCTCGAAGCCTCGCCAACTAAAGAATTGTTGATTGAAGAATCATTGATCGGTTGGAAAGAATTCGAGATGGAAGTTGTGCGCGATAAGGCGGATAACTGCATTATTGTCTGCTCAATCGAAAATCTGGATCCGATGGGCGTGCATACCGGTGACTCCATTACGGTTGCGCCAGCACAGACATTGACAGACAAAGAATATCAAATCATGCGTAACGCCTCACTCGCTGTTTTGCGTGAGATTGGCGTTGATACGGGTGGTTCTAACGTACAGTTTTCAATCAATCCGGCTGATGGTCGGATGATTGTCATTGAGATGAATCCTCGGGTATCACGTTCATCAGCATTGGCATCGAAAGCGACCGGTTTTCCGATCGCGAAGATCGCGGCAAAACTGGCAGTTGGTTTTACGCTGGATGAACTTCGTAACGAAATCACTGGCGGAGCAACGCCTGCGTCATTTGAGCCTTCGATCGATTACGTCGTGACGAAGATCCCGCGTTTTGCATTCGAAAAATTTCCTGCAGCTGACGACCATTTAACCACCCAAATGAAGTCGGTTGGCGAAGTAATGGCGATTGGCCGCACTTTCCAGGAGTCATTCCAAAAGGCATTACGCGGACTTGAAGTTGGCGTTGATGGCATGAACGAAAAAACTCAGGATCGCGAAGTTATTGAAGAAGAGCTTGGCGAACCTGGTCCAGATCGTATCTGGTACGTCGGTGACGCGTTTGCACAAGGTTTTACATTGGAAGAAGTGCATCAACTGACCCATATCGATCCATGGTTTCTATCGCAAATTAAAGAAATCGTTGATACTGAATTGTGGCTGGAAAGCACCCAAACGCTAGAGGGGCTCGATCGCGATACGCTGTATAAACTAAAGCAGCAAGGCTTTGCCGATCGTCGTCTGGCGAAGCTGCTGAAAGTTACCGATACCGAAGTTCGTGCCAAGCGCCATGCGCTGAATTTGCGTCCGGTCTATAAGCGTGTTGATACCTGTGCTGGTGAGTTTTCGACGAATACCGCTTATATGTACTCGACCTATGAGGAAGAGTGCGAGTCGAATCCGACCGACAAAAAGAAAATCATGGTACTGGGCGGCGGACCTAACCGTATCGGCCAAGGTATCGAGTTTGATTATTGTTGCGTACATGCGGCACTGGCACTAAGAGCAGATGGATACGAGACCATCATGGTCAACTGCAATCCGGAAACCGTTTCGACCGATTACGACACGTCTGATCGTTTGTATTTTGAATCGCTGACGCTGGAAGACGTACTAGAAATCGTCGATAAAGAAAAACCATACGGCGTCATCGTTCAATACGGTGGTCAAACGCCGTTGAAACTCGCGCTGGATCTGGAAGCGAATGGCGTACCGATTGTCGGCACCTCACCAGACATGATTGATGCTGCCGAAGATCGGGAACGTTTTCAAAAACTATTGCATGATTTGAATCTCCGTCAGCCACCAAACCGTACAGCACGTACTGAAGAAGACGCATTGCGTCTGGCTCAGGAAATAGGCTATCCGCTGGTAGTGCGCCCGTCCTATGTATTGGGTGGTCGTGCTATGGAAATCGTCCATGAGCAACGTGACCTTGAGCGCTACATGCGTGAAGCCGTGAAGGTTTCGCACGATTCTCCGGTATTGCTGGATCGTTTCCTGAACGACGCGATTGAAGTCGACGTCGATTGCTTATCAGATGGCGAGCGTACATTCATCGGTGGCGTCATGGAGCACATTGAGCAAGCGGGTGTCCATTCGGGGGACTCAGCATGTTCGCTGCCACCTTATTCTTTGGCGCAGGAAACTATTGATGAGTTGAAGCGTCAGACTGCATTGATGGCTAAAGGCCTGAATGTGGTCGGCTTGATGAACGTGCAGTTTGCCATTCAGCAGATTGATGGCAAGGATGTTGTGTTCGTTCTAGAGGTTAATCCGCGTGCATCGCGTACGGTGCCGTTTGTTTCTAAGGCTACCGGTTTGCAATTGGCTAAGATTGCGGCGCGCTGCATGGTCGGCCAATCTCTGTATAGTCAGGGGATCAAGGACGAGGTCGTACCGAAATACTTCAGTGTCAAAGAAGCGGTATTCCCGTTTGTTAAGTTCCCCGGCGTGGATACCATTCTGGGGCCGGAAATGAAGTCAACCGGTGAAGTGATGGGCGTGGGCAAAACGTTCGGCGAGGCTTTCGTTAAATCGCAACTCGGTGCCGGTATCAAATTGCCAACATCGGGTCAGGTATTTCTCAGCGTTAAAGCTAGCGATAAGCCACGTGCAGTGAAAGTTGCCAAGGATTTAGTAGCGATGGGATTCTCAGTGGTCGCCACGAAGGGCACAGCTGCCGCTATTCATGCAGCGGGTATTCCGGTGAAGACTGTCAACAAAGTGGTTGAGGGTCGTCCACATGTCGTCGACATGATTAAGAACAATGAAATTACATTGGTCATTAATACGGTCGAAGAGAAGCGTAGTGCGATTGTCGATTCACGCGCTATCCGCACATCAGCCTTGCAAGCGCGGGCGACGACTTACACCACCATCGCGGGAGCGGAGGCGGCGGTTCAGGGTATGCGGCATCTTGATGAGTTGAACGTCTACGATTTACAAGGTCTGCATAAAACCTTACACTAAGTCCATACGTATCACTATCCTCCTGGTAAGGCGCTACGAGTTGTAGCGACAACTATGCTGATCGGGGCAGTTGGCGTTAAATGAGGCAGAAAAGTCGAAGTAGTCTCAATGACTATGAGGATTTTTGAGTTCTACTTAGCACCAATCAATGCCTGAGTAGTAAGATGAGATGCAGATTTTAGACGTCCCACGCGGAGGTCGCACACAGTGCCGAAATTCGGTGCCGTTTGTGACCTCCGTGGCATTTTATTGGCACGATTCTTTCGGATTAAAAGAGCAGTGTCGATTTTTTTGGCAGGTAGTTAGATTTTTTGTATCGCTGCTCTATTTTGTATCCCGTTCCACTATGCAAGACTAGAAAATAACGCTGGCGAATGTTGTTAAGAGTGTCACCGCGACGGGGCACAACAACATCAATTCGTCAAATTGACAACTTTAATTAGATTTGAATAAGATTCCTATGAGCTCAGTACCTCTTACCAAGTTTGGCGCCGAATTACTGAAGTCTGAACTGGTACGCCTGAAAACCAAAGAGCGCCCATCCGTGATCAATGCAATTGCTGAGGCGCGTGCGCACGGCGATCTTTCGGAAAATGCCGATTACGACGCAGCCAAAGAGCGTCAAGGTTTTATCGAAGGTCGGATTGCCGATCTAGAAGGTAAATTAGGTGCAGCGCAAATCATTGATCCGACTACGCTGGATGCGGATGGTCGTGTAGTTTTTGCTGCAACTGTTGATCTCGAAGATTTGGAGACTGGCGATAAGGTGACTTACCAAATCGTTGGCATGGATGAAGCAGACATAAAAGTTTCAAAAGTCTCTGTTACCTCGCCGATTGCTCGTGCCTTAATCGGTAAAAGTGCTGGCGACGTGGTCGGCGTTCAAGCGCCGTCCGGGATTCGCGAGTACGAAATTTTGGAAGTGCGCTACATCTAAATTTTTTGATGATTGGGTAGTTCGTGTGTGTAACCCTAACGAGGGTACACACAAGAGGCTGATTGCATTTCGGGTAGCTTACGTGAAATCATCCAGATAGTTTCCTGTGTTGATAGCTTGTCAGTATTACTGGAAGTGCGGAGAAAATAAGCCGTTAGTATTTCCATTGAGACCCGGTCGATTGCGGCTGCGGCAGAGGACACAATGATAGTAGTGCGCGCAAGATTATTGATTGCCACCTTATGGGTTGGCAGCTTATGGACCGTTGGATACGTGGTTGCGCCGACATTATTTGCAACATTGGCAGATCGCGCTTTAGCAGGCACGATTGCCGGTAGTTTATTTAGAGTTGAGGCTTGGCTCGGTGTTGCCTGTGGGCTGTTGCTAACGCTGTTATTTGGTTTTCGGACCGCAGATGATAACGCGCCGTTGCGCAAAACTTTATTGCGTTTAACTTTGGTGATGCTGCTTTGTACTGTGGTTGGCTATTTTGGTATTCAGCCGTTCATGGCATCGCTACGCGAGGCGATCGCATCCGGTGGCATTATGAGTCCGGCTGCTAAAACACAATTCGGAATTTTACACGGCGTCGCAAGCGGCATATATCTCATCCAAAGCCTGTTTGGAATGGGCCTGATTTTAAAGCTACGCACATTGCGTTAACGCGCGACCCGGTCAATATCGTTGCAAGGGAATTCACCTTTATGGGTTTTGCCCTTGCAACTTCGGGTAAAATACGCGCACTTTCATGAGCTTAATGTATCGCGTGCTTAGTTCACAATTACTGACCAAGCGCAGATTTCTTGCGGCTCTTTTGACGTGGTTTTTCACGTTTAATATTGCCACCAGCAGTAACGCGTTCATTGCCTTTTACCATTACCTTGGTAACTGACGGGCGCTTTGTGCCACTTGGACTTGGTTTAACGATAGTGACTTCCCGCATACCCTTACCACGTGTTTCGGTGCGTGCCTTATTAGCAGCATCTTTTTGTGGGCGATACATTATCAGGAGTTTACCAATGTGTTGTACCGGCGCGGCACCGAGTTTGTCGCAAATAGTTTCGTAGATTGCAATCCGCGCTTCGCGGTCGTCGCCAAATACACGCACTTTGATAAGGCCGTGAGAATTCAGGCTGTTGTCAATTTCCTTCATCAGTGAAGGTTTTAAACCTTCTTCACTGATCAGGACAACTGGACTTAGTGCATGGGCTTCGGCGCGGAGTTCGCTGCGCTCGGCGGGTGTGAGTTTCAACATAAATATAAAAATTCCTTAAAAACGGTATTCTACGCGAATGGCAAAGAAGAAATTAAACAAAAACTGGCTACACGATCACATTAATGATCCATATGTGAAGCTGGCACAGAAAGAAGGCTATCGCGCCCGGGCTGCTTATAAGCTAAAAGAAATCGACGAAGTTGATAAGTTGATTAAGCCAGGGCAAATTATAGTTGACCTTGGCTCAACACCTGGAAGCTGGTCTCAATACGTTCGTAATAAATTATCCGGTCAAGAAGGCGGCGGAATCCATGGAATGGTTATTGGATTGGATATATTACCGATGGATCCTATTGCCGATGTGCATTTTATCCTGGGGGATTTTCGCGAGCAAGAAAGTCTCTCTCAACTTGAACGGTTGCTAGCTGGTCGTAAAGTTGACCTTGTGTTGTCTGATATGGCCCCTAATCTATCAGGTATTGCCATAGCGGATGCCGCACGGATGGAGGAAATTATTGATTTGGCAATTGAATTTACTGTAAATCACATGAAGCCGTCTGGCGTGTTGTTGGCGAAATGCTTCAATGGCCGAGGATATAACGAGATACTAAGCAAATTTCGCGCAACATTCGAGAGTGTTGGCTCTAGAAAACCGAAAGCGAGCCGTGATAAATCGTCAGAAATATTTTTATTGGGCCGGAATTTAAAGAATTCGGCTTAAATTTCGATTTTAAACACTTTATTGTGGATTTATCCTTGATTTTTCATGGGTGTGTCCACATATCCAACCTAGTAACGACTGGTGATTCCGAGTAAAATCAGGTTTCAGCCCGAAAGCAATAAACACAGTGCGAGCCCAACCCGAAGCACCACGACTATCGGCGCGTCGCGCGCTCAAGGAGTTCTAGTGAATAACATGTTTTCAAAAGCCGCCATCTGGGTGGTCATTGCCTTGGTGCTCTTTACCGTATTTAAACAATTCGATACTAAAGGATTGTCTAACGGTGCGGCGCCAATTGCTTATTCCGACTTCATTAACGAGGTGAAGGCGGGACACATCACTGATGCGGTGATTGAAGATCGTAATATTATTGCCAATACCTCTGACGGCAAAAAAATCAAGACCACTACAACGTTCCTTGATCGTGGGCTCGTAGGCGACTTACTCAATAACGGCGTTAAGTTCGACGTTAAACAACCTGAAGAACCGTCATTCCTGTCGCAAATTTTCATATCTTGGTTCCCGATGATTTTGTTGCTCGGCGTCTGGATATTTTTTATGCGTCAAATGCAAGGCGGCGGGAAAGGTGGTGCGTTCTCGTTCGGGAAGTCTAAAGCGCGGATGCTGGATGAAACTACTAATACAGTCACTTTTGCCGACGTCGCAGGTTGCGATGAGGCGAAAGACGAAGTCTCTGAAATTGTAGATTTTCTACGCGATCCCACTAAATTTCAAAAGTTGGGTGGTCGAATTCCGCATGGCGTGTTAATGGTTGGTCCTCCAGGAACGGGTAAAACATTGTTGGCGCGCGCGATTGCCGGTGAAGCCAAGGTACCGTTTTTTACTATTTCCGGTTCGGATTTTGTTGAAATGTTCGTTGGTGTCGGTGCTTCACGTGTCCGTGATATGTTCGAAAACGCCAAAAAACATTCTCCTTGTATCATTTTTATTGATGAAATTGATGCGGTTGGTCGTCATCGTGGCGCTGGTATGGGCGGCGGTAATGATGAACGGGAACAAACACTAAATCAAATGCTGGTCGAGATGGATGGCTTTGAAGTTAATTCGGGCGTGATCGTGATTGCTGCGACCAACCGTGCTGATGTGCTTGATAAAGCACTGTTGCGTCCAGGTCGTTTCGACCGTCAGGTTGTAGTTGGATTGCCGGATATACGTGGCCGTGAGCAGATTCTCAATGTGCATATGCGCAAAGTGCCTATTTCGACTGACGTTAAGGCTGATATTTTGGCGCGTGGTACACCAGGCTTTTCAGGCGCGGACTTGGCTAATCTTGTAAACGAAGCCGCATTGTTTGCAGCGCGGCGCACCAAGCGTTTAGTAGAAATGCAGGACTTCGAGGATGCTAAGGACAAGATCGTAATGGGTCCTGAGCGTAAATCGGCTGTTATGCGCGAAGAAGAGCGTCGTAACACTGCTTATCATGAGTCGGGTCACGCAGTTGTTGCTAAGTTGCTTCCAAAAGCTGATCCTGTACATAAAGTCACCATTATGCCGCGCGGATTTGCGTTAGGTTTAACCTGGCAGTTGCCTGAGCATGATCGTGTCAATATGTATAAAGACAAGATGCTCGAAGAAATCGCTATTCTGTTTGGCGGCCGTATTTCTGAAGAGATCTTCATGCACCAGATGTCTACTGGCGCATCGAATGACTTTGAGCGCGCAACGAAGTTGGCGCGTGCAATGGTGACGCGTTACGGCATGTCGGAAACCCTCGGCACGATGGTGTATGAAGATACAGAGCAAGATGCTTATTTTGGTCGGATGGCTTCAAAAACTGTTTCCGAAGCAACTCAGCAAAAAGTTGATGCAGAAATTCGCAGCATTTTGGATCAGCAATACGCTTTATCGCGTAGATTGCTAGAAGAAAATCGCGATAAAGTCGAAGCCATGACTAAGGCTTTGCTGGATTGGGAAACAATTGATGCTGATCAAATTAACGACATCATGGAAGGCCTCGAGCCACGTTTGCCAAAATATGGTATCCCGGTAAAGAAGACGCCGACTGATAGTTCGTCAGGTGGTGGAATATCTCCGACAGCGACAGCACCAGCCTGATTTCGAGCTGAAGGTGGCGTGATCGTGAGTCGAGAATTTTCGATGTAAATAACTAAGGGTGAGGATTTATCCTCGCCCTTTTTCTGTATACGAATAAAAAAATGCAACAATATTTTCAATGTGGACGCTACCGCCTTGCGGTAAATACACCCAACGCACGACCACTGGTAATGGGAATTCTGAACATCACGCCAGATTCATTCTCCGATGGCGGGCAATTTTATTCGCTAGAATTTGCTCTTTCTCATGCGGAGCAAATGATCGCAGACGGCGTGGATATTATTGACATTGGTGCTGAGTCTAGTCGCCCCGGGAGTCCCACAGTGTCGCTCTCAGAAGAATTGGATCGCTTGATGCCGATTATCTACGCGCTACGCGATTGTGGTAAGCCTCTTTCAATTGATACCTATAAGCCGATGGTTATGCGCGAGGCAATTGCTGCCGGCGCAGATTTAATCAATGATATTAATGCTTTTCGAGCTGATGGTGCACTTGAGGCGGTCAAGGAAAGTGATTGCGGATTATGTGTCATGCATATGCAAGGGCAGCCTCAAACTATGCAGGAGAGGCCGGCATATGACGACGTATTAGCCGAGGTCACGCGCTTTTGGGGTGAACGGGTTGCTGCTTTGGAGCGAGTAGGAGTGGAACGTTCACGCATTAGCATTGATCCTGGTTTCGGCTTTGGTAAGACGCTCGCACATAATCTCGTTTTGCTAAGAAATATTGGTAAAATGCAACAATTGATGGATCTGCCAATGTTGGTTGGAGCTTCACGCAAAACCATGATAGGAAATTTGACGGGCAAACCGATTGAAAGGCGCTTGGCCGGTAGCGTTGCTGCGGCCCTCGTAGCAGTGGCTCAAGGGGCGAAAATCGTGCGCGTTCATGATGTAGCAGAAACGATTGATGCGCTGGCGGTTTGGCAAGCTGGTTTAGCTTAAATTTTGATGATGCGATTGTTGTGAATTGAGCGCGACAGATGAGAGAAGTTATCAGCGTATAACGTTTTTGTATCGGACTAAAATCTTAGGTTATCGTAAATAGTCGGAGTTGGTTGAGAATAGTGTACAAGGTAGCGTTTCTAAAAAAATAATAAATATTTAAAAACAGGCCTTAAATGACTAGAAAATATTTTGGTACAGATGGTATCCGTGGTCGCGTGGGGATTGCTCCAATTACACCGGATTTTGTAATGCGACTTGGCTACGCTGCTGGCAAAGTGCTGGCGCAATCTGAGTCTGCCGCAATCAAGCCAACGGTGTTAATCGGCAAAGATACACGCGTATCCGGCTACATGCTGGAAGCTGCTTTGGAGGCTGGATTTGCGGCGGCTGGCGTTGATGTGATGCTGGCCGGACCGATGCCGACACCGGCGGTTGCGTACCTGACAAGGGCATTGCGCCTGTCTGCAGGAGTTGTCATTTCAGCGTCGCATAATCCGTTTGACGATAATGGGATCAAGTTTTTTTCAGCCCATGGAAATAAGCTGGATGATAGCGTAGAGGCCGCTATTGAAGCCGCACTGGAACATCCGATGAGTTGTGTAACATCGGATAAATTAGGTAAGGCTAAGCGTCTGGATGACGCACCAGGCCGCTATATCGAATTTTGCAAGAGCACGTTTCCGAATGACCTTGATTTGCGCGGAATGACCATCGTTGTCGATGCCGCGCATGGGGCTGCATATCATATTGCATCGCATGTATTTCACGAGTTAGGCGCTGAAGTTATCTCTATTGGCAATCAACCCAATGGCTTCAATATTAATGACGGTTACGGTGCGACCGCGCCCGAGGCGCTGGCGCTTGCTGTGTGTGCGAACAACGCCGATGTAGGTATTGCGTTGGACGGTGATGCCGATAGATTGATTATGGTCGATTCTACCGGGCGGATATACAACGGCGATGAATTGCTCTATATCGTGGTAAAAGACAGGTTGAAAACCGGCATGGTCAGCGGCGTAGTTGGCACCCTGATGACGAACATGGCATTGGAGGTGGCTTTTGGGCAAATGGGCTTGGAGTTTGCACGCGCTAAAGTCGGCGATCGCTACGTATTAGAGCAATTGAAAGAGCGCGGTTGGTTGCTAGGTGGAGAAGGATCTGGCCACTTGTTATGCCTGGATAAGCATACGACTGGTGACGGTATTGTGTCAGCACTGCAAGTATTGTCCGCTTTAAGTCGTAGCGGACAATCCTTGTCCGAAATTACCGCGGACATAAGCATGTATCCCCAAACCTTGATTAACATCAGAGTGGCGGCTGGTTTCGACTGGCAACAGCAACCCGAAGTTGTAGCCGAAAAAGCCGCAGTCGAGAGTGAACTCGGTAACAATGGGCGCGTATTGATTCGCGCGTCTGGCACCGAGCCGTTGGTGCGCGTGATGGTTGAGGCAAAAACGGCGGACTTGGCGCAGACAATGGCGCGTCGCATTGTCGATAAAATTGCCGTTTAAATTTTTTTAATCCGGATTACTATCAGTATGCATTTTCAAACTTATTTTCATATCGCAGATGTCAAAACATCATACTAATATTTTGATTGTCGAAGATGAGCCTGGCATCGCTGAGCTCTTGAGGTTTACGCTCGATGATGCGGGATTTTCCTGCGAAATTGCTGAAAATGCCAACGAGGCGCGCGCCGCAATCACTGCGATGTTACCTCAAGTAGTATTACTCGACTGGATGCTGCCGGACACTTCCGGTTTATCGTTACTGCAAGAGTGGCGTAGTCAGGTTCGGACTGCCACTTTGCCAGTCATTATGTTGACTGCCAAGGGTATGGATGAAGATAAAGTTCGAGGCTTAAATGATGGGGCAGATGATTACGTTACAAAACCATTTTCACCAAAAGAATTGGTCGCTCGTATTCAAGCTCTGTTGCGGCGTAAAGTGCCGGAATTGGGCCATAACACATTAAAATATGGCGCGATCAATATTGATACTGACCGCTATCAAGTTTCTGTTGACTCTCGGACAATCGAACTGGATCAAGCTGAATTCAAGTTACTTCGCTTTTTGATCGCGCATCCGGAACGGATATTTTCACGCGCACAATTGCTCGATAAAGTGTGGGGCGATCATACCTTCATCGAAGAGCGTACTGTTGATGTACATATTATGCGGCTACGTAAATCGTTGGGCTCAGCTGCGGACTACATTAAAACGATCCGTGGAGTTGGCTACAAAATGTCCAACGACACGACTGCATGAAATGCCAATACGCACCGATGAAATCCTCGTGAATGTGCAGGAGCGAGCGACGCGTAAAGCCCGTACGTTTTGGGTGCCGACATTATTGCGTTTTGCTTTACTGTGTCTGATCATGTTGGCAATCGGGGCTTCCTACGGTTTGGTAGTGGGGTTGATTTGGTTTGGATTATCTTTAGTCATCCTGCTATTTCTGCAAATTTGGTCGCTATTTCGTATCGAGGAATGGTTGGATCGTCCTTATGGGACGCCGCGTCCAAAAACCTGGGGATTATGGGCGCACTCAACACGACGTTTAGAAAATATTCGCAGAGAAGACGAGCGCTCGCGTGTCGATATGGTGGAATGGCTTGCGCGTTTTCGCCAAGCCATGAGTTTGCTTCCTGACGGTGTGGTGATTGTGGATGGAGTGATGCATTTGGAGTGGTGTAATCCGGCTGCAGAAAAACATTTAGGACTAGATAGAGTGCGCGACGAAGGGCGCCTTCTGACCAATTTGATTCGTGCGCCAGAGTTTGTCAATTACATGTTGTCGGGCAGCTTTGATCAACCACTTCCGTTTGTTCATCACCATCGAAAAATACAACTGCAATTAATATCCTTTGATAATCGACGGCGAATTCTAGTTACGCATGATGTGACACAGGCGGAAAAACTCGAGACCTTGCGTCGTGATTTTATAGCCAATGCGTCGCATGAATTACGAACTCCTTTAACCGTTATCAACGGCTTCCTGGAGCATGCGTTATCCACTGAAATGGATCAGATGACGCGTCAGCGTCAACTACATTTGATGGCGGAACAAGGTCAACGCATGCAGCGTCTTGTCGCTGATATGCTGACTTTAACCAGGCTCGAATCGTTGGTTCAGCAGCCTTCTGGTGATACGGTACGAATCGTCCCGATGCTCAATCATATTCTAGATCAGGCGCGTGCTCTGTCGGAAGGAAAGCATCTGATCACGCTGGAAGCAGATGACATTAATCTCAAAGGTAATCATGACGAACTTGAGAGCGCATTCACTAACTTATTAACGAATGCTGTGCGCTACACACCGAATGGTGGATCAATTCAAGTAACGTGGAAGTTGTTCGGCGAGGGGGCCGCATTGACGGTTCGTGATGACGGCATCGGAATTGCTGAAGAGCATTTAAGTCGCTTAACTGAGCGCTTCTATCGCGTTGATAAAACACGTTCTCGGGTGACGCAGGGTACTGGTCTTGGCCTGGCAATCGTGAAGCACGTTTTGTTGCGGCATCGTGGTCATTTGGTGGTTGCATCTGAACCTGGAAAGGGCAGCTGTTTCAGCGCCATTTTTAAGAGGCCGCAATTGATCTTGTCAGAAGAGCGATAACAAATTTTAATGGAAGTTTGTTTAAACATATTGACCAAAATGATGTTGGCGGGTATGATTCTGTTCTTCGGAGTGTAGCGCAGCCCGGTAGCGCACCTGGTTTGGGACCAGGGGGTCCAAGGTTCGAATCCTTGTACTCCGACCAATTTGAAAGCGGGCTGTCTTAGGACAGCCCGCTTTTTCATTTCAGAATAGATTTATTAGATAAAATTGTTGATTAATATTTATCTGATTTTTTTAAAATGGCTTGGAATTTGCTTCACTATAATAGTGAAATAGTGGGCGTTAATAGCTTGTTAAATCGTCTCAATCTTATTGAAACGTTTTATTGCTTCAACATGTATCATTGAGTGAATGTGCGGGTGTTTGTCCTTGCACATTGGAACTGTTAAAGATCATCTATGCGTCGGTAGCTCAGCTGGATAGAGCAATGCCCTTCTAAGGCATGGGTCGGGGGTTCGAGCCCCTCCCGACGCACTTTTCTTAATTCTTATAAATCAAATAGTTAGATATTTCTGATTGGGTCGCAACTTTTTTGTGATTCTTGTGATTCTTCCTGAGCGAATACTTCGTTGATTTCTCTCCAAACATCCGGATTGAGGAGTCGCGTATGAGCGGCCGGTCAAGAACTGGATGACAAGGCCGAAAGCGCGCTTCGTAGTGAGCGATACTATCCGGCGGCCGACAATCAAACGAGGTCTTCGCGCTTGCTGTGGATTCCGCTTGGCTACACCATCGCTTTACGCGCCAAGAAAAAGAACAGGCCCGAATCGCGGATCTGTAAGGCAGATTCAACCGGTCGATGTAACTGCCGAGTTTACGGATACATCAATAAGAAAGTCTCTTCGACGGCGCGGCTGGATCACTTTCTCTCGGAGCAATATATTGCGAAAAATCAAAAGATTACAGTTTTCTCCGTCAACACAGACGAATTTGAGAAAGCCATCGATGGATCCAGGAGGCCGTTCCATCGGGTTCTGGATTGGTTTCACATCGCCATGAAATGTCGTGTGATCGAATATTCGCACTGAAATTTCCAGACTCGTTGGCGCTGAACGGACGCTCCGTACAAGACGAAATTGCGTCGGCCAAATGGCTGACGTGGCATGGCAACGGTTCCGAAGCCGACGAGAGAATCGAGAGCATCCACGCCATGGTCGAGGTGACGGTCGAACATCCAGCGTACTCGACGCTGTGGTGGAATCTTCGTGGAACGTATTGGTACCTGGAATCCAATGGCCAATACCTTGTCGATTATGAGCGGCGCTATCGGCGGGGCATGCCGATCAGAAGCGTCATTGCCGCAATAGCGGCCAGCGAAGTGGTGAGCTTGCGGTGCGCAAAGAAGCGGCAGATGCGCTGGACGAATAAGGATGCACACTAAATTGTTCAGGTTCGAGTCGCGGTGCTAAATGGCGAGCTCAAAATGCGCGAAATGTCTGAACCACGACGATTTACACCATAGGAGAAAAGTAGCGTTCGTTGCAAGCTTGGTGTCTAGCGCTGCCTCCGGTGTTGACTGCTCTCCATCACTCTTCTTGTCTGTATATTGCAGATATTTATATATGAGTGTTGCATCGCCTAATTGAATCCGCCCTGCATTTAATACATGCCGAAAGCTTTGGCAAGTACTTAAATTAATTCGGTCTACAGTAAAAAACTCCGCTAACTGGGTATTCTGGCCGATCGTGACCACCGATTCTGGTCTATCGTGACCGACCATTCTGGCGCATCGTGACCGCTC
>NZ_JASJXA010000059.1:0-16650 GCF_035018905.1 Glaciimonas sp. Gout2 | reverse complement strand
CTTACGTAGCGTCAATGCTCAAATGTGAACCATTGCAAAATAGCAAATTTTTTTCAACCCAAAATTAATCTTTTGTATAAAATTAGTAATAGATTTGGTAATGCCTGCGATTTGGACTATTTGCAATATCGTCGTCGATCTTACTGTGGGTTTCGTTATGGCCTGTCCGACTTCTACATAGACAAAAAATAGCCATAATCAAACGTCAAACGAGGTTTGACCTTCCCCTGAAATTTAGTTCTCCATAGGTGACGTAAAATAACGTTACATTTGGAAGAAATAGAAATGACTAAAATACCAAAACAGGCATATACAACCGAGTTCAAAGAACTTGCTGTTAAACGGGTGGCTGATGGACAAGCGGTTTCGGCGGTCGTCCAAGAATTAGGTTTGAGCGACCAGACGTTGCGTAACTGGATCAAAGCTTCTGCGACGGGTAAGCTGAAAGGTGCCGGTAGCAAAGTGATCACGCCAGAAGCCATGGAGTTGTCCCGTCTACGCGCAGAAGTCGCTCGTCTGAAGCGAGAGAACGAAATAATAAAAAAGGCAGCGGCGTACTTCGCGAGGGATGTTCTGTGAAGTATGCCTGGGTTAAGGCGCAAGGCAAAACGTTTGCGTTGGCTGAAATGTGCACGGCACTTGAGATCAGCATTAGTGGATTTCGGGCATGGCAGCGCGGTGGTAGTCCTGCTCGCAAACGTCTGTCGGATAGTCAGACACTGGCGGTGGTACGCGGCATCCATTCTGAACATAGGGGGGCATACGGCAGTCCTCGTATGGTCCGTGAATTGCGGCTGCGCGGTTTTACTGGAGGCAAAGAGCGTATTGAGCGGCTCATGCGCGAGAACGGTATCCGTGCTCGGCATAAACGGCGCTACAGAGTGACTACCGACTCGCAGCATGGTTTGCCAATAGCGGAGAACCTGCTGGGCCGCAAATTCATGCCGGATGCGCCAAACCAAGTGTGGACTTCGGACATTACCTATCTGTGGACCGATGAAGGCTGGTTGTATCTGGCTATTGTTCTTGATCTGTTCAATAGAGAGGTGATTGGCTGGTCGCTCAAGCCTCGGATGACGACCGATATCGTGATGGACGCATTGAAGATGGCATGGTTTCGCAAAAGACAGCCACCAGGCGTGATGCATCATTCGGATCGGGGCAGTCAGTACGCCAGTTATGCATTTCAAGCACAACTCAAGGTATTTGGCATGACGTGTTCGATGAGTCGCAAAGGAAATTGCTGGGACAACGCCCCTACGGAGAGCTGGTTTAACAGTTTCAAGAACGAACGGTATCATGGCCTGCGCTACCTGACTCACGCGGACATGAAGGCTGCCAGCTTTGAATACATTGAAGTTTTTTATAATCGTCAGCGGCTACATTCGACGCTCGGCTACCGATCACCAATTCAGTATTTGAAATGTTGGGCAAGTGAGCAGGAGAAGCAAAAAATAGCAGCATAAAATTCACCTCATGGCAGACGAAATATCGAGGGAAGCTCAGTTCTGCCGGTTAATGGATTGAATTACTGAAAATAATTCACTGAAAGAATTCATCCTCAGTTGATATTGGAAAAGGTTGATTGATTAAATTTAGAAAAAAATGCAGCCCTGTCTAGTTGAAAGCAAAGAGAAAACAATCCAACAAAAGAACAGTATACGAGCGCCTCAGCATTTCCAGAAGAAAGAGCGCATGACACTAGTTTCGTCCCATCTAACCTTATCAATGCGTGCGTTGCTACGTGCAACTACATTGAAAGTTTCTTTGCTCGCGCAGCATGCCATGCCCGATTCTATCGAACTTCTAGGTGCGGAATGTTTGAAATTGGTCGCCGAATTTGATCGCGCCTTAGAGCATCGCGGGGTTGCGGACGACATCAGGCACGAGGCTGTTTATGCACAATGCGCGTTGATTGATGAAACGGTGACGTGTCATCTATCCGAAAATACAAAATTAAAATGGTTTGACTCGCCTTTGCATTTCGCACTATTTCAGTATCGTGATGCAGGTGAGCGCATCGTCGAATCCCTGAAGGCACGCATGAGTGAAACGCCTCCCGATCTCGATATGCTCGAATGCTATAGCATTATCCTCAACTTGGGGTTCAAAGGACGCTACATGAATATCAACGATAAAGAACGCATCGCCTTGATAACGGCGCTAAATAAGCAAATTGACACACTTCGTTCCACGCAGAACCATCCGCTGATCCTCGATCCATCAGGCCGAAGGCGCTTCGAATGCTTCTATCAGGTTTCTCCATGGGTATTGGCTGGGCTCACCATTGTGGCGACGTTGCTACTCTACCTTCTGATGGGGGCGACGCTAGACCATCTATTGACTCATTGGTTAGAACAAAAATAGTCCGATATGTCTGGGACTCAACATTCGGCATGAGACCTGACTACCGAGCAGTGTTCGCTCAGTCAGCAAACTTGCAATAGAACAGCTAACGAACAATCAGCAAACAATAATCCACACTTCTCGGCTCTACTTGCGCAGCGCATTTGAATTGGGCTCTTTTGGAAGATCCTGATCACTCCTCTTACAAATATCTATACCCATGCTGTTGTGCTACATGTTGCAACAGCGACAGATAACACCATTTTGATTCAACTATTTTTAGTTTGAGCGCAATGTGATCACGAATGCGACTTATGCTCTTAGACTTATGGCATTAATATAAGCAGTCTCATACATAGCTTTAAATACATAGCAATAAATTGCGACAGACTCCTAAGTTGTAGGGATATCGCTGTTTATTTTGGTAAATAAGAATATTTGTCAGGCTATGGGTCCAGCCGTAAACTGACTTTGTCATCGTGGCACCGTGGCACTATCACACACGGATCGCAACCTGCATTTTCATCGGTATTTTTCGATGTATCGTTTCAGGTATTTTAAAAATACGTCTCGTTCAAACCAGGAGTCAGGATGAAAATGCAATCATTTCCCCATCATTTCAAAGCGTTGGTAATCGGCGCGTCAGGCGCACTTGGTTCTGCTTTTGTAGATGTATTGAAAGCCAATCCAGACTGCGCACTTGTCGAAGCGCTCCATCGCCATTCGCAACCGGCAATCGACTTTGACCGGGAGGAAAGTATCGCCGACGCTGCTCAGGCACTCCTTTCTAAAGGCCCGTTTAATGTCATCATCAATGCTGCTGGCATCCTCCACACGCCCGAATTTATGCCTGAAAAAAAATTGGCCGACTTGCAATATCAGCAAATGATGGAAACATTTCGAGCAAATACTTTTGGTCCGGCAATGATTATTCGCCATTTTTCAAAGCTATTGGATAGCGAAAGAGGTGTGATGGCAATTCTTTCTGCAAAGGTAGGTAGCATTGAAGATAATCGTTTGGGCGGATGGTACAGTTATCGCGCCTCAAAAGCGGCCTTGAATATGTTCGTTAAAACGGCCGCGATTGAGATCAATCGAACGAAACCACGCGCAGTGTTGATCGCGTTGCATCCTGGCACCGTCAACTCCAAATTATCCGAACCATTTCGTGGAGCCCAGATTGGCCGCACGCCTGACGCTGCCGCCAATGATATGCTCGGCGTATTAGACACGTTAACTGCAGCCGATACAGGGCAGTTTTACTCCTACAATGGGGATAGACTGCCTTGGTAGCCAGCCTGATCCGAATTATTTAATGCGTTGCTTTTCGAGTTTGCGCGCTAGTGTACGTCGATGCATTCCCAGGCGACGTGCTGTCTCAGAGATATTAAAATCAGTTTCCACCAGAACTTCGTGAATACGCTCCCATTCGAGCGTCTTGATTGAGGTCGCCCGATTAGGAAGTGCGACTTCGGTGACGCCCGCAATATGACCAAAGGCTGCTTCGATATCGTCGGTATTTGATGGTTTGGCTAAGTATTGGCAAGCCCCAAGTTTAATCGCCTCAACCGCTGTAGCAAGGCTGGCAAATCCGGTCAGAACCACAATCAACATTGAAGGATCATGCTTGTGCAACATTTGCACGCACACTAACCCCGACGTACTACTGTTCAGTTTAAGGTCCACCACTGCGTAGCCCGGGGAATGCTGATGCAACAATGCGGTAGCCTCGGTCAGGTTTGCAGCCAACAACACCGTATACCCACGTCGCTCGAACGAGCGTCCGAGTGTTCTGGCAAATGCGGCGTCGTCTTCAATGATGAGTAACAGGCGGTCAACTGGCATGGTCTTCGTGCTCTTCAAGACTGATCGCGGCAAGCGGTAGCGTAAGCTTTACCGCCGCCCCACCCGCATCGCGATTCCACGCTTCAACGGTGCCACCCAATTTTCGTGCGACATTAACAACAAAGAATAATCCCAGACCGCCACCCGGTCGTCCTTTGCTCGACTGATACGGTTTACCAATTTGCGTCAGCATGGCGGGTACAAATCCAGTACCACGATCTGTCACCAGCAAGGTCAATGCATCGCCTTCACGCGTGGCTTCGAGGTATAACCACCGCGGGGAGGCTTCGAGCGCATTATCTAGTACGTTGCAAATCATTTGTTTTAGCGCCGAATCGAACACCACAGGCATATCGTGCTCGATGCGGTTTTCATATACAAAGGTAATGATGGCTCGGGTGGCACGGAAATCCTCAACCAGGTCACTCAAAAAAGTGTTGATCGTGGTCTTCACCGAAGATTCTCCGCGAGCCTCTCCCGCAGAGAGCAAAATCCCGCTAACGATGGATTTGCAGCGCGTGAGTTGCGTCTGCATTTCACTGATCTCTTCCAGTAATTCACTATTCCGACTAAATTCGGGCATGCGCTTCCAATCGCCCAGAATAACGGACAGTGTGGCTAATGGCGTGCCGAGTTCATGCGCTGCCCCCGAAGCCAGCAAACCCATTCGCACGATATGATCCTCTTCGGCAGCACGCTGGCGCAAGTCGGCCAGTTGCGCATATCCGGTGCGAAGATTGCGACTGATCCGGGTAATGAATATCACAAGGAGAGCTGCAATCAGCGCGAAACAAATAAGCATACCTTCGACGTAGAGATCGGATAAACCGTTCCCTTGAACAAGCGGTAACGTCAGCGGATTAGAAAATAGGGATAGACCTGCTAAACAGGCAATGGTGATAGCGACGATTGTCCAGGTTGACCAGGCTTCGAGCAATACTGCACTTAAAATAACCTGTAATAAAAAGAGAAAAGCGAAAGGATTTGTTGTCCCGCCGCTGAGATGCAATTGAATTGTCAATGTGACGACATCGACCAATAGCGCCAAAAACAGTTCTCTATTCTTGACTACACGCTGTTCGTGCCAGCGCAGGTGACTAGCAATGTTGAAGGCAATGAGGCATGCCAATACCTCTAACATCTGAGGCAGGGGAAGGCTAATATCGAAACCGATAATCACAATAGCAATGGTTGTGATCTGCCCGATCACGGCAATCCATCGCAGTTGGATCAATTGCAGCATGTTGTTGTGGCCAGCGGCATTTTCAAAGCCGGTCGCTTCCACTGAATGCTCTTTCAAATCAGTCGGAGCGAGGGCTTCTTTATTTCTTACCATCTTCACTTTCGCGATTAACACCATCACTACGACGGGCATCCATTGAGTTTCCTAAGCGCAACAAACGGAGATCCTCGCGCGCGACCCACAAACCTGCACCTGCCAGCATCAAGGCAAGAGCATACCAAGTCAACGCGTACACTAAATGATTGTTGTGAAAAGCGATGACCGTCAGACCAGCAACCGGTCGCTTGGACGCGGAGCCGTCGACCTTTTCATTCGTAGATATTTTTGTTGCTTCTGCATCTATAAAATAGGGAGCGATAGAAGTCAGACCACGCGCCGCTGCAATCGCTTTCACATCGCGTGAATACCAGCGATTACTTGAGGGATCATTGTGTCGAAGAAAGCCACCACCGGGTTCACTCATGCGCAATAGCCCGGTCACGATTGAAATACCGGCGTTCGATACCGCTGTGCGTTCGTGAGGATCTTGCGCATTCGAAGGGATGAAACCGCGGTTGATTAGCACGATGCTGCCGTCTGCGCCACGTAGTGGTGTCAACAGCCAGAAGCCGCCGCCTAGATCCGTCGAAGCCTGGACGCGCACTGTCAGTGGGTATAGGAACGTGCCAGTCACACGCACATGGCGATATTCGTCGGCATCAGCATTGACGCGCTGCCATTGGTCTTGAGCGGGAGCGGCGACTGCGGGAGCATGCACCCTTTGATCAACGCGCTCGATAAGGTCTAGCTTCCATTGCAGGCGTTTGAGTTGCCATGTGCCGAGAGCCATAAAGGCAAACACAAGAAGACATCCGCAAATCGCTATGAAAATGCGGAACGCCGCGGGCCGGGAACGAGAAGAGGTATCCTGCGCAACTGCTGTTGCAGTTTGTCCCGGCACTTTGCCGGGCGTTACCGTGCCACGCGGCGCGGGGTTCATGGCATAGTGTGCATGTTGTGCATTTTTGTCATGTCACGCGACGGCGGAGCTGATTGCAGAATCGACTCAGGAACGGTCTCCTGTGCAGACTCTGTCATCACGCCCGGCATCATGTTGTGATTCAAGTGATACATCACCCATACAGAACCGCTTAGCATAATAAAGACCAACATCACGGTAAAGATTAACGCCAACATCGACCAACCATGCTCGGACTTGGTGTTCATATGCAAAAAATACACCATATGTACGACAATTTGTACAGCAGCGAAGCCAAGCAGGATGAGGCCGGTGGTACTAGACTTCTCAAACACTTTTCCCATCACTAACCAAAATGGAATCGCCGTCAAAATCACCGCCAGCACAAAACCGGTGACATATGTTTTTAGGCTGCCATGATCGACATGCGCATGGTCATCATGACCGTGTTGAGGGCCGTGCGCAGGATGTTCTTGATGCGCGCTCATGGAAGCACTCCCATCAGATAGACAAAGGTGAAGACGCCAATCCAGACAACGTCAAGGAAATGCCAAAACATCGACAGACACATAAGCCGACGACTATTCTCCGGCGTCAGTCCGTGGCGACGAACTTGAAACATCAATGTCACCAGCCATATGATGCCGAAGCTCACATGCAGACCGTGCGTTGCCACTAATGCGAAGAACGATGTCAGAAACCCGCTGCGTTGTGGTCCGGCACCTTCATGAATTAAATGGATAAATTCATAGAGTTCAAAGCCTATGAAGCAAGCACCAAGCAAGCCAGTAATCGCCAGCCAGATCATGGTGGCGCGCACCCGTTTGCGCTGCATTTCCAGCATCGCAAAACCATAGGTAATCGACGACAGCAACAATAATGACGTATTGATCGCCACTAACGGCAGGTCAAACAACTCCGCACCCGTGGGACCACCGGCATAGTTACGACCCAGTACAGCATAGGTCGCAAACAAAGCGGCGAACACCAGGCAGTCGCTCATCAGGTAAAGCCAAAATCCGAGCAAGGTGCCATTCTCTGGATGATGCTCGGTCACGTAAAAGTGCGAGCTCGGTAATGCGCCTATGGCGCTAGCGGAGGAAGTAGTGAGTTCAGACATGGCTACCCAGCAGGCGTGTGCGCTCATCTTCCACCCGGACGACTTCGTCCGCAGGAATGAAATAGTCGCGATTGTAATTAAAAGTATGGGCGATGATTGCTGCCAACATCGCTACGAAGCCGACACCAGCCAACAACCACATGTGCCAGATAACAGCGAAACCCACAACTGCACTGAGAGCGGCAATGATAAATCCAGCGCTCGTATTTTTCGGCATATGGATGGCAACGAACCCTTCTTTTGGTCGCTCAAAATTATGACTCTTCATGTCAGTCCACGCGTCGTTATCGTGAATACGTGGTGTGAACGCAAAGTTATAGTCTGGCGGTGGTGAAGATGTTGACCATTCCAGCGTACGACCGCCCCAAGGATCGCCAGTAGTATCGCGTAGCGATTCCCGACGACGATAACTCACAATCAATTGCACAATGAACGAACCAATACCAAGCGCTATCAATACTGCGCCGAAGGCGGCAATCTGAAACCAGATTTGCAGTGATGGATCTTCAAAACGGCTAAGACGCCGTGTCACGCCCATCAGGCCCAATACGTAAAGCGGCATGAAAGCAAAGTAGAAACCGATTGTCCAGAACCAGAAGCAGCACTTGCCCCAGAAGTCGTCAAGTTTGTAACCAAAAGCCTTCGGAAACCAGTAATTAATACCAGCAAACATCCCGAACAGTACGCCACCGATAATCACATTATGGAAATGGGCGATCAGGAACAGACTGTTATGCAAAACAAAGTCGGCAGGCGGAACCGCCAGCAAGACGCCAGTCATACCACCAATAACGAAGGTAATCATGAAACCCATCGTCCACAGCATCGGCACTTCAAAGCGAATCCGCCCGCGATACATGGTAAATAACCAGTTAAAAATCTTCGCGCCGGTCGGGATCGAAATAATCATCGTCGTGATGCCAAAGAACGAGTTAACACTGGCTCCGGAACCCATGGTAAAGAAATGATGCAACCAAACCAGATAAGACAGGATCGTGATCACCACGGTCGCGTACACCATTGAAGTATATCCAAACAGACGCTTGCTACTGAATGTAGCAACGACTTCGGAGAAAACACCAAAGGCTGGCAAAATCAAAATGTAGACTTCAGGATGACCCCAAATCCAGATCAGGTTGACATACATCATGGCGTTGCCGCCCATGTCATTGGTGAAGAAATTAGTGCCAACTGTACGGTCAAGCGCCAGCATGCCGAGTACGGCCGTCAGTACAGGAAAAGCGGCTACGATCAATACGTTAGTGCACAAAGCCGTCCACGTAAAAATCGGCATTCTCATCATGTTCATGCCCGGCGCACGCATCTTCACAATGGTTGCGAGTAGATTGATACCGGACAGCAAGGTCCCGACCCCGGCAATCTGCAAGGACCAGATATAGTAGTCGACCCCCACATCCGGACTAGCCAGTATCCCGGACAGCGGCGGGTAGGCTAACCAACCAGTGCGTGCAAACTCACCGATGAATAGAGATGCCATGCATAAGCCACCACCAAAGGCCGTCATCCAGAAACTAAAATTGTTCAGGAATGGAAAGGCGACATCACGTGCGCCGATCTGGAGCGGCACAACATAATTCATTAATCCTGTCACCAAAGGCATGGCAACGAAGAAAATCATAATCACGCCATGTGCCGTAAATATTTGATCGTAATGATGCGGGGGTAAAAATCCATCTCCACCGCCGAAGGCAAATGCCTGCTGGGCACGCATCATCAAAGCATCGGTAAAGCCACGGAGCAGCATAATTAAACCAAGTACGATGTACATGATACCGATCCGCTTATGATCTATACTTGTAAACCAGTCGCGCCACAAAGTGCCCCAAAGGCGGAAATATGTTATTGCAGAAAAAACCGCTAGTCCGCCAATACCCACCATGATAAAGGTAGCTAGCAGAATAGGTTCGTGATACGGAATCGCATCCCATGTGAGGCGGCCGAAGATCAGCTTCGTCAGATTAATGTGGTCTAGCATCGTTACTTTCCGAGGAAAAAGAGGGGCGCAGCGCACACTGCCACGCCATTGCCTGTAAAGCGACGCGCTACACAGCCCGCCGGACAGCCTTCTTGTAGGTTTTTATTCATGGGATTGGTCCATCTTTCCGTGCATACCATTCGCCATCATCTTGTCCATGCACATCTGGTTAGGCTCAACACATCGATTAACGATGGCATGGTACAGATCGTTGTCCACTGTGCCGTACTTGCGCACAGGCTCGCGTTGGCTAGGTTTTTCAAGCTGCATATAGTCGACACGCTTTAGTGCCCCGCCGCCGGCCTTGGCTTCCTGTACCCATTTATCAAAATTTTCCGGCGTCATGCCATGAAATTTGAAGCGCATATCTGAAAATCCGGCACCACTATAATTGGCCGAAAAGCCTTCGAACTCACCAGGCTTGTTGATCACTGCATTAAGTGAAGTTTGCATGCCTGGCATCGCGTAAATTTGACCGGCGAGTGCTGGAATGAAGAAAGAGTTCATCACTGAAGACGCCGTAATTTTAAAGTGAATAGGCACATCAACCGGAGCCGCCAATTCATTCACGGTGGCGATACCTTGTTCGGGATAAATAAATAACCATTTCCAGTCAAGCGCCACAACTTCAACCGTCAATATCTTGGTCTCGGCGGGAATTGGACGCGCGGCGTCAAGACGCGTTAGTTTTCTATAAGGGTCTAGCGTATGCGTACTGATCCAGGTTAATAGACCAAGGGCGATGATAATGAGCAACGGCGCGCCCCAGATGACCAACTCCAGCTGCGTCGAGTGATCCCAATCCGGTTCGTAGGTCGCCTTAGTATTATTTTTTCGATAGCGCCATGCAAACAATATTGTCAGCGCGATCACAGGAACTATGATTAGCAACATCAATAATGTGGACACGACAATGAGGTGGCCCTGCTGAACGGCGATGTCACCAGATGGATTCATCAGCACCGTATTGCAGCCAGCCAACAAAAAGGCGGGAAAGAGCATCCATCCGCGACGAACAATTAGGGAGACCATGCAGGAATATTCCAGTCGAAGCAATAAAATATGATAATGTACATCTGGCGGTATGCCTTGGCAATTGGACGTTTTGTCCTACCCTAGCGAGCAATATGAGGGGTGGGACCGTTCAACACCTAAACCCAAATTGAGAACGAATCATGACCAGCATTCACATCCATAGTAGCGAACTTCCCGCTGATTTTAATTCAGATTCGAACCGCTCTAATGTTCGAAACAACAAATCTGATCACGCCCAAATCGCGCCAGGTGAAATTGCGATCGGCGTAGTTATCGGCCGCGCCTCCGAATATTTCGATTTTTTTGTCTACGCGATGGCGTCTGTGTTAGTGTTTCCGTCGGTATTCTTTCCATTCGAGTCTAGACTGGAGGGGACACTATACGCCTTTGTTATTTTCTCTTTTGCTTTTCTTGCGCGACCGTTCGGGACAATTGCTTTTATGGCGATCCAGCGCAAGTTTGGGCGCGAGGTCAAACTCACGGCTGCGCTTTTCATGCTGGGTATCTCAACTGCCGGTATTGCGTTTTTACCTGCGTATGAGCACTTAGGTTTTGCCTCGATCGTTTTGCTGTCATTTTTGCGAATTGGTCAAGGGATTGCTGTCGGCGGTTCGTGGGACGGTCTACCCTCGTTGCTGGCACTTAACGCTCCACAAAATCGACGTGGTTGGTATGCGATGCTTGGACAATTAGGCGCTCCGGTCGGATTTATGATTGCGGGCAGCCTGTTCGCCTACATGTTATCCAACCTGACAACTGATGACTTTCTTGATTGGGGCTGGCGCTATCCGTTCTATGTGGCATTTGCTATTAACGTGGTGGCATTGTTTGCACGCTTGCGATTGGTATCCACCAATGAATACGCGCGTTTGCTGGATGAGCGTGAACTGGAGCCAACCAACGCCATTGAGATGACCCGATCGCAAGGCCGCAATCTGATCATCGGTGCGCTCGCGGCACTTGCCAGTTATGCATTGTTTCACCTCGTTACCGTGTTTCCATTATCATGGATCAGTTTATATTCGCTGCGTTCGACTAGTGACTTCCTAGTCATTCAGGTGATCGGTGCGGCACTGATGGCGGTAGGCGTGATTGCATCAGGTTTGATTGCTGACCGTTTAGGGCGACGTACGACTCTGGGCGGTTGCGCGATATTGATTGCGGTACTCAGTGGATTTATACCAACGCTAATGAACGGCGGAGAAATCGGCCAAAATATTTTCATTTGGGTTGGCTTTAGCTTGCTCGGATTGTCGTATGGCCAGGCTGCAGGTGCAGTAACCTCCAACTTCCTTCCAAAGTATCGCTATACGGGTGCTGCCTTGACCTCGGATCTTTCCTGGCTGGTCGGCGCGGGCTTCGCTCCATTGGTGGCGCTTGGTCTTTCTGCGCATTTCGGTCTTGCCTATGTAAGCTTCTACTTGTTATCGGGTGCTGCATGTTCACTGGCAGCCCTCAGTCTTAATCGCGCTTTAGAGATTCGCGATTAAGTAATAAGGCATGACCCAAATTGCTGCAATTTTTCGACCTGGTCGCCTTTGTAACAATAAGTGTCTTGAGGTATTTAAGTATTTTTGATTAGGAATTAAACGCAAATGCCGAGATATTTCTTCTCCGCATTTGCGTTTCCCGCTCAAAAACTACACCTTGCAAATTCGATTGTTTCATCTAAACTTATCAAATAATAATCTTATTTAAGTGCAATTATTATTAATAATACTCTGCAGAAAAAAGAAACATCACATTTTCCCGTCAAATAAGTCTAGAAATCTCGTTGTCACAGTTAATTTTAAAGTTCGGCCTTGAGAAAATATTCTGGAATCCACTTATAAACATAAGGAGAGATCGTGAAAATCAAGCTGACTGCTACCTACCTTGTTATAGGCGCTTTTATTACTCCTATTGCACACCCAGCTGATGATGATTTGAACGCACATTGAAAACCAGCAATGTTCTACAAAGATTCCGTTAAAACAATTAAAGTCTAGCTTGTAGGAACGCTGATGACTTGGCGCATATAAGAATTACATCTCATTTTTATGTCGATTTTAATTAATTACTAAGCCTACATTATTCCTTAAACCATCTTTCCATGGAGCGTATATGTTGACCAAACCTTTATTAATTTCGGCGATTATTGTTGCCACAATGTTAGGTGGTTGCAAGAAAGCGGATAACTCAACAGCTGCAGACTCATCACCGACCACCCCGATGCAGGCTCCAGCGGCGACCGCTCCCGCAATGCCTCCACCTGCGCCCTCTTCCACTCCTTCTACGATGGCACCAGATACAACTTCGACACCTTCTGCTGCAAGCGATGCTACCAGCACAAACTCTTCGCCTTAGTAGTATCCCGTGACCAAGCAACGCGTATGAAAACAAAAATACCGTGCGCGCTGCTTGGGATAAGACGCAGTTAAACATCGTCTACTTTTTGGTTAGGTGCATCAATGAAGTTATCAGGCCGCATGTTCATCATTGCAAACCTGGCGTCGCTTCCGGTGGCATTGGCGCAAGTGCCCGCTTCGTCTGACATTCAGAATGGTATGCAACCTGAGATGCAGCCACCCTTAGCCAATGTAAGCGTTCAAGAACGAAACAAGAACGGCTTCACTTATGTTTGCGGGGGCGTAGGCTCAGACGAGTCTGCATACCTCAAGCAGATCGCGAAGAACTACGACTTAATGTCGACTTTTGCCCGCCGGGATGGCAGCTATCTGGCCGATATTAATATCGCGATTAAAGACAAAAGAGGCCAAGTGGCATTAAAAATTACATGTCCTGGGCCGATGATGTTGGTCAAATTTCCGCACCCCGGCACTTATCAAATTCAAGCCGAAGTAGGAGATAGCACGGTGACGGAAACGATTCAGATTCCCGCTAAAGGCCATCCGTCCTCGAAGGTCTTCGAATGGCCAGCAAGCTGATATCAGAATCTTTTCAAGAAGAGGTAATCTTCTTAATAGCATAGAAATGATTGATGCCGACAAGGTCTAAAATACGCTCCAGCGGCAGTATGTTGGGTTATTTGTTCGGTTATTTGTTCGGTTATTTTGTTCGTTTTTTTAGTGCAACTCTGAACGGCCACCGCTGCCACGTCCGCTATGACGCAACGGATTGCGGTGAACCAACAAGGGACCAATAGTAGTCCAAGCCCCTAGAGCACGCTAACGCGGCGGCACAGTAACTGCGATTCACGTACCAAAAAGAAACCGTTTTAGTCGATTTTTCTCGTACTAAAAATGTTTTATATTCACCATAAAAAGCCAAGGACGAAGATATTGATACGTATCGCAATATTGAAGCCGGTCAGCGCAGTGCCACCGCATTAGTAGACGCGATTTGCACTACGTCAATGGCGCATCTTAACCGGATAGAACCGCACACCACTATCGGAAACTGGGGATCATTTAACGCTCTATGACGCGACATAATATGTTTCCGGTCTACGTACAACGGTTTCCAAAGGCTTGGGAATATAGCCAGAAAAGGTGCGCGTCATATGCCCTTATGTTGGTGGTAGATTTGGCGGTAAAGGTTCAACCTGGTTTCACGTGGTGCCAGCGGCAATGGTCGCGCGTCAACTAGGCCAACCCGTCAAATTGGCACTTAAGCGCCCTCAAATGTTTGGTCCAGTCCTTCATCGCCCCAATACTGAGCAACGTTTCATGCTCGCTGCCAATATTGGTGCGCGTTTTGATCGTGCAATGAATCTGAATCTTGCCGAATATAATGTTCCCGTCAACGCGGATGTTCGCAGTATTAATATCATTGCGGTAGATGAAAACGATCCGCATATTAATTCTTTAGGAGCATGAGGCATTGGCGAAATCGGCATCACTGGTGTGCGCAGCCATTGCTAATGCCGCTTATCACGCGACGGGGAAACGCGTTCGAAATTTACCGATTACTTTAGATAAGATTATCGCGTAGCCCTGACGTGACCTAATTAATGACAGGATTATGGAAAACAATGCTTCATGTCACCTTCTAAACTATGACTGAGTCATAAGTGACTAGCGCCGATGCTGGATTGATTATCGGGGGCGACTACTCTGTCCATCGCTTTATAGCGCCTAGAGAAGGACAGAGAAATACTTTTTAAACATTATTTTGGCACTTATATCTATACGGATAAAGCCCATAATTTGCCGCATTAATGTATAAATATAGGGGTATCAATTGTTCAGCAGAAGCTGCAAGATAATACCCGTGCCGATAGCGGCCAGAACATAGTCGCCACCTGTTTGAACCCAATGGTAACCACGTGGCGGCGTACTTAAATGATGTCCACGCCAATCGCTCACTACATATTGATTATTACGGTATTCAGGCGGAAGGCGACCTCCGCGGCGGAATTGGTGGTCAGGACCAGCTCCACGTTCATCTCTGCGTGCATCAAAGTTATTATTACGATGATCATCACCACGGTGCCTTTGATCGTCACCGCGTTGCATTTGGTCGTTTCGTCCGCGGTCGTCGTGATTCCTATCATTGCGATTCCCATAATCCTGAGCGAACGCAACGCTTCCTGAAGATAACGATATTACTATTATGGTCGATAAAATTATTTTACTTTTCATGCTGAACTCCATTGTGTTGTGAAGCTTATGCGCATGCAGCAATTGGATTCGTACCAAACACCGACTCCGATTAGGCCAATCTTAAGTGGGAGTGATACTTACTAAAGATAAAAACATGGCTTATCACTGTAGACAGAAAAATCTCATTACAGTTCATTACTGAAAAGTAATTTTCATCAGATCAATTCTACTCACGGTAATAGAGGCCCGCCAATTTCTTTCACGTTATTGCGTGAAAAAATAGATGTTTGAAGAGCGAAACAATCAACTAACAGTGATATTCAATATAAACGCCGCGTTTTCTCGAAACTACATCTCTATGCCTTCATCAGCGTTGGGAGGATTGATGAGCGATCACGTGATGCGTCACGCCAATTTTGCACCAATACGCCAACGCTGCAGCCATTAGCAGTAAGATCATCGAAGTCAACATGGCGCCACGTATATTATTAATGATATCAGCCGAGGATCCTACTGCAATCAGGGCACCAAAAATAGCGACACCGAGCGCGCCACCGACTTGCCGCGCTGTATTCAGTACCGCAGATGCAGTACCAGCCTGATGACGCTCAACGCTCGACAAAATCGAGGTAGTCATTGCAGGAACAGCTAACCCCATACCGGCTGGAATTAATGCCAAACCCGGCAACATTTCAAAGAAAGTGGCACTGGTCGATATACCTATTGCACCCAGCATCGCATATCCGGTGGCACCAATTAGTCCACCTAAAATCATTGGCATACGCAACCCTGTACGCGCCGACATCCAGCCGCTAGCGATATTAGAAATAATAAACGTTCCGGTAAGTGGCAGAAAGGTCAAACCCGCCTCCATGACGGAAAAGCCACGCACCTTCTGCAAATAAAAGCTCACTATAAAGATCACGCCATAATAAGAAAAATTCACCAATACGCCGAACAGCACTGCGCCGGAAAAGCTTACTTGACTAAATAATCTCAACGGTAACATTGGTGCGCTCGAACGTCGCTCGACAATCAAAAATGCAGCGCTGGCAACAAAGGCCAGAGCTAACCCACCCTGCACAAAATGATGCGATAAGCCAAGTGGTTGAACCTCTATGACCGCACCAATGAACGCCGTAAGCGCGATGATTGCCAATAATTGGCCCGGAACATCAAATGAACGTCCGGGATCCTTTCTAGGCATGTGTGGGACGATTTTGCGCGTCAATATAAATCCAGCAATACATATTGGAATATTGACCCAAAAAATACCCCGCCAACCTGTACCGGAGACGAGCAAGCCACCAATCACTGGCCCGGCAGCAATCGAAACACCTCCCGCCGCAGTCCACCAGCCAATGGCTTTAGCGAGCAGTTTTTTATCATGCGCATAGGCAAAATTAAGTATAGCTAACGAACTTGGCACCAGCAATGCAGCACCGATTCCTTGTACTGCGCGTGCAATATTTAGCGCAGTTGCAGATGGCGCAAGTGCACAAGATAACGACGAAATCATAAATAATACAAATCCAATGAGAAACACCCTCTTGGACCCAAACT
>NZ_JASJXA010000058.1:0-16872 GCF_035018905.1 Glaciimonas sp. Gout2 | reverse complement strand
TTCCAAAATAAATCTGATGATCTGTTGTATTTTTTAAAATATAAAAATATCTTCCTCGAATTGGCAAATAACTGATTAATCAACTTGACATACAACATTGATCCTCTATATTGTGCATATACATCGATGTAGATGCATACATAGAAAGAGGTAGATATGCAAATTGAATGCACTTGCTCAAAGTTACGACAACTGACACGTAAGATGACTAGTATTTACGACCAGCATCTAGCTACTGACGAACTCACCATTGGTCAATATTCGCTGCTATCCCGCATCGGCCAGTTTGGTCCGATTGGTGCCATACCTTTAGCTACAAATATGGGTATGGATCGCAGCACGATGAGCCGGGCTCTCAAACCATTGATTAGCGCGGGCTGGGTCCAAACAGTCGATTTACCGTTGGAAATGTTGACTGATAAACGCTCATTCGGACTTAGCCTGAGTGACGAAGGAAAGCGTAAATGGGAAGACGCCATGCCAAACTGGCATAAAGCACAGGAAGAAATTAACCACATATTAGGAAAAACAAACCATCAAAGTTTGATGGCGCTCGTCGATGCTGCCAACAATAAATTTCTCCATGTTTAATATTATTTATGCATAACACTATACAAACCATCATGGCGCGCACACGCTTTAATTACGTGTGGATCGTCGTCGGCATCACATTTTTAGTATTGCTCTCCGCAGCCGGCATTCGGGCAACGCCGTCGGTAATGATCCTGCCGCTAGAACATGAATTTGGCTGGACCGTCACGACAATTTCATTTGTCATATCGGTCAATATTGCGCTATACGGTTTAATCGGTCCATTTTCTGCCGCCGCCATGCAACGTTACGGCATTCGTCCCATCGTATTAGGTGCATTGGTATTACTCGCCGTCGGCACAGCGCTCAGCACCTTTATGACGATGCCTTGGCACATGGTTCTGGCCTGGGGTATTTTGGTCGGTGCAGGCAGTGGCGTTGCCGCCAACACGCTCGCAGCCACGATCGTTAGTCGCTGGTTCGAAACCAGACGCGGTTTGGCGATGGGATTATTAACAGCTAGTTCGGCCACCGGGCAAATGGTATTTTTGCCACTAATGGCGTACATGGTTGAGCATTTTGGCTGGCGTTCGGTTGCGATACTAGTCGCCAGCGTGGCGGCATTAGCGATTCCTCTGGTCGCCATATTTTTACCAGAGCGTCCACAAGATATCGGTTTGAAGCGTTACGGTCAACTCGAAGAGATTCACCCGGAAGCCGGCGCTACGTTAAAAAATCCGTTGTCGATCGCTTTCGATGCTTTACGCAAAGTCGTGAAAGTACGCGATTTCTGGCTACTATTTTTTAGCTTCTTTATTTGCGGGATGAGCACTAATGGGTATATCGGCTCGCACTTCATTGCGATGTGCGGCGACTATGGCATTTCTGCAGTTGGTGGTGCCAGCATCCTTGCAATGATGGGACTTCTAGATCTGGTAGGAACAACCATGTCCGGCTGGTTATCCGACAGATACAATCCACGCGTGCTCTTGTTTTGGTATTACAGTTTACGTGGCGTTGCGCTGATTTTCTTACCACATGCATTTGGCCTTAGCTATTATGGCTTGCCTATCTTCGCCATATTTTATGGCCTGGACTGGATTGCAACCGTACCACCCACTGTAAAGTTGGCAAATGATGTCTTCGGCCGACTTGCCGCACCGATTGTGTTTGGCTGGATCGTCGCTGGACATCAATTGGGTGCAGCGAGTGCCACCATGCTGGCGGGTACCTTACGCAATAGTTTGGGGACATACAATGCATCATCGATGATGATGGGGGCGGCATGCCTTATTGCAGGGATATTGGTACTGAAGATCAAGGGTCATCGGGTGGATGGCGGTTTGATCACTCCAAAGCCCGCAATGAGTAGCTGATTGCGCTAATCGTCGCCCTCATCTGGTGGGCGGTGCTGAAGCGTTGAAGTCTGAGATACTACGACAAAACAAAAGGGGCTCTCAATACTGAGAACCCCTTTTACATTTTATAAAACACGAACGGCGCTTTTCAGGCGAGGCTGACCAAAGTCAGTAACTGATTTCCTTCCGTCACCTGGTCACCGACTTCATAGTGCAATTCTTCGACTACACCGGCGCTCGGGGCTGAAATAGTGTGCTCCATCTTCATCGCCTCCATCACTAACAATGGCGCGCCCTTGGCAACAACATCACCCTTCTTGACGTGAATCGCAACAATCTTACCTGGCATTGGCGCAGTCAGGCGGCCGGCTTCTGCTTCGGCCTCTCCCGAATGGGCCATCGGGTCCGCATAGGTCAGCACGGCATGCGTACCCGATGCGAACACGTGAAATCGCTCACCTTCCCGCACCACCGTACCGCCCACCGTCTGGCCATCCAGTTTGATAGTCAGATCAGTCCCTGCGCGCGCGATAATGCGCATCGCCGATGCAGTCTGCTCAAGACTGATTGTCCAATCGCTTTGGTGGTACGCGACGGTCAAGGCATAAATACGTCCATCGCCAGGACGGTCAGCATGGTCGGATTCATCAACATAGGCGACTGAGCGTGACATGATGCTATTTAAGCGCCACCCCGAAGCCGTCGACCATGGATCACTACGATTAGTTGTGGTTTCTTTTTCTGCATCAAGCAGAACAGCGGTGGCCAATGCCAACAAAGCGAAAGATACCGATTTGGTAGGCGGAAATAACGTCTCCTGATTCCGTTCGATCAGGCCGGTGTCAAGGTCGGCGCTTGAGAACGCATTGCTAGCGATTAACCGCTTTAAAAAAGCGATATTCGTCGCTACACCAACAATCTGATAGTCAGATAAAGCCTGTCCCATGCGTGATAGAGCCTCCCCGCGATCAGCGCCCCAGACTATCAGCTTGGCAATCATGGGATCATAAAATGGCGAAATGGCATCACCCTCACGCACACCTGAGTCAATACGAACCGCTTGGGTGGCGCCATCGGAAGCAGTGAGTGCCAATTCATTCCGCCTGAATGCGAGCGCTTGGGGAGTGCGCAAATGACGTAACGTTCCAATCGAAGGTAAAAAACCTTTTTCTGGATTTTCTGCATAAATCCGCGCTTCTATTGAATGGCCATTGATCTGCAACTGCTCTTGCTTCATTGGCAGTGCTTCACCAAAAGCAACCCGCAATTGCCACTCTACCAAATCGGTTCCGGTAATCATTTCAGTTACCGGATGCTCAACCTGAAGCCGGGTATTCATTTCCATAAAATAGAACGAACCATCCTGATTGGCGATAAATTCTACCGTCCCGGCCCCGACATAGCCAACCGCCTTGGCGGCTGTCACTGCGGCGTCGCCCATCGCCCTTCGGCGCGTGGTGGTCATTCCCGGCGCAGGTGCTTCTTCCAATACCTTTTGATGACGGCGTTGCACTGAGCAATCGCGTTCGAATAGGTAGACGCAATCACCATGCTGATCGGCAAACACTTGGATTTCAATATGACGCGGACGTGCCAGGTATTTTTCCACCAATACTTTATCATCGCCAAAACTGCTGATTGCTTCACGCTTGCAGGAGATGAGCGCCTCCTTAAAATACTCGCTCTTTTCGACTATCCGCATCCCTTTGCCACCGCCACCAGCGCTGGCTTTTAACAATACCGGATAACCCATATTGTCGGCCTGAACCTGCAAAAATTCTGGCTCTTGATTCTCGCCGTGGTAACCGGGTACCAGCGGTACGTCGGCTTTTTCCATGAGTGTCTTGGCGGCAGACTTCGAACCCATTGCATCAATTGCAGATGCTGGTGGACCGATGAAGACTACGCCAGCGTCCTCGCATGCGCGAGCAAATCCGGCATTTTCAGACAAGAAGCCGTATCCGGGATGGATCGCTTGCGCACCAGTAGCCTTGGCAACCGCCAGAATGACATCGGCTTTTAAATAACTGTCCTTGGCCGCAGATGGTCCGATCAACACCGCTTCATCGCACATGGCAACGTGCTTGGCATCGGCATCTGCTTCGGAGTAAACGGCGACCGTTTTGATACCCATTCGGCGGGCAGTGGCAGCAACCCGACAGGCAATTTCTCCCCGATTAGCGATCAGAATTTTTGTAAACATGACGTACTTTCGAAAAACTTTTAGGGAAAACAGACAGACCGGTGTTGGGCGCACATGATGTGATTACGCACATCTTTACATTCTGAAAACACCAAATTTGGTATCGGGAATCGGCGCATTCAAAGCCGCACTTAATCCCAATCCAAGCACCGTCCGCGTATCTGCAGGATCAATTACACCGTCGTCCCATAATCGCGCACTGGCGTAATACGGATGGCCCTGGTGCTCGTATTGCTCCTTAATCGGTTGCTTGAAACTTGCCTCCTCCTCGGCACTCCATGCACCACCTTTTCCTTCGATACCATCGCGCTTGACCGTCGCAAGTACGCCAGCGGCCTGATCGCCACCCATTACCGATATACGCGCGTTTGGCCACATCCATAAGAAGCGCGGTGAAAATGCACGACCGCACATACCGTAATTGCCAGCACCAAAACTACCGCCAATAATCACGGTAAATTTTGGCACCGCGGCGGTCGCCACTGCCATTACCATCTTGGCGCCGTTACGTGCAATACCCTCATTCTCGTACTTTCTGCCCACCATAAAGCCATTAATATTCTGCAAGAACACTAACGGAATTTTGCGCTGACAGCATAGCTCTATAAAATGTGTTCCCTTCAGCGCCGACTCTGAAAACAGAATTCCGTTGTTGGCAATAATGCCGACGGGTATGCCGTGAATGTGGGCGAACCCGCATACCAGCGTCGTGCCATAGCGCGCCTTGAATTCGTCAAAATCGCTGCCATCAACGATGCGTGCAATGACTTCGCGTACATCGAACGGTTTGCGCGCATCTGTCGGGATGATCCCGTACAATTCTTGTGCTGCAAACTTTGGCTCTACTGATTCGCGCATCGCCATGTCATATTTCTTTTGACGATTCAGATTCGACACGATCGTGCGCGCCAGAGATAACGCATGCAAATCATTTTGCGCCAGATGATCAGCGACACCTGATAAACGCGTGTGCACATCGCCGCCGCCCAAGTCTTCAGCGCTGACGACTTCGCCGGTCGCCGCCTTAACCAACGGTGGTCCAGCCAAAAAGATGGTTCCCTGATTTTTGACGATGATCGACTCATCGCTCATGGCGGGAACATACGCACCGCCAGCGGTGCAAGATCCCATGACGACTGCGATTTGCGGAATACCTTTAGCGGACAAATGCGCCTGATTATAAAAAATCCGCCCGAAATGATCCCGGTCGGGAAACACGTCATCCTGGTTCGGCAAATTGGCACCCCCACTATCGACCAGATATATACACGGCAAGTTATTTTGCTCGGCGATCTCTTGTGCGCGTAAATGTTTTTTAACGGTCAGCGGATAGTAAGTACCACCCTTGACCGTGGCATCATTGCAAACGATCACACACTCCTGCCCGACCACGCGACCAATACCGGTAATGATTCCGGCGGACGGTGCAGCTGCCACGCCGTGCTGATCTTTGTACATATCGAAAGCCGCAAGTTGCGATAATTCGAGGAACGGCGTACCCGGGTCGAGTAACATCTGGACACGCTCACGCGGCAATAATTTGCCGCGGGCGATATGCTTGGCGCTGGCCGCTGCACCGCCGCCTTCGGCGATAAGGGCAACCTTGGCTTTCAAGTCATCAACAATCAGTTGCATCGCAACGGTGTTCGCCTTGAAATCATCGGAGCGCGTGGATAGTGTTGATTCTAAAGTTGTCATCAGATTGGTGTCGATAGCCGTTATTCAATTAAGCGAGAATCTGAGAACGAAAGCGCTGTAGACCACTCTGCGTCTTTAGGAGAGAGGACCTCGCTTCTATATTTCTCAAGCAGGAGCCCACGTTTTTTATCCGCTGCCTCTATGGCGCGTTCCTTGACATGTCCAAAGCCACGAATTTCATCGGGGATATTCGCTAGTTTGATCGCAAACGCGATGTTGTCAACGGTCAATGAAACGCTAAACTCATTAATCATCTGAATATAGTCCTCGATCAGGAAACGCTCTGTTTTGCGCTCTTCAGAGTAACCAAAGATATCAAAGCGTGTTCCACGCAAGCCTTTGCACTTAGCAAGCACACGAAATGCTGGCAGCATCCATGATCCAAAATCCTGCTTGATCAATTGTCCCTGACTATTGCGCTTAGACAGTAGCGGCGGCGCAAGATGAAATTTAAGTTGGTAATCTTTGCCCGGTTCACCCTCAAATTGACTTCGCATTTTTTCAAGAAATGCTGGCTCTGAATACAAGCGAGCAACTTCGTACTCGTCTTTGTAAGCCATTAGCTTTGCCAGATTCCGTGCAACCACGATAGCGAGTGCGCTGCGCGACCCTTCGTTGATTTCTTTTTCCTTGAACCGAATACGTTCAACAACATCACGATAGCGGTCGGCATAAGCCTGATTTTGATAGGCACGCAGCAAGCTTTCACGATGTGTGATGACCTTGTCGAGCGATTCTGGCAAATGCATCACAATAGCGCTTTCGGTTGCCGAAGACGCCAGATCGTCGTGCTTTTCTGATCCATGTTGCGCCAGATATCGCCCCCAATCGAACGCCAGCTTATTTTTTTCCACGGCAACACCGTTTAATTCAATGGCGCGAATCAGACTTTCATAGGCTAACGGAATCCAGCCTTTTTGCCAGGCGAAGCCAAGTAGCAATGGGTTAGCGTAAATCGCATCACCAAGGTGCATCAACGCGCGCTGGTTGGCATCCAAAAATTCACACGCATCCCCGATACTCTGACGTAATGCATTTTCAGTTTCAGTCGTAGGGAAAGCCCAGTTCCGATTGGTGAGAAATTCTGCAGTCGGCGTTTTCGCACTGTTGATGACCGCACGTGTGATATCGCGGCGGGTTTTCGACAGAACATCCGCTGATGCCGAAACAATTGCATCACAGCCGATAATCAGACTTGCCTCGCCCATGGCAACACGGGTGGCGTAAATTTCATCCGGTGTCGGCGCAATTTGAATGTGACTGACAACAGCCCCACCTTTTTGCGCCAAGCCGGCCATATCTAATACCGTAACGCCTTTATTTTCAAGGTGCGCCGCCATGCCAATGAGGCCGCCAATAGTGACCACGCCAGTGCCGCCCACACCGGTTACCAAAATACCATAGCCTGACGCTAACGGCAGGATCTCGGGACGCGGCAGCAATGTAAAATCAGGCGTTTCACCACCAGCTTTTTGTCCTTTGGATTTGCTCGCTGGCTTGCGCATCTGCGCGCCTTCTGCCGTCACGAAGCTAGGACAGAATCCATTCACACACGAGAAATCCTTATTGCACGAAGATTGATTAATCTTGCGCTTGGTACCCAGTGGCGTGACCAGCGGCTCTACTGAAAGACAGTTTGACTTGACCGAGCAATCGCCACAACCTTCGCACACCGCGTCGTTGATGAACACCCGACGCGCTGGATCAGGATAAGTGCCACGCTTGCGGCGGCGGCGTTTTTCAGTTGCGCAAGTCTGGTCATATATTAATACCGAAGTTCCCTGCGTATCACGCAACTGACGTTGCAGATCATCCATTTGATCGCGGTGATGGACGGTAACGCCTTCTGGTAACCGAATTTTAACAGTGTATTTCTCTGGCTCATCGGTGACGATAATAATCTTTTGCGCACCTTCTGCGTGCATCTGATGGGCAATCTGGGGCACCGTCAATATGCCATCCACTGGCTGACCACCGGTCATTGCCACGGCATCGTTATACAGAATTTTGTAGGTCACATTTGCGCTAGCTGCAATTGCAGCGCGGATCGCCAACAGACCCGAATGGAAATAGGTACCATCACCGAGATTAACGAAAATATGTTTGTCGTGCGTAAAGTGCATCTGCCCTAACCAGGATACGCCCTCGCCGCCCATTTGGCTAAAGGTCTCGGTACTACGATCCATCCACATGGACATATAGTGGCAACCAATGCCGGCCACGGCCCGCGATCCTTCCGGGACTCTGGTAGAAGTGTTATGCGGACAACCGGAACAAAACCACGGTGGCCGCTCGGTCACGGCGAGCGTTTTCTTGGCGTCATTTTCTTTGGCTTCAATGATCGCCATACGCGCTTGAATACGGGCACGAATATCATCCGGAAGATCAGCTTTTGCCAGTCGCGTTGCGATGGCTTTGGCAATCAGAGCCGGTGATAACTCATAACGGGCTGGCAATAGCCAGTCACCACGTGGCACCGACCATTCACCACCTTCATTGTCGCGCTCATCGAATTTTCCGTACACCTTGGGCCGCACGTCATCACGCCAGTTATACAACTCTTCTTTCAATGCGTATTCAAGGATTTGACGTTTCTCCTCCACCACCAAAATTTCTTCCAGTCCGGTCGAAAAAGCTCTGGCATCTTGCGCATCAAGCGGCCAGATGCAACCGACCTTTAGTAGACGAATACCGATCTTGCTACAGGTCTCATCATCCAGTCCGAGTTCAACCAGCGCCTGACGCACATCCAGATAAGCCTTACCGGCAGTCATGATCCCAAAGCGCGCAACCGGTGACTCGATCACGACGCGATTGAGTTTATTTGCACGGACATACGCAAGAGCGGCATACCATTTATAGTCAAATAATCTGGCTTCTTGCGCTAGCGGTGGGTCCGGCCAGCGAATACTGACGCCGCCTTCAGGCATCGCAAAATCGTCTGGCAACACAATCTTGACCCGTTCCGGATCCATTTCAACCGAGGCTGTCGACTCGACCACATCGGTCACACATTTCATACCAACCCACAATCCCGAATAGCGACTCATGGCCCAACCATGTAGACCGTAATCGATATACTCCTGCACACTGGATGGATACAAAACGGGAATACCAGCGGCAATTAGTGCGTGCTCCGATTGATGCGCCACTGAAGAGGATTTAGCAGCGTGATCGTCACCAGCCAGCAATAACACTCCGCCATGTGGCGACGTACCCGCCGAATTGGCGTGCTTAAAGACATCGCCAGATCGATCTACGCCTGGCCCTTTTCCGTACCACATACCAAACACTCCGTCGTGCTTGCCAGTTGGCCACAAATTGGTTTGCTGTGTTCCCCATACTGCGGTTGCGGCGAGTTCCTCATTGACCCCCGCCTGGAACACAATATTATTGACTGCCAGGTGTTTTTTTGCTTTCCATAAAGCCAGATCAAGCGCACCCAGTGGGGACCCACGATAGCCGGAAATATAACCAGCGGTGTCCAAACCGTGCAATTGATCACGCTGCTTTTGCAACATTGGCAACCTGACCAACGCTTGCGTTCCACTTATATAGACCCGACCTCTGTCGACCGTATATTTATCGTCGAGGGAAACCGCTGTTAAAGCGTCTAGCATCGGAGGTGACAAGGGAGAGTTCACGCGATTTGCCTCTTAAATTTTAATTAGGAGAACAGTATATTTATACGGTAATCTTTGGTACAACGACAAATATGCATAGTCGGTATCGGAAAAACGCATGGCATCTAATCTTACACTCAGACAGCTGCGATATTTTGTCGCGGTAGCGCACGCGCAACAAATTTCGTTGGCTGCCATTGAGGAAAACGTCTCGCAATCCACCATCAGTAATGGTGTTATTGCTATCGAAGAAGAGTTGGGAGTGCGCTTGTTTGATCGCCTGCCACAAGGTGTAGCCCTCACATCTGAAGGGCAAGATTTTTTGCGGCATGCCAAACATATACTGGAGTCGGTACGGGATGCGGTAGAAAGCCCGCGTTTTAAGGAAAAAACCTTATCGGGAACGGTCAGAATCGCCGCTTCTTACACTTTACTTGGCTATTTTTTACCAGAGCAAATGGCACGATTTCGGGCCAGCTATCCCGATGTAGAAATCCACTTACAAGATATGAACCGGCGCGATGTAGAAGATGCGGTGCTTGCCGGAGAGGTCGATATCGGCATTGTCATTTTGTCTAATGTTCAGCAGCAATCCCGGTTTGAGCATGCGGTTTTGGTACGGTCCAGAAGACAGTTATGGGTTGCGCCCAATCATCCATTGGCGCAAATTCGTTCTCCGTCGCTGAAGGATATCGCCGAATTTCCGTATCTGTTATTGACCACTGACGAGGGCGAACATTCGGCCCTTGATTATTGGAAAAAAAATCGGCTGCATCCAAATATTGTCATGCGGACCGGATCAATCGAGGCATTGCGTGGATTGGTTGGTCACGGTTTTGGGGTCACCGTGCTGTCCGATATGGTGTTCCGACCATGGTCGCTTGAGGGAAAACGCATAGAGGCGCGTCCGGTATTCGATATGGTGCCGCATATGGATGCCGGAATGCTATGGAAGCGCCAGCCAACGTTTTCGGAAGCGGCGCAAGCGTTTCAGCAATTTCTTATTCAATCATTTGGTATATGAACACGCATCGCTGCCACGGTAGTTAGGCAATTGATCGGCTATTTGTCAGCCAGTGCGCAATTTAGGAATTTCATGCTAAGACTTCAACCGTTACCTGATTACCTGTTCGCGGCCTATATAGATCGCTCCGTAGAACAGTACACGGCCGATCTGATGCAATCTCGAGGATGCGCAGAACCGGTTGCACGCCATCAGGCAGAGAAATCTATTCTGCATCTTCTGCCAAACGGCAATGCCACTGAAGGTCACCATATAAACGGAATTTGGACTGAAATAGAACCCGACCCGATTGGTGTGCTTTGGTATGAAATAGAAGAATCAACGCTTTTCATTTACGATTTTGAAGTATATCTGGACTATCGGCGACTTGGTTATGGTGCGGAGGTGCTTAAACTGGTGGAAGCTGAAGCGATCCGTTTGGGAATGTCACACCTTGAGCTGAATGTGTTCGGTCACAATGTGGGCGCTCGGGCATTGTATGAAGGTACTGGTTTTGAGGCGATTGAGATTACGATGCATAAACGGATCGCTCAAGCTGCTTATTAGGTGGGTTCGATTCGTTGGTAACTGAAACGGTTGGCCCTCCGTGGGTGCTGGTCGGGTGTGGCCCGACAGCCAGTCACTTTTTCTTGCTTCGGCTCGGCGCCCCCGCCAAGAAAAAGTAACCAAAAAGAAGGCGACCGCAACTAACGCTGCCCTTGGGGTTCCCAAGCATTTCAGCCGCCAGTCGGGTTGAAAGACCAACTCGCTACGCTCAAACATGTGTTCCAACAATGCCCGACTGACAGCTGAAATACTTGGCAGCATCAATGAAGAGGTAGGTCAACGTCAACGGCAACTTCAAGAACAACCGCAACGTCAAAGATGGCTGCGCCTGCAAGATCAAGAGCAACTTTAAAGGTGGCTTCGTCTACAACAGCAACAGCCTTGATAGTGGATTTAATTCAGTTTGTACTAACTCCATCTACAAACTTTATATCAAAACGCCTATGAAGATTATCTTGATTATGTCGTCGATATTTTCAACAAGCATTTCATTACTTGCTTCATCGAAGATCAGTTTGGCCTGAAGAACCTGGATTCGATCAACGTTGATATAGCGATGTGGGAATGCGATTATCCACATTCGGATTGCACATGGCCGGCGTCATCGAATGTGTTCCACACACAGTCAAGCCATTTGTCTGACGAGATCATCAACAAAATCACGCATCTGAACGCTTTGCGTGAGTTTTCGTACGATCGTTTCGCTATATTGGGTCGTGAAAACTGTACCGCGAGCGCATTACCCGCACAAGCCACACACGTCAGTATTGAGCCAGCATTAGGCATGGGCGGCGCGGCTCCAGAGCGCGATCCAACCAAGCCAGTGACCTCCGGTGACATCAATAAGATGTTTGCTGAGGCAGATGCAGCCAATCAAAGCGCTGAGTTGATCTCAATTAGCCTAACCTGCGCTCTGTCGGTAGTCTGATAAGATTATCGGGCTGCTTAGTTTGACCGATTTACGTTTCCCCTAACCTGCACAATGATTTCATCGCGCAGGTTTTTTTCAGCGGATGCCAGCGGTTATATTACGACGCTTCTCCGCCGACTTTTCGACTCCTTCGAACGGTATTTACATGCCAATTACACGGTTCCAATACAGCCGGATTCCTGCAGAAGCTGAGGCCCTTTGGGTAAAGGTACGAGATTTCCTCGCCAGCACATGAATCCTTTCGCGACCAGGTACGTCGTTTTATTGACAAAGAAATCGTCCCATACCACGCCCAATGGGAAGCCGATGGAATCGTGCCTCGTGCTTTGTGGCTCAAGGCTGGCAGTGCTGGTTTGTTATGCGTAACTGTCGCTGAAAAGTATGGCGGCGCTGGCGGCGACTATGGTTACTCGGCGGTATTAATAGAAGAACTCGCTCGTGCAAATGCCACAGCGGTCGGCTTTACCACTCACTCGGAAATCGTCGCCAATTACATTGGCGCCTACGGCAGCGCAGCACAGAAAGACAAGTGGCTCCCTAAAATGGTGAGCGGCGAAATGATTGTCGTCATTGCAATGACGGAACCCGGCGCTGGCAGTGACCTGCGTTCGATCCGGAGCGATGGCGACGAATATGTCATCTCTGGCTAGTCATGTGTGCCGAGTTGACGGCCGAAGTCGCTGCGATGGTCAAGCTTAACGGCTCAGAAATGCAAGGGAAATTACTCGACGAATTACTGCAGTTGCACGGTGGTTACGGTTACATGAGCGAATATAAAATCAGTCGCGCATGGGTTGATGCGCGCGTTGCCAGGATTTATGGCAGCACATCCGAAATCATGAAAGAAATTATTAGTCGGAGCTTGTAATCATGCCCCGAAAAAAATAGCAGATATCGTTTTTAGATATCTATGTTCATCACTATTTAATGCCGAACTGCTAGGCCGGTCCATACGATTCATTTTTCCGCCTGCAATAAATATGTCATTTTAACTACCTTTAAAAATGAAAATTTCACAGCATCCTTTCAAAGAAATATGATGGGGTGACCTCCGTTAATGGCAGCTTCAGATGAACGGATACCTGAATAAAATCAGCTGAACTTAACATTTTTTGAACTTAAAATCTGCTGAACTAATCATGCTTTTAAAGCATTTATTTTCTTCAAAAAAATTTCATTTCTTTTCTTAAAACATTAAATATGACTTTTTTTGTTTAACGTATGTGGTTTATACGTATATTCAGTTTCCCGCAAGATACGTATATTCAGTTCGTCGCAAGGTCAATAGCGTACACATAGAAACAATCTTTTTCGTCAGACATCTGAAGCTGTTATTTGATGTCTCTATTTGGGAAATCTGGCAACACGTTCTTCACAGATTTTCGTCACCCACGCATTACTCTCCCGGCTTATTTGAGCTACCAATTCCTGCAAAAGCGTCATAACGGCGTAAGCACCTGTCCAATCCAGCACGCGATACATCAGAATAAATAAACTCCCTAGTCACATTTAGTTAAAAGGGAGCGCAAGTCATCGGTGGATGCCGCAATGTTACCGACGATGCGTTCCTATTCCTGCATCTGCGCCGCATGCGACGCACCATTCGTAGCAGATGTGGTGCTGCCTTATGCCTGTGCTTCTAATATCTTATGTCTTCAATCGATATAGATTTTTCGAAAGAACAATAAATGAGTAAGTTTTTGCGTCGAGATGAAGAACAAATAGTTGCATTGAATAAGTACGAGAAGCTACATCATCACTTTCATGATCGTTCGTCGACAGCACGATCAGGCGGACAACGGCTAGTTGAACAATATTATGCCGATGTCCTGCTTTTGTTCGATAACTGGAAAGAGACGCTTCTCATTGGAAGACTGGGGTCTAATTTTTTAGCCGGTCTTACCGTGGCTGCCGTTGCCTTACCACTTAATGTCGCCTTGGCGATAGCGTCCGGCTTGCCTGCCAGTGCGGGGCTGATCGCAGGCGCGGTGGGCGGTGCACTTTCCGCTCTCTTTGGTGGTGCTACCTTACAAGTCACAGGGCCAGCAGCAGCATTGAATGTGTTGGTGTTCGGCCTGGTGGCGCAATTTGGCCCGATAGGTGCAGCAGCGGGCGCCATCGCTGTTGGCGTGATTCAACTTTTGTTCTATGCAATAAGAGCCGGTGGTATCGCACGCTTTCTTCCCGAATCTTTATTAGCCGGTTTTACGACTGGCGTGGGACTAAAACTGCTTGATCAGCAAATCCCAAAGCTGCTTGATATCGATTCTCCGGTCAGCGAGCTGGCGCTTAACCTGCACGTGCCTGTGTGGTTAAACACCGTCAACTGGATTGCTGTACTCACCGGGCTGTTTGTCATGATTTTCATGCTGGGCCTGGTACGTTTTAAAAAATTTCCTGCCGCTATTGTTGGCCTAACTATCGCAACTGCACTCTCAAGTTACCTCCATTGGGATGTACCAGTAATCGGCACTGTGCCCTCAACTCTGCCAGGTTTCTCATTTCCTGAGCTTTCATTGGTTGCATGGACAAATTTATTTGTAGCCTGTATTCCTTTAGCCATACTGGCATCTGCGGAGAGCCTGCTTTCTGCCCAGGCCATCGAAAAAATACGTCCGCAAACTAAACCTTATGGAGCGAATCTTGAAGTGTTTGGGCAAGGTATCGCCAACATTGGCGCGGGGATGTTTGGTGGCTTGCCGGTTTCCGGCGTCATCGTGCGCTCAAGCGTCAATGTGCAAGCAGGTGGGAATAGTCGCATGTCCTCGCTCTTTCACGCCGTACTTCTCCTCATTGCGCCGCTTTTTATGGCGACATGGATAGGCGCAATTCCTGTCCCTGCGCTGGCTGGACTTCTTTGTGTTATCGGCTATAAACTTATCGATATTGCTACTTTAAAACATCTGGTTCAGCAACATAAACTGCAGGTGATTGTTTACCTACTTGCCATGGGTGGTGTACTTTCTGGTCATCTTAGTGTTTGCATGATTTTGGCATGTGCGGTTGCTGGCTTAGACGCATGGATTAACGGAAGAGCCAAGCGAAGACGCCAAGTAGTAGAGCAGAACTGGGATACTCACTTACCTCAGGGAATTCGCGCCCACTTGCCAGCTAGGCGCACGAGTCCATTCAAGAGCGTGCCAACTGCCGTATTTACGCCGCAAGATGAAGATTGGCAATCGCATCTGGATCGAGAACCTGTGGTGCATCCAACCGCATTTGTCCACCCTAATGCATCGATCATCGGACACGTTGTTTTAGGTCCGCGGGTGCACGTGGCTGCCGAAGCTGCGCTCCGGGCAGATGAAGGAACACCTTTTTTCGTTGGTGCTGATACTAATATACAAGACGGCGTTGTACTCCATGCCCTCAAAAGCCAATGGGTTCAGGTCGGTGAAAAAAAATGGGCAATCTACGTGGGCGAACGCGTCTCCCTGGCGCATCAGGCACTCGTTCATGGCCCCAGTTTCATTGGAGATGATACCTTCGTCGGGTTCAAGGCCGTGGTGCATAACGCGATCGTTGGTTCCAATTGTTCCATCGGAATCGGCGCGATTGTGGTCGGAGTAGAAATTCCTGATGGACGTTACGTACCGCCCGGCACGCTGGTTGATACAAATGAAAAGGCACAGGCATTGCCTGCTTCCGAAGCGCATCACCACCACTTCAACGCGGATGTTGTCGATGTCAATCGCGGACTTGCTTCGGCCTATCTGGGAGAAGAAGTTTACTTTCCAGCCACACGTGTAAAAAATCTCCTATTCTGAAAGAAATTTAATGATTGAAATTTTTCTAGGTACAGCGGCTGTCTTCAGTTTATTACTGGTCATTTTGGGATTCCGCTCGTTTTATCAGGTAGAAGAAGGGCATTCGGCCGTCATCACTAATTTGGGGAAATTACGTGCCGATAAACTTGGAGAGCCCTTCATCGCAGAGCCCGGATTGCATATAAAGCTTCCTTGGGAAAAGCTACATGAATTTTCAATCATGGAGCGCACGATTTCTCTTCGAGAGGAGATGCGGGAAGTTGAGTTCTTAGCGCGTGATGGGACCCAATTGCGCCTGACTCCGCAAATTCGCTTTCAATTTCAAAAAGAGCGTTTCCCTGCCTATTTGTTTGGTATGAAACGCCCTGCATCGCACCTAAGGGAACTCTTTCGCAGTCTACTGAGTGCAGAGGTTGCCAAGTTTGGTCCTGTCGATGCTCCCGAAGGTTCGTACGCGGAGATTCGGCGTAATCACGGATTGTTACACGCGGGGTTAAAGCAAAGCTTTTTAGCACGCGGGCTGGAAGAGAAATACGGTATTCAGTTTAGTGCTGTGGAAATTACCGAGATACTTCCCCCTGCCGATTTAGCGCAGGCTCTTAACTCCGTACAAAAAACGGAAACTGAAAATATTACTTTACTCAGTCGGTTCCGCGCCGAATGTTCGCAACGACTGGCAGCCGCTGAGCACGCAGTGAGTATTGCCGCATTGAAGGCCGAGGCAGTCGAATCAGAAATCTCGATTCTTGGCGATGCGATGAGAGAGCTTCAGAAACAAGGCACGCTTGATGCCTACCTCCAACGTCGGCGGCACGAAGTTACAGCCCAATCAAAAACCCTTTACTTTAAAACCTAGAAGGATTATTTATGGAATCTTTCAGCTACTTTCTATTTTTTTCATCATTCGTGATAGCCGCATTCATACTCTTGCTCACGTTTTATCTGATTCGGTACGCTGCAGTAGTGGTGCAACCTGAGGAGGTCGTTTTACTTCTTAGCCATGGTCGTTGCCGTGAAGATATTTATACGTCCGGCATTCACTTTCGGCCCTATCTGTGGATACCCGGGCATAGGATTATTCGCATATCGCGCCAACTGGAACACCAGTGTTTCAGATGCGTATTCTGGTCAACGTGACCGCTCATTCTGGCCGATCGTGACCGCTGCGCCTGCGATGTTGTTACGCGGTTA
>NZ_JASJXA010000057.1:0-17522 GCF_035018905.1 Glaciimonas sp. Gout2 | reverse complement strand
CACATACAATATCATCGATCTGTTTTGCCCATAGCCGTGCTGGCACATTATAAATAACCTCCAAAAAATTGGTTTTAAAATGTTTTTGCAAGTATAAATAATGTCCTGTCAATATCGCAAGGCTATTCTTCTTTGAGATATCAAAAGAGATGTAGTTCCGCAAGTACTTATATGATATTTCAGGTATATCAAGAATTAATTTGGCCGCCTGAGGATGGCTAAGCGTATTGACAAGCTTTATATGACGCCTGATATTAAGTAACAGGAATAACCCCCTTTGCCAAGTTTGCAAGGTTAAAATAGATCTCCTTTTTACGATATTCCGTGTAATGACGGAAGTAGTAAAAAATAGATATTTAAACGATATTTTTGAATTGATTGACATGATTTTATCTCCCAATAAAACATTAACAATTAACTTCAACTACCAACTTCTCTACAATTTAAATCGAAAAAATCGTATAAGAAATACGCATATGAAGAATGCGAATGATCAATTATCAATTTTCTCAACTCCGTTTATACATATCCTCAAACCGCACAATGTCATCCTCGCCTAGATATCCGCCTGACTGGACTTCGATCAAATGCAGCGGCATTTTTCCTGGATTTTCTAAACGGTGCTTGACGCCGATTGGAATATAAGTGGATTCATTTTCTGATAGAAGTTTTTCCTCGCTGCCGCAGGTAATCAGCGCGGTACCGCTAACGACCACCCAGTGTTCAGCACGGTGATGGTGCATTTGAAGCGATAGTTTTCCGCCTGGTTTGACGGTAATCCGCTTTACCTGATAACGCTCACCGATATCAATGCCTTCATAGCTTCCCCAAGGCCTGTATACATGGGCATGGCTCATATGCTCGGTTCGACCTTTTTTCTTAAGCGATTCCACGATATGTTTGACCCCTTGCACCTGATCTTTGTGGACTACCAGGACGGCGTCCTTGGTTTCGACGACGACCAGATTTTCCACACCGATGACAGCAACGAAACGGCTCTCTGCGCGCACCATCGCATTGCGAACGTTGTCGGCATAGACATCACCGCGCAGTACGTTGCCGTCGATATCGGACTCCAGAACGTCGCACAGCGCGGCCCAAGAGCCAACGTCGTTCCAACCGAATTGCGCTGGTACCACCACCGCATGCCGGGTATGTTCCATAACGGCATAGTCGATTGACTCCGAAGGACAGGCCGCAAAGGCGGCTTCGCCAAGGCGGCAAAAATCCAGATCGTGGTACGCATCATGAAATGCCAACTCACAGCTATCAGCAATCGCTGGCCGATAGGTGCTTAATTCGGCGAGATAGCGTGCGGCCTGAAATAGAAACATTCCGCTATTCCAACTGTAGGCAGGATCGGCAACAAATATCTCAGCGGTCTCGCGAACCGGTTTTTCGACAAAGCGCTCAACCGCAAAACAACCGTCGGCAGCCTCAACAGGCTTGCCCTGACGGATATAACCATAGCCCGTCTCTGGCCCAGACGGCACAATTCCGAAGGTCGCTAATGCGCCACGCACAACTGGTTCTAACGCCCGCTGCACAGCGGCATGGAACGCCGCCACATCAGTAATCACATGGTCGGCGGGTAGCACCAGCATGATGGCTTGCGCATCCCGTTTCAACAGAAAATGCGCTGCCGCCGCGACCGACGGGGCAGTATTCCTTCCTACTGGTTCCAACAATATTCCGCAAGGAGTAATGCCAATGGCACGTAATTGTTCTGCCACCAAAAACCGATGATCGTTGCCGCAAGCCACCAGTGGCGGCATCAATTCGGGCCACTCCGCTATACGCATTAACGTCTCTTGCAGCATCGTGAGGTCAGAACACAACGGCAACAGCTGTTTGGGTAACGCTTCGCGCGACAATGGCCACAAGCGCGTACCGGCACCGCCGGCTAGGATCACAGGATAGATTTTCATACCCTGCTCACAGAATCGTCTATCAAATTCGCGTCAGAAATCGTATCGTCACCATTCTGTGAATTTGTTGATGCAGCCTTATTTTTAGGCAAGAATATTGTTTTATGTAGCTGATGGCGTGCATCACACCATGAGCGCTTGCCGGTCGTTGACGACAACGACATTTCCCCACCACGGGTAACGCCATATTCCTTTACGATCACCATTTCTTCCAACGAAGCCTCGGGGAATATCCGCGTGTACTCAAACAAGACGCTGCGCACCAGTGTGGAACCAGAACATATGTGGCAGCCATGTCCAATCCAGGTCGGGCCAATGATAGTGCAACCAGATTCAATCAGACAACCGGCACCAATATAAACCGGACCTTGAATCGTCGTTCCATTCCAGTCAATGCTGGTGTTAAGACCAATCCACACGCCGTCGGCAATCAGTGTTCCGGGAACTTCCATTTGCGCGACCTCACCTAATAAAACACTTTGCAGCACGCTCCAATAGTCGGTCACAGTACCTATGTCGATCCAGTTGAAGAATCGCTGTTGCGCATAAAATGGCAAGCCTTTTTCAACTAACAAGGGGAACAGGTCGGAACCGATGTCAAACGATGTCCCAACCGGTATGAGATCAATGACTTCGGGCTCAAAGATATAAATCCCCGTGCTAGCAAAGTTGGATAATGCATTTTCCTGTTTTGGCTTCTCCTGAAACGACTTGATCCGTCCATCGAGATCGGTTACTACCACACCGTAACTATCGACCTTCTCCCACGGTACTTTCTTAGTGACAACACTCACCATTGCACCTTTTTGTTTGTGCTCAAACAGCGCGGAAGTCAGATCCAGATCGATTAACGCGTCGCCACAAATCACAATGGTCGTGTCATCAAAAAAGTGAGCAAATTCCTGAATCTTCTTAATGCCGCCCGCCGAACCCAACGGTTCTGGGATTAACTCGCCGTTATCGTTTATATAGCCTTCAAACGAATAACCAATCTGTACCCCGAACTGGCTTCCGTTACCGAAATACTCTTCAATTTTGTGGTGTAAATAGCTAACATTTACCATAATGTCGCGTACGCCATAACTGGCAAGAAACTCGATCAGATAAGCCATCACTGGTTTGCCCAAAATTGGTATCATCGGTTTGGGAAGGTCATAAGTCAGAGGACGAACTCGCGTGCCGCTACCTGCAGCTAATATCATCGCTTTCATTTTTATACTCCCTACAAAAGGTAATCGAAAATGATACAGATGCTTTAACAGTGAATCGCACTTGCCTCTAATCCCTTCAAATATCCCAGCGATGCTTACGACACAACAACAAAAATCGCAAGATGTCGACCGTGTAGCGAAACAACAATCGTCGTGGTTCCAGACAGAGCCGATAAAGCCATTCGAGCCTGGTCCGTTGCACAAAAAGAGGTGCACGCTGTTTGTCACCACTCCAGAAATCGAATAAAGCACCGACGCCAATCACCAGGTTTGCATTTAGCATGTCGCGATTCGCGAGGATCCACTCCTCCTGAATCGGATTGCCTAGCGCCACCAAAAGTACCTCGGCCTCAGTAAAGTTAATGGCTTCGATCAAACTGCCAGAATTCTCCTTAAACCCACCATATCCGTCGCAGGCACCCACCACGGTCTGACCCAACACGTCGCGCAGATGATGAGCTGCTTTAGTCAGCGTTTCAGGTTTGCTACCGAGCATAAAAACGCGCATTGACTGCGCCGATTCGGAAAAAAAATAAGGAATAAAATCAGTGCCATTAAGATTTTCATCAAACTTTTGACTGGAAAATAAGAATGCTGCAATATCCATTCCTACGCCGTCGTTCACAATCAGCACTGAATCGGATCTCATCCTGTCCAGCAGATAACGACACTGAACGATAAAATTCGTATTAGCAAAAAATAGCGTCGTTTTTTTATTTCTTCTGAGGGTGCGACGCAACGCACCTGCCAATACCCGGGAAGTAGTTTTACGCACCGGATAACCAGCGATTGGATTCATTTTCTCTAAGCTCATGGATAACTCCCACAAAACCGCAAAATACTGCGACCGCAAAAGAAGGAAGAAAAAAAATTTCTCTAGCAATCTTTTGCCTCTGAAAGATAAAACAAAATTTCCACCATCAACGCGTAAAAAATCGGCGTATCCGGAGTGTTAGTAACAGCACTTCTTGCCACGAACCATTCACGTCTCTGACACGCCACCCAGTAATGGCAACCATACCTGGATACAACAAACTCGCAAGCAGAGTGCCCCCCACGATTAACGTCACATCGTTAAAGCGATTGGACATTGCTAGTACATAGCAGGCTAATCCGACCCATAAAATAATGCTTCCCACTACCGGCGGCGCCAGCGCATATAAAGTTATGCGTGTATTTAGGCCAATTGCTCGGCTAATCAACGTTTGCGATAGCGGAAACAAAATAAGATGAGCGGCGCAAAACGACAGGCTCATACCAAGCAAACCAAATCGATAAAAAAAAGCTGAAAGGCCGCCGGCGAGAGTCAATTTTGCGATTCCGAGAACTACCGGAACACGATTTTTTCCAATCGCAAAAAACAAGTAATCATTTAAATCGAGAATCGATGCGATCAAATAGAGAATTGCCAAAGCACCGACGGTGGGTGCTGCTGGCAACCACTTCTGCCCGAATACAACCGCGATCAAAGGCCGCGCCAACTCAGCTTGGAAGCACAGTAACGGTGCCGCACAAAACAAGGTAATGCCGAGAATCTTTAAGTAACCGAGTTGTAAGGCCACTGCATTCGACTGTGAATTTGAAAATACAGGCAAAGCTACTTTGTGCATTGAACTGGATATCAACAGATAGACCGAGGAAGTCATCCGTTTTGCCATATTGTAAAGACCAGTCGCATAGGGCCCCAAACAAACGCTGACCAATAATGCGTCGCCGTTGGTACTGACAAAGTCTAAAAATCCCGCAATGGATACCTGCCGCGAATCTATCCAAAATCGCTGAGTTAATGCACGATCAAAAACGATGCGTGGTAACCAACGGCTCTGTAACATCACAAGCAACAACGCCAAACCCGAAGCCGTTACCTGCTGCCCCACTAACGACATCCCACCGACACCACTAACCGCTAGCGATATCCCAACGATACCGCCTAGCGTGACTGAAAAAATCGATCTGATCGCCAGCTGACGAAACATCATGTTACGCACTAGCCGGGCCTCAAACGCACGCACCACACCAAAAAATAGAATCGAGATACTCATACCCTGCCAAACCGACTTAAGCTCGGGTGCGCCAAATAATGTTGAAACGACGCCAGCAGAACAAAACATTAAACAAGCCAACAAAAAACCAATAACCGTGCAATAGGTAAATACCCAAGAATAAAGTTTGTCGTCGGGATCCGCGGCTCGCACCACGGGCATGGCAATCGCGTCAAATACCACTAATCGAGTGAACAAAATAAAGAGATGTGCCACCGTTAATAAGCCGAATGCATCAGGTTCCAGAAAGCGCGCCAGGACCGCGAAAATAGCGAACGAGAGTACCTGTTGTGCAAGGTTGTCCATGATCGACCAGGTTGATCCGGATATGACGTTGCCGTGGCTATTAATCTGCTCCATAGTTTTATTTTCCTAGTTCAATTGCGCGTAAAGGACGGTAAAGATCAACAAATTTCGTCGTGCGCATACACCCCTAGCCCCTTTAAATCTCACTGGCATTGCACGTTACTAACTCACATACCGTTTTTTAAAATTGCGATTTGCGGTTTGTCTCCATTACTGTCGGGATGGATACTCAATGGATATGACCCAAGCCATTTACCAGCTGACCAGTAAGTCCATCCGCCCCACACCAGACTACCTTTCATTTTTTCTATCATCGCCGTCAATGCATCGAGACATTGCGCGTTGGCCGATACGCCGAACTCACCCAGAAACAAACGCTGCCCGGTCAAAACACCCCATTGGGTCAAATCGACCATGATCTTTGTCAGACGCTCTGGTTCAATACAATTTGTATGGGTGCCGGAGAAATTTGAATCTGCATATTGATGCGCCTCGATCATGTAATTATTGGCAGGATCATGAAAGGTTTTAAAACCTTCAGCGTTTGAAATGCCGCCCTCTTTCGAGAACCACGAGTGCGCGCCGCTCCACCCTCCGCCTGCAACTAGAATCATATTTTTTGCACCACTTCGACGCAGGGCATTAACTGTTTCCTGTGCCGTGATTACCCAACTGCCAATCGAAATTTTGCTGGGTTCGTTCATCAGGTCAAACGCGACATTCGTTGGATCTTTGAACGACGGTAACAAGCGCACCCATAAATCGCTCAATGCGGCCCGCGGCACCTGAACCGAACCGATAGGCTGCCCACGATATTCGCCATAATTATGCACGTCGAGTATTACGCACGCGCCAATTGACCGACCTGCCGAAACGGTATCCACTATTCTTTGTAACTCTGCTTGATCCAGTGCTCCGAATAACTGGGGTTGTATCCGCTCCCACAGAAATGGCAGGCGAAAGGTGTTCATCCCCAACGTTTTAAAATAGCGCATATCTGCGAGATCAGGATAGACATAGTCCTTAAAAAGGGTGCCCGGTAATTTTTCTGAAGCAAATTCGGCACCGCTTAAATTGACTCCTGCCATCTGCTTTCCATCAATGCAATTAGCGGACGTGATGGGCGAAACCAGCACACATCCGGCCACCACGGCTATCGTTAGCACGATTTTTAAAATACGCCACCACCGATCTTTAATCGATATGGGGATGGTTGATCGCGCCAATGCTGCCGTCGCATTCACTCTTGTTGTTCTCATGGTTTGCGCCGTAAATTTAATGTAGTTAGAAAATTTTCCGTTGTTCCAATCTACTTACTCATTCCAATGTGGATCTTAGGAGAAGTCCTTGCTGCCAACTGCGTATATATATCTGCATATCTATTTGCAATATGTCGCCAGTTGTAGCGCTCGGCGAAATACTGAGCCTGCATGCGTCTTCGAGCATGATCGGGGTGACCTGTTGAATGTAATTTCAACAGCGCTTCGACACTATCGTGAATGTTTTCTGCAGACAAAATAATGCCCATTTCTGACTGCATGACCAGATGGCGAAACGGGGGAATATCGCTTAACAACGGCGTCAATCCGGCGCTCATTGCTTCAATCGGAGCAATGCCAAAACCTTCATGTCGCGACAAACAAATGAAATAACTTGCTTGTCCAATTAAATCCGCTAACTCAGACTCAGATGGGTTCGGTACTATTTGCACCAAATCGGTTAGATTGTGTTGCGTCACCCAATGCTGCAACTCCGCGGCGGTGTGATCATATTCTCGTCCTGCAATGATGAGCTTCCATCCGGCCTGGCCATCCGACAACTCCTTAAATAATGCAAGTGTTTCAAGCAAGCCTTTATTGGCCGACCACCTTCCAAAATAGATCATCGTCTGGGTTGGTGTGGCAGAAGACAGGTTGCTGTATTTTTCAACATTGACCCCATTTCCGATGACCGTCAAAGTGGACGGCTTTACGATTTTTTTGAAAATTTGACCATCATTCTCGCTCGTAGCAATGATCTGGTCATAATTCAAAGACGACGCGCGCGTGACTGAGTTGAAGTAAATTTTTTTTAGTGTTGATGCAAACGTCGTGTGAAAAAATCCGCCATGGGTCGACGCAACAAGTGGTCGGTGGTGAAATGGCTTCGTGAGCGCCATATAGTCGAAAAAGAAATCGATACCGTGCACATGAATCACGTCGGCATCGGTCACCTGCCGCAACACTTGCGGACAAAATGGATATCTACTTGTACCGTGAAACGGCAACCGGACCACGTCCACGCCATTCACTTCTGCTTCGCGGGCCAGCAGTTCCGTAGAATTTTTGAACAAGCGATTCAACGTAACAATTTTAGGTCGCTGGTCGTGGTGTTCACGCTGCTGTCTTGCAATGTTTTGCACTACGTCTTCCATCCCGCCGACAGAAGGGGAATACTGACGCACGATGTGCACAACGTTAATAGGCATTTTGCGTCCCCTTACGTGCTTCAGCGAGTGCCGATGGCGCAGCGTGCAAGTTTGTATGTAACGCGGATGGCGCGTACTCTACAGGCCGCATCGAGGTTTCTTTTTTGCGTCCCACGCAACAGCCAACCAAAAACCATAAAATACCAGCGGTTTTCAGAGCAAACAATGAAGTACCGCTTACACATAAAATGAGTGACATGTAAAGCGTGATGTAGGCCCTGAAACGGTTTCCCCTCTCATTCTCCATCTTCAGCATCCAGAACGTGATCCATAAAAAGAGACATAGGACCACACCTAACCGCGTCAATAATGCGGAATAACCCATGTCGCCAAAACCGATATTGAATCCTTCGATTCCGAATATCATTCCCACATCAAACGTCAACAACATCTGTCCACTGACATACAGCCGTCCGAGAATATTATCGCCATAATGTCCATCAAAAAATAATCCGATAACCACTAACAGGACGACACTCAGCAATGGCAAAGACATCATCCACGCATTAGTCCGACCAAACGGTAAACAGCGCATCAGTATTAACGCCCCTACAGTAATCATGCCGTAGCGCGAGTCACTTAACGCAATCATCACGGCCGACGCTACAAGGAAAAAAACCATATCTTTAGCCTCCTCACGTCGTTTGGATAAACCCCACGCAGCAATGATGACGGCGAAATTTCCTAGCGATACCGGCTCTAAAAATAATGATGAAACACGGTGATTACCCAACAAAGACGGCAAGATAGTCCGACCGATTCCCTCCGGGCGCATACCGTTCAAACCTAATACGCTGTCTTTAGCCCAGTTGGTCCCCGCCGTCAATCCACCCTGACTAACGTAATAGGAGAAGATATTGAACACGCGAGAAAAGGCTTCCAAAAACCACAATTCAAAAAATCCAAATACCAACACCAGAACGGCCATCACTTTCAGGACACGATCAGCATAATGAACGTCCCCAATATGTCTGCCCAATCCGTAAAAAAGGATAGGAATCATGACATCACGAAATCCCTTTGGATCTAACTGATTTCGAAAAATGGCGATCAGAAACAGGTATGCTGCCACGAGCAATGCCACAGCAAAAAATTCCAATCGGATGTGTTTTATCAAGACTACCAGGCAGGCAAAGTAGACGACTGCTTCGGTCAAAGCAACACCCAGCATCGAAATGGGATGCACACTGGTATGCATCGCACATAGCAACGCCTGATACGTCAGGGCAACGATCAAAATCCAGAAGACCAGACTCTGCCCTGCCGGTGAATCGATAACACGCGGAGGAAAAAAATAGTTTCTGATTCGGAGAAGAGAGCGCATACAGTAACTAGCCTATAGTCTTTAATCAGGTAATAAAACGGTGCTATATCCGCTCAGATGATGCAGGTATTCCCGCGAGTCAAGATAAAAGCCGCGTAGCTGCAACATTTTTTGCGGAATACAAAACCTATATCGGCGCCATGCCGATGACGTCCTTCAATCCATCAAAAACTCACCATCACGGACCCCACGATTTCAGTACCGCTGCGCCGTAATTGATCGCTGAAAGCAGTGATATCGGCCACTCGTGTATGGTTTTTTCGGACCACCAACAGCACGCCGCCAGCACGTGATGCGATGGTTAGACAGTCTGCTGCGCTCGTAAATGCTGGTGTGTCATATAAAATGATGTCGTAAAGATCGCATAATTTTTCATTCATTACACCAAAAGCTGAACGATTAATCAGCTCTTGCGGATTAGGCACACTTGAGCCAGCAGGCAGAATAGAGAGATCCAAAAATGTCTCTGCTCTGACCAGCATTTCGAGGCCCATTTTCCCCGCTAAAAGATCAGATAAACCATGGCCACGATTGAGACTAAATATTTCGTGCTGACGCGGACGCCGCAGATTGGCATCGACCAACAGCGTGGGATTGCCCAATTGCGAGAACACCACGCTCAGATTGGCTGCAAACAAACTGTTACCATCGCCCGGATTGACACTGGCAATTGCCAGCTTCTTATTGCCGGCAGCGAACCATTGCAACATCAATTGGCTACGTACATTTCGAAGCATTTCGACTTCTGCACTAAACGGTTGATACGCAGCCGTTAGCGATTCTGAAAAAATACCCGTACCGACCGTTTGATAGGGATAAACAATTTGGTGTTCGCGAATTTTCTGTATGTCTGACTCGCAGACTAGTCCAAGGCGTATTGCCGCATCGCCGAAGCGCAGACCTTCCTCTTCTTGCAAACGGTTCACGCATTCAGCTTGCTCAAGGGTGATTTTTCCTTGCTCCACAAGCATGCGCCCGATACTTGCATCCTTGGTAATCGCCATTGAGGGATTGACGATCGAAGTAACCGGATTGTTCATTGTGATTAACCCTTCCAACTGAGAAGTAAGCGCTGAGAGAAGCCGATGCTTTTAACGTCATAGCTACGCCTAGGTTTCTCCGCAATTATCGTTCCGAGCATTGGTGCATTAAGCAAGTTGGATAACTCATCCGCAGTTCTAATACGGCGATTGGACATTTCTGCCAACACCGCCAGCGCCAACCCCAGCATGGTGCCCATTAGTACCGACAGCACCGTGTTAAGTACTATATTTGGACTGACAGGCAGCACCGGGACTGCCGCTGGATTAAGGACGGTGACGTCAGACTGGTTCGATTTGCCTTCAAGTTCAGTTTGTGTCAATCGTAGATTAGCTGCGTCGTAGGCGCGCTGTGCATTGTCGGAATCCTTCACCAGGACCATCATCTCGTCGCGAGTACGGTTAAGTTGCAGCACTTTAGCAGTTTGTGCTTTCATCGCAGCACGGACTTCCGCTTCTCGCTGACGTAAAATCCGACCGTTATTGGCAGTCCCATTGTTCGTTGCGCTGATATTACTATTGAGCTCAGCCCGAAGTCGGTCTACCTCCGCTTTGGCTGCCTGATATTGAGGATGATTGCGATCAAGATTTTGCGATAACAGCGCAAATTTTCCTTCCGCCTGGGCCACCGACGCTTTCAGATTTTGAATCAGTGAATTGCCGATCACATCAGGAGAATCTCTTCCAGCGCTACCCATTGCCTGATTGCCGCGCGACGAGGCCTCAATCGCTTGCGCCTGCGCCAACACTAATTGGGTAGACAGTTCATTCAAGCGGTTCGATTCCACATCAAGATGGTTGTCGGTACTTACCAGGCCATGCTGTTGTTGGTATTGAGAAAGTTTATTACGTGACACTTCCAGTTCGGTTCTCAAGTTTTTTACCTGTATCTCGAAATATTTCGATGCCTGTTGCAAAGGTGTAATTTTTATCTGAAGATTGAGTTGCTGATAGGCAGCGGCAAAGCCATTGGCGACGGACGCCGCCAAAATCGGATCGCTGCCTTTACCAATAATTTCCAGCATGCTGCTTTCTCGTGTTGGCGCTACCTCGACCATTTTCAGGAGATAATCCGCCAGATATTCGCGGATCGAGCCTTCGCCTTTATTGACTTTTTTGAAGCGCTGCAAGACAACTGGATTGTTGGCCAGCCTCATGTTGTCGGCAACTTTCAGTGCCACGCTTCTGCTAGTGATCAGATCGACCTGCGTTGCCATATAACCGGACGCCAACTGTGTTGGCAGCACCTGGCCTGACACCGGATCGGTTCCTTTGAAATTCAGCAGCAAAGTGGTCGACGTTTTATACGTCTTAGGTAACACCAAGCTGACCGCAACGGTCAGCGCCACCGTAATGAACAAGGTCAATAAAATGATCTTGTAACGGGCGCGCAGAATAATTAAAAGCTGAGGAAAAGTCATAAAAATCTCTCTCGCATCCAAACATGAGACTTCACGGCAACCTAGCGTATGTCGTTGCGACGATCGCCAGCGTTGCCACCTACAAATTAAGCACCAAACGCCGTAGAAGCATTAAAGGCGGCAATCAAAACAGGCTCTCTTTCACATATACGACGTCATCTGGAAGGAGTTCCACGCCACCTTTAACGTCAATCATCTGTACAGAACCGCTTGTATCGCGCCGTTTGATCCGCAAGCCACGCTCAGTTCCGCGAGGAGTTAGACCGCCACCAATGGACAAAGCCTGTGTAATGGTCATATTGCGTTCCAGCCGATAGCCTCCGGGATGCTGTACTTCACCATAAATATAAAATTTGGGAGCGCGGTCGACGTACACCATGTCGCCATTGATCAGTTCCAGATTGCTATGCATGTCGGATGACTGGATCATTTCAACCAGATTGATGACTTGCTTATTTGTTTTCCCATCGCGGGTGCGCACCACGGTGGCGGTATCCCCGCCTTCCGGCCCGACACCACCTGCCACTGCCAACATGTCCGTGACGCTACGCGTTCCATTAATCGGATATCGTCCGGGACGGAGCACTTGCCCAAGTATCGAGACCTGCTGGCTCTGTAATTCCGTGACCATAATATTTACTTCTGCCTTGCGCAGAAACCCACCGCTTGTCAACAACCCAGAGATTTTTTTCTCAGCTTCTGCTGTCGACAGACCGCTTATACTGACATCGCCGATCAACGGAAATGTAATGTTACCGGCTTCGCTGACTTTGGTATCCAGGCTTAAGTCAGGGTTGCCAAACACGGAGATCTTCAGCGCATCACCCGCGCCCAAAGGGACATCGGCCGCCATGGCTGATAAGGTGAAAATTGCTAACAATAGTGCCAGCATGCTTGCGTAGAATCGGTTCATTATTATCCTCATCCAGTTAGTTTTTTCTTGATAAAAAATCTTCCCAAAAACTGTTACTCTAAATATGGTGTCTTATTGTGCTGAATCGGAGGCGTAATCAATTTTTGATGACGACCGTAATTTTGCAATTTGAATCGCCGCTACCTTCCGCATCTTTTCAATAAATAAATGGTATTCAATCTGTGGTGCGGCATCTTGAATCGTCAACGGACTGTCCCGTATGGCACTCAACGCGCAAAGCAATGCCTGAGTTCCATTTTCCAAGATAAATAAATGGTTACTACCCATCTCGATGAGATTCTTGATAGTCTCCGTGGGCATGTCGCCACTGGTGTACGAATGGGTAGATTTTATGTACGCAATTTTTTGCGTATCCAGCAAAAGCGCTATCTTACTTAGCGAACTCTCGTTGTCCATCATCTGCTTGATCGACACAGAATAATCTTGCGCAGCGATACTTAATTGCTGAATCTCAAGGATCTTCCTGTGCGCAAATAATTCCGGATGCAACTTAAAATAAGTATCGATTTCTGAGTTAGAAGGTTTGGCCGCTTTGACTCCTATAAAATCTAGATAAGTCTGCACAATTACTTGTGTTTTCAAGCGTTCAATAAAATCAATGACCTCCGGATTGCGATCAGTTTTTTGCCGCAACGCCTCTGTTAGTAATAACTTACGATTGATTAATATTTCCAAAGCCTGATTACGCACAATCGGATTTTGGAACCGCACCTCGGCGTCTAGTTGTCGCGCCGTAATCGCATCGCCATTAACTGTTACCAATGTCTTGCTCATCATCTCTTTACGGTCATTACAAGCGGCCAGGTTCATTACAGACATAGTAACCAACAGCGCCAGCCATCTCGCGGTTCGCAATGAAAGCGGCGCTATCACGAGCTGAAAATAGTTGCCGCGTAAAAAGTTGACCAGGTTAGCGAAGTTCACGTCCTGCTCCCGCAAGGTGTCACTATTGTTTCTCATGTTTGCAGTTTTTCGCTACGCGAAAATTAGCTGCAATGTCTTTAAATACTGTGCGCTTGTCCGCCTTTAGATTCTGAATGTAGACGGAGGTATGTGCGCGCTGGCCTGCGACGGCCCCAATATAGAACGAAAAACAGCACAATCAAAAGCACGGACCAGCTCTTCGATTTTTGATCTGATCGCATCCTCAAATCTTTCAGGAATATATAGAGCGATCCACTCCAGTATCTTTTGTTGGTGAAAATATTTTTTAGGGCATGCTCGCCATTGGAACTGCGCATAAAATTCACGTTGTGAAAACTTTCAGTGCGATCAGATAAAACGGCCTCTTCCATCACGGCGAAATCAACTAATTTTTCAGGCGGCCCAAAAACGCGAGCAGCGGCAGTGTCGGCCAACACATCACCATCTATCTGAATCGCGTTATCGACGTCTTCAGCGACATTAATCATCACATCGCTATCCAACTCCATAAACCGCGGCAGCCTGACTGGGATAGGCGTCAGTTGAAAAGTAGGTGTCGCTGCAAGCAAGCAACTGCTATATGCTAAGAGCGCTAGAATCACCACCAATAACAGTTTTTGCATGATCTTGCTCCTAAGAAGATCCACATCACACCGCCACTTTGAGGCTACAACGAAAGAGACATAACTATTTCAAAAAAAATTTAAACCTTTTTCTGCAAATATTATGCAAATTTCACTAACGTAAATTTTTCCCACCTAATAGGCGCTATCTTTTTTCAATACTTCCTTTATGGTCCGCAGGATGATCATCAGATCGAGTGCAAAAGACCAGTTCTGCAAATACTCCAGATCAAACTTAATGCGCGAACGCATTTTTTCGACTGTATCGGTCTCCCCGCGAAATCCATTGACCTGAGCCCATCCTGTGATGCCAGGCTTTACCTTGTGTCGCAACATGTAGCCTTTAATCAACTTGCGATACATTTCATTGTGTGCGACTGCATGTGGACGCGGGCCTACGATACTCATTCGCCCTTGCAATACATTAATGAACTGCGGCAATTCATCTAGCGAAGTTCGACGTAAAAACGCACCAAATCGCGTGATCCGGACATCATTTTTTTTAGCCTGCGCGACCACGGGGCCATCTTCGCAAACTGTCATAGAACGAAATTTATAAACGATAATCTCTTCACCGTTCAACCCATAGCGGCGCTGGGAAAAAATGACCGGTCCGGGTGATGATAATTTGATGCCTATGGCAATCATTAGCATCAGCGGCAGCAAAATAATCTGGATAATTAGCGCGAGAATAATATCGCTACCGCGTTTGACCACACTACTGAAACCCATAAATGGCGTCTCGCAAACACCGATGACCGGTATTCCACCGACATGATCCAAACGCGCCTGCATCAAATCAAAAGTATAAATATCAGGAATAAAGTACACCGATGCCGTGCTATCGCGAATCACATCGAGTAACTTCAAAGTGCGAGGGGTCGCCGACATCGGCAAACAAATAAAGATTGTCTTGATCTTGTGCGAGCTGAGATATGGACCCACCTCTCCAAACGCTCCCAAATAGGCGCAATCGAGTCCCGCGGGGCGAACTGATTGATCACGGTCGTCAAAAAATCCAAGCATCTCCACAGCGGGATTTCGATGAGATTGTATTCGTTCGAGCAAAGCACCACCCGGGTCATTCGAACCGATGATGACAGCTGACCGTATTACATCAGCTTTTCGGGTATTGAATACCAAGCCATAAGCGGTAATGCGACTGAGTAACAGCGCGAGCGGCGCAAGAGTAGCCCAAAGTAATATGACACGATCAGAAAATTCATACCGCAGTCCGCTAGCCTGCCCAATCAACATCAAAATAACGACGATAATTGCCCAACCAAACAAAATATCTCCGACATAAGCAAGGCGATTTCCTGCGTACTGCGTGCGGTAAAGTTCAATCTGGTCATAGACGTAAGAGGAGATAAAGAAAGTGAGAATCATCAGGAGCAGATAACTCCCGGTGAATAACTCACCTTCATACACAATGATCAAATACAACAAACCAAGAATAATCATCGGATCAAGCATCCGCTTGAAGAATGTGACTAGTGGGATGTCGTTCTCAGTCATTTTGTCGCCCCTCTAAAAGATATAACGCGTATTGAGTACTACTGCATTGCTTGAATAACCGCCGTTAAAATTTGATACAGTCTGCGTACTGCGGGTGGCTGATAACTGAATCTCCCAACGTAGCGTCGGCTTATACACCAAAGTCAGCGCCAGATTGCGCAATGCGTCATTGGGGTCAACACCGAGTGCACCCGAGTCAGTCGATTGGCTGAAGTCTCTTTTTTCGTATTTGTACTGCGCTACGAGTCGGATTTTTTCGGAATAATGCCAACTGGCAGCGGCGCTTGCGCCACGATTCAGAGAGTAGACAGAGGTAAGATCATCTACGGCCCCGATCTCTCGCCAGGCAGAAACAGTAACATCGACTTTTGAGGTCGGCGACCAGTCGACAGAAAGCCGGGAATTAATTCCGCTGAAATTCCGGACCGAAAATGCGTCCTGCTTACGGCTCACCCATCCCCCTAAAAAATGCACGCGGGTGATGCCCGTAGCCAGCCAATCGATCTTCGCTTTGACCTCATTTTGATCGTAGCTGTTGTTAATGAAAAAATTTCCATCCTGCTGCGGATTCGGAAAATTGGCGCGCGTATGACGCAATTGAAGTCCGAAGGTGCTGCCGCTGGCGGCCAGATAATCAAGCCCGATAAGCTCTTGATTCTGCTTGTTGTTCAGCGCGTTCTGCGATGCAAGGTCATAGGATAAGTCGGTATGCACGAGACCGGCGTTGACCCGCCAACTTGGGTGGAATAGCCAAGCTGCATCCGCATACTCATTTACCTGCGTCCGGATATTCTGTGCCAGTTGATGAAAATCGACAAAAGGGGTAAGTCCCTGTGAGTAGCTTGCCCCAACATTTCCTTCAACGTGATTACCTACATGCCAGTTCAAGTTGCCGGATGCATTCTTGTCGAGGTGATCAAGTTCGGTAAAGCGGTTGTAATTGACTTTTGCGATATCTGCATTTGCAGTTACATGTTGCTGCCCGATTTTTTCATCAAGACCAACGCCAACTTCAGCCCGGCGCGTCACGTCCGACAGACCGCTTCCGATCCCGAGCGCCTGTCCCGCTGCCGCATTTGGCAAGCGCAATACATTGTTATCGTAAGTCACCCCAACCCCGGCATATGGAGTAATAGTGTCAGGCGGCAATATCATAATTTCGGGCAGTGGTATGACGTCGGTTGGAACCAGATCGTTAGTGGCGGCAGAAGCCGTCATGCAGGAATATACCGGCATCAGGAAAATGACTTTCCATGACAAGCGTTTAGCACGTGGGAGTTGCTTAAAACATCTGTTCATTTTCTTACCCTTGTAAACCGACCGGTTGCATCAAGAAAAACGAAAATAAATACAAAATTAGCGCTTTGGAATTGTTAAATAAGCACCTCTCCTACCTAAAATAGGTGGCAAAAGAAACCATTGAGATTTATGCGTAATTGTTGGAACGTTGAGGCGGTGCGAACTACTCGAAATTAAGAAAATTGCAAATTGAAGCGAATTACTTTAAATGAAGAATGCTGGATATGTTCAATTGCCCAGTGAGGGATGATAGCAATTAGTTACCCTGCCATCGCTTAAATTTTTATACAAAATACATGACTACACTGCCATGATTGCAGCATAAAAATTGTTGTTTGCTAAACCATCAAATTCTTTTGTCATTTTTGCTACTATTTTTTAAAAGCGCATGATCGAAAGGTCAGCATCATAAAATTCTGCTATGGTGCGAGGCCGCAAAATAATCCTTCTTGAGGCATTTCTTCTACTAAAAACAAGATTGAATA
>NZ_JASJXA010000056.1:0-18304 GCF_035018905.1 Glaciimonas sp. Gout2 | reverse complement strand
TAATAAAAGTACGTAATTTAATTATAAAAATAACATCAAATTTTCTAAAAAATATAATAGATATAGGTGGAGACAATGACAAAAATATCGCTCAAGCGGCGCCGGATATTAGGTGCGGCCGCTTCCCTGGGTGTGGCTGGTGCAAGCTTAGGATTTCCTTCAATTTTGCGGGCTCAAACCGCGCAAACCATCAAAATCGGTATTCCAACGATCATGTCGGGACGCATTGCGCAATTGGGTATTTCGTCAACCAATGGCGCGCAATTAGAGGTAGATGCCTTTAATGCAGCTGGTGGCTTCAACGGGCAGATGGTCGAGTTGTTGATCCGTGATTCAAAGGGTAAACCAGAAGAATCGAGCCGATTGACGCGCGATTTGATCAACAGTGATAAGTGCAACTTTATCCTTGATTGCGATGCTTCCAATGGCGCGTTCGCGGTGCACGAAGTAGTGCGCGGGACCGGCACTTTATGCATCCACGCCAGCCCGGAAATTTCGACACTGACCGCTGACCCTAAGATGAAAATTCCAAACGCCTTCCGTACAGCACGTCAAGGTGCGCAAGATGCAATCGTGGCTGGACAATATGCTGCCGAAGTAGCAAAGCAAAACAATTTTACAAAGTGGATGACCATCGGTCCTGATTATGCGTATGGTCGCGATACCACTGCGCTTTTCGTCCGGTATTTGAAACATTTCAGTCCATCAGCGCAGATCGTCGGCGAAGCGTGGCCAAAAATGTCGCAGCCAGATTACACCGAGTTCATCACCAAAATTATGCAGGAAAAGCCACAGGCAATATTTACCTGTCTGATCGGCGGCGATCTGGTGTCTTTCATCGATCAGGGCAATCTGTATGGCCTGTTCAATGAGATTGAGGTGTTTGCGGTTGCACTGGCAGATTTCACCACTATTTCTAAAGTAAAAGCGATGCCGAAGCGGGTTCACTCTGGCACCCGTTATCTAAGCGCTTTTCCGAACACGCAGGCCAACAAGGCGTGGGCGAATGCCTACAGCGCAAAATTCAAGGATTCTCCGACAAACTGGTCGTGGCAAGCCGCTTCCGGTATGAATTTTATGCTTGAGGCCATACGCCAGACGAAGTCGGTTGATTCGAAAAAAATGTCCGATGCGTTGCGCGGTATGCAAATCAAATCGCCATTCGGCAGCAAAGGAATGTTGACACTGCGTGCTAGCGACCAGACGCTGGTTGACTATGCCACTGGTTGGGGCCGTATCTCAAATAAATTGCCGTTCATTGAAAACGCAAAAATGGCCGATTGGGGTGTGATCACCGATTTGGAACTGAAGTGGAAAAAAGAAAACGGTTGGGCTTAAGGTTAGTCGCTTAAACCCTGTTGCTCGGTGCTGGTTGCTTGGTGCAGTTAGCTTTGCGTCAGAATCGAAAGCAAGTAGTTTTCAGATTTTGTGGGTGTCGTCGGAGAAACTTGAGTGGATATTACTGCGTTATCAGACTGTGTGTCGTCGGCTTCTTGCATGATGACCCAAGGCCTGAATGCCTTCGTTATCGGGATGTTGTTATTTTTGGTCGCATCCGGTTTAACGTTAATTTTCGGTGTCTTGAAGGTGGTCAACTTTACGCACGGCTCCTTGTATATGATGGGCGCTTATCTCGCCTATTACATCTATGGGATAACAGATAGCTATGTGTTGGCAGTCATCATCGCTTCAGCAGGTATTGCTGTGTTCGGTGTATTCCTCGAGCGGATCTTTTTCCGGCGTCTGTATCAAAGCAATTTTTTGATGCAACTGCTGATGTGTTACGGCTGGATTCTGGTACTGGACGATCTGGTTCAATTGATGTTCGGTGCGGAATTTCAGTCGATGGGTATGCCATCTTTTTTTGCAACAGCGCCATTAATGATTGCTGGAGCACCAATTCCCCTCTTTTATATTTTCCTGATCGGCATTAGCTTTTTGGTGGCGCTGGCGGTCTGGATGCTGATTGTGAAAACATCCTTCGGCAGCAAGGTCCGCGCGGCGGCGACCAATACATCCATGACAGGCGCGTTGGGAATCAATACTTCGTTGCTATATGCCGGTGTATTTGCACTCGGTGCCGGACTTGCCGGTCTGGCTGGCGCATTAGCCGCTCCGGTCCGGTCGTTAGTGCCGGGAATGGGTTTCTCTATCTTGATCGAGTCATTCATCGTCACCGTCATTGGCGGCATGGGTTCAATCGGCGGCGCCCTGGTTGCGGCAATTTTGATTGGCGTATGCCGTTCATTCGGCAGTGTCGGCTTTCCGATGTTCACTGAAATTGGTGTGTTTGCGTTGATGGCTGTAGTGCTGGTTTTACGGCCCGATGGCCTCTTTGGAAAAGGCGCTCAACGATGAACAATCGCCTGCTCTCATCAACCTCGTTATGGGTGATCGTAGCCTTTATTATTGTGGCGGGGCTGCCTAGCGTGATCGCCTCACAGATGGTGCTGGACTTGATCATTCACATCGCTATATTTGGATTATTTGCGATCTCGGTTAATTTGTTAATCGGTTATACCGGCCTGATTTCTTTCGGTCACGCCATGTTTTATGCCTCCGGTGCTTACGCGTTCGGCTTGTTGATGCAAACCGGCATGTGGTCGATCCCGGCAGCGATGGCAATGGCGGTACTAAGCAGTGCGTTACTCGCCTTGATCGTGGGTCTGATTTGCACTAAAACCAAAGAAATTTATTTTACTTTTCTAACGCTGGCGATTCAGATGATGTTCTACAGCACGATCCTGAGTTGGCAGACACTGACCGGCGGCGATCAGGGATTGACCGGCGGTTTTAAGAAACCGATTTTTCTCGGTATCGATCTGGCGAATACGCATCATGTGTATTACTTCATCGCCAGCGTCGTTATCGTATCGCTCGGATTGTTGTGGCACATCACCAAATCACCTTTCGGCTATGCACTACGCATGGTTCGCGATAATGCTGCGCGGGTTGAGTTTTTAGGGATGAACGTGCGTGGATATCGCGTCGCGGCATTCGTGATCGCAGCGGCTTTTGCCAGTGTCGCCGGGGTGCTGATGAGTTTGTACGTCAGCGCTGCTTATCCTAACTTTGGTTACTGGACCATGTCGGGAGAAGCGATTTTCATGATTATGTTAGGTGGTGTGAATACGTTCCTTGGCCCGTTGGTGGGTGCGACCATGTTGACCTTGCTTAATCATTATGTCACTGCATATACCAAATACTACGGGCTGGTCTTAGGCACCATTATTTTGCTCTACGTACTTTTGTTACGTAAAGGCTTGCTGGATATTGTCGTTGAGCGGTTTATTGCCTTCCGCCTTGGACGCACGAAGCCTGCCCAATTGGTCAAATTTGACAACCCCGTGGAATCGAGACTTCCTTGAACTTTTCAACGTATTTCTCTGCTGTTGTTGTTAGACAGGTTGCCATTTTTCGGGACACGCCATGCTAAAAATGACCAATGTAACAAAGGCGTTTGGTGGCGTCGTTGCAACCAATGATTTTTCGGCAGAATTTGAGCGCGGCAGCTTGTCAGCAATCATCGGCCCTAATGGTGCAGGCAAAACCACGCTATTTAATCTCATCAGTGGCAAAATAAAAGCAGATTCCGGCAGCATTATTTTTGACGGAAAAGACATTACCACCTTGCCAGCGAAGGCGATTGTTCAACGCGGGATCGGACGCGCATTTCAGGTGTCCAGTATTTTTCCCACCTTGACTGTGGCGCAATCGCTAGAAGCAGCGGTGATGGCACATCGTGGCCAAATGAGTAATATCTTTGCCTCGTTTTCAACGCCGCGTTCGCCGTCTTTGGTGAAGGAGCGGGCAGCAGAAATCGTAGAAATGCTCGGCATGGAATTAAAGGCGAATACGCTAGCCCGAGAATTACCGCATGGGGATCAGAAGCTGCTCGATATCGGTTTAGCGCTCGCGCTTGAACCGCGTTTGTTGTTACTTGATGAGCCGACGGCGGGCATGGGACCGGAAGAGCGGTTGTTGATGATGGAGCGAGTCCACTATTTATGGCAGCGGGAAAAAATAACGATCATTTTTATTGAGCATGATATGGACATCGTATTTGCCCGTGCGCAAACCATCCGCGTATTGTATTACGGCGCATTGCTGGCCCAAGGCACGCCCGATCAAATTCGTAACAATCAGGCTGTCATTGACGCTTATCTGGGCACTGGATTTGAAGAGGCTGCTGCGTGAGCGCCGACGGCAGTTTGTCGGTCGGCGGACTAACCGCATTTTACGGCGCCAGCCAAGTGTTATTCGGTATTAATCTGGAAGTGGGCCAAGGTCAATGCCTGGCATTGTTGGGTCGCAACGGCGCGGGCAAGTCGACCACGATGAAAGCTATCGCGGGCATTATTCCCAGCGCCGCCACGAAAATAGATCTGCATGGAAAAAGCATCAACGGCATCGCATCCTACCGCATCGCTCGCGCCGGGCTGGGATTCGTACCGGAAGACCGGCAAGTGTTTCCAGAGCATTCAGTGGAAGATAATTTGACGCTGGCAGAAAAGACTGGCTTGCAGAATCAGCGTGACTGGACGTTACAGCGTGTTTATGAAGCCTTCCCGCTGTTAGTGCCATTGCGCAATCGATTAGCGGGACAGTTATCTGGCGGCGAGCAACAAATGCTGGTGATTGGACGTGCGTTGATGGGCAACCCGTCGGTGCTGTTGCTGGACGAACCGAGCGAAGGATTAGCGCCGGTAATTGTCCAACAAATAGCGGTGCAGATTAAGGCATTACGAAAAGGCGGAACGACCATTTTACTTGCCGAGCAAAATATGCATTTTTGCCTGCATGTGGCGTCGCACGTTGCTGTTATCGACAAAGGAAAAATCGTTTATTGCGATTCGGTCGAAGGCTTGCGTAATAATGAGCCCATTAAACGCCGATATCTCTCTGTATAACCCGGTTGGGAAGCATTCCCATTGATATTCATGTGGTTGCTGTAAGCGAGACAGAGGCTTGTCTCGTATCTTTATTTTGTTTTTGATTCAGATTTTATTTTTACAAAAAAAATATAACAATAAGGAGGAGACCATTCATGAAGTATCAACAAAAGTTACGTTCCTTAGGCTGTTTGATCGCACTATGTGCGGTGGCGTCGTCACCTTTACAGGCGCAGACGATGGACAATTTGAAGAACGATGCCGCGCATCCGGAAAACGTGTTGACTTATGGCATGGGTTACTCCCAGCAACGCTATTCGACGCTCAAACAAATCGATAAAAAGAATGTCAAAAAGTTGGCACCTGTTTGGGCGCTGGGTCTGGAAAATGAATATGGCGAGCAAGCCCAGCCGATGGTGCAGGATGGCGTGATGTACGTTAGCAACGCCAAGTGGACCGTTGCCATTAATGCCCTAACCGGCAAGCAAATCTGGCGCACCGCGGTTGATTTTGATCCTGATACCCCGCGAGTGGTTTGTTGCGGCGTGTCGAATAAGGGTGTTGCCTTATATAACGGCATGGTATTCCGTGGCACGCTGGATGCGAATATCGTGGCGTTGGACCAAAAGACAGGAAAAGAAATCTGGAAGACGAAAGTGATCGATTGGAAAGAAGGATATTCCATCACCGGTGCACCATTGGTGGCCAACGGTGTATTGATGACCGGTATTTCTGGTGGTGAATTTGGTGTTCGCGGCTTTGTCGATGGCTACGATCCAGCCACTGGCAAACAATTATGGCGTCGTCATACAACAGCTGGCCCGGATGAAAAAGCGGGCGAAAGCTGGAAGGTCGAGAATGCGTACAAGAACGGCGGCGGCAGCACCTGGCTGACGGGCAGTTATGATCCAGAGTTGGATCTGGTCTATTGGGGTACAGGTAACGCGGCACCCTGGAATCCAAATTCTCGCGGTGGTGACAGCCTTTACACCGCTTCTGTGATTGCGTTCCGTCCAAAAACCGGTGAAATCGTCTGGCATTATCAATTCACGCCGAACGACATGTTCGACTTTGATGCAACGTCCGAAATGATCCTCGGCGAATTGAAAATTGATGGCAAACCGCGGCGTGTATTGATGCAGCTTGATCGCAATGGCTTTGCTTATGTGATTGATCGTACCGATGGCAAGTTGTTGGCAGCCAATCCCTATGCAAAAGTTAATTGGGCTTCGCATATTGATATGGCGACGGGTCGTCCGGTCGAAACCGGTGTCGCCAAGACATTGCGTGATGGCCAGTCGGCCGATATCTGGCCGAATATTATCGGTGCCAAGAATTGGTCACATGCCGCGTTTAATCCACATACCGGTTTGTTGTATGCCAACACTATCCACATGTCGTCGTCCTACTCACTCGATACCGTAGCGACCTATAAATCCGGCATGCGTTGGGTTGGCGTAAAAGATATTAAATTCGCTTTTGAGCCGAATGCGCCACATGGCTTTATCTCAGCAATCGATCCAATGACTGGCGTAGCAAAGTGGCAGATTCCGTTGAACGATCACGCCAATTGGAGTTCGATGTTGGCCACTGCAAGCGGCTTGCTATTTACCGGCCGCCATACCGGTGAATTTATTGCACTGGATGCGGACAATGGTAAGACGCTTTGGCAATTTCAAACGAGTTCCGGCATCAATGCTAGTCCAATTACGTGGACTATGAATGGCAGACAATATGTCACCGTATTGTCTGGCTTCGGCGGCTTGGGTAAGCGATGGGTTGGGCCTGAGGCGAAAAATGTTCCACAAGGTGGTTCAGTATGGACTTTCGCGCTACCGGCTAAATAAGCAGATATAAAAAAAGACGTTTTACGTGCGTGCACCCGTCAAGGGTGTACGCCGGGAGAAATAAATTGCATCAAATCTTTGGTAACTTAGTTAGTTTTCCCCGCCGGTTATATTCAACTGCGATTGCAGGTCTATTTGTCTTCGCGACTGTTGCCGCAACGGCGCAAGATATAGCGACACCGTCGCCAGAACAAGTTGCGCAGGGTGCCAAGTTGTATGCCGCAAACTGTGCTGTTTGTCATGGCGGCCATATGGTAGATGAGGGCGGTGGATTTTTTGACTTGCGTACTTTTCCGCCCCAACAACGGACGCGTTTTATTACTTCGGTAAGCAACGGGAAAAATAGTATGCCGCCGTGGAAAAGCGTGTTGTCGCAAGACGAAATAGCATCACTTTTCGCCTATGTTGTCGCAGGCGAAAAGTAGATAAAAAAAGTAAATAACTTTAATGCGTACTTTTACTAAAGTCGCTTTAGTCAGAAAATCGACAACATACTTGGTGCAACATAGACTTCGACTTGATGGTCAACAACATTAGGTGGTGCTATTCGGTTTAAATCGAATAGGAAAACATTGTGTGGCACATCAAATCGCCATGCAAATGCGTTGCTTCCAACAACAAAATTGACCGTTGTTCCATCGGTTACGTTGACGTGAGTGGTGGTGGGATCAACTCTGACGGTGACCGTCGCCGATCTGGCTGAAGCAGCGCTACCCAACGATACCATTGTGATCGTTGCTGCAGATGCTGGCGCTGACAATAGTGCGCATACCGTGATGAGCAATGCTGCCATTAACGTTGCCAGCAGGCTAGGGAGTCTGGATAGGTGATCGCCGTCAGGAATCGCGGAAACAGAGTGAGCTGATGTTTTATTAAACAGCCTGTCAAAGCAGGCATCGGACGGCCGTACAATTAATTTCTTGCTCATCGCGCACTCCTTAAATTAGGTAGAACGTGACACTTAGGAATTGAAGCAGTTTCACGCTATAAAAAACGACGTTTCAACGGATAAAGTATCACTTTCGATTGTGAAAATATTCGCCGTATCAAAACACAAAATAATGATGTTAATTGTATAAGTATTTGTTAATCGAAAAATTGATCTTTATCAAAACATCCTCATATTTTAGTTCCAGCGTAATGTCCTTCAGATCATCGGCGAGCTGCTATTTCAGGGCCTTTCTCCTGTGCTGTTGTCAAGCTCGCGAGCCCGAGAACAGTCGGCAACTTTTGCCAGAGTAGGTTGATGAAGAGAGCCGACCAGGAATGCATTGATGGATGTATTTCCAGCGAATTTTGAGTGATTATTTCAACATTCGAGCGGGAATAAGTTAAGTAAAGCTGGACCCATAAGCGTTGCCATATTTTTTATTGCCGTTCGGAAATTATAAATTTGTCTTTATTTGTTGGTTAAAGCAGAAGGCATGATGTGTCTTTCGCTTTGGTCGATACGGATACCTTCAGCTAATAGCTGGTCGGGACACCATTTGCCGTCCTTGCATCACACTTAACCGAGTCTTCTTTATGTCGTAATATAGAGAAAATGTACTGGCTAGTACAAAAAAAATTCTAATAAGTATTTTAAAATTCCAAAGAATAATGTAACATCAGATTAGTCGACTCAGGCATCACTTGGTCGACCAGCCACAGCGGATGGCAAAAGATACAACGGACACAACGGACACAACGGGGGAGACAATAAAATGGTTTCAAGACGTACGGTAATTCAGGCGGCTATTGCCGGTAGTGCTGCGATTGTATTTAAAGCAGCTTCGGCGCAAACCAGCTCCTGGCCCGAAGCGAATGTTCGCATCGTGGTGCCGTTTAGTGTCGGTGGTGCATCCGACGTCTTGACCCGTTTGCTGGCTGCCAAACTTCAGGCGAAGTTGGGGCAAAGCTTCATTGTCGATAATCGTACCGGCGCCGGTGGCAATATCGGTATGGAAGTGGTGCGTAGCGCCAAACCTGACGGATATACGATTGCATCGGCTACGGTCGGCACGCTGTCGATCAATCAGTTCTTGTTCAATAAAATGAGCTACGATCCGGCGCAAGATTTTGACTACGTTTCGATGATCTGGGAAAACTGCAACGTGTTTGTTGTCGCGGCAGAACATCCCGCAAAAACAGTACAAGAATTTCTGCTCTGGGCGCGCAAGCAACCTAAGGGCGTGTCTTACGGTTCTGCCGGTATCGGTACCACGCCGCATCTGGCCGGAGAATTATTCCGTGCCCGTACCGGGATTCAGGCGCAGCACATTCCATTTCGCGGCGCATCGCAATCAATGCCTGCATTATTGGCTGGTGACACCAACTTTGCGATCGATAATATTGCCAGCTACATGGGCCTGATTCGCGCTGGCAAAGTGAGGGCGCTGGCAGTCACTTCGGCCGAACGCTGGCCTACTTTGCCGCAAGTGCCGACCATGGCGCAAGTGGGGATTCCTGATTTTGTCGTTACGTCATGGGGTACCTTCGTCATGCCTAAAGGCACGCCAGCCCCAATCGTTGCCAAATTATCTGCAGCACTGAAAGAAATCGAGAACGATCCGGTGGTCAAGCAGCGTTTTCTTGAAACCGGAGCGCGTGCGATTTGGTCGTCGCCGCAAGATGCGGTCGCGTTTGCCCAAAAAGAGCGCGTGAAGTGGAAAGATGTTGTACAACTTTCCGGTGCGAAACTGGATTCATGATGACGCCGCCTTTTAGCCGAACGCTGATCGAATTAGTTCGTGAGCAAGCCCAGCGCGCGCCGCAAGCCTGCGCTTTGGTGTGCGAGCAAGGACGCTTCACTTACGTGGATCTGGCGGAACGCGCTTCTCGCGTAGCCAGCGCTTTGCAAGCTGCCGGAATAAAACGTGGCGACCGCGTGGGTGTATTGCTGAGTAACCGCGTTGAATGGATTGATGTCTGTCTGGGCGCCGGTGCTTTGGGCGCTATTCTGGTACCGCTGAGTACCTGGTCTACCCGGAATGAACTGGCTTTCTTGTTGAAAGACTCAAGCCTTTCGCTGTTGATTTCAGCGGCTCGCTTCGGCGACCGTGATTTTGAAGCTGATTTCGTTGCGCTTCAGGGCCTGCCAGGTGTACCGGTCTCAGAGCACATCTGGTTGCTTGATAACGTGATCGGCGTTAGCACGTTCTCTTCTTATAACACGATTTTCGATACCGCCATTGCACTAGGCGAGTTGGCATCAGGTGCCGGTCCTTGCGCAGACGATGATGCGTTAGTACTTTATACATCCGGTTCAACAAGCGCACCGAAAGCCGTGCCTTTGCGCCAGTTTGCTGTCGTCGAAAACGGCTTCAATATCGGTGAACGCCAAGGCTTCACGGGCGACGATCGAGTACTGTTGTCATCGCCTTTGTTTTGGGCATTTGGTGGCGCAAATGCATTGCCCGCCACCTTTGGTCACGGCGCGACATTAGTATTGATGGAAAAATTCGATGCCGCAAGCGCGATGAAAATCATCGAGACTGAACGCTGCACCGCTATCTATACTTTGCCAGCAATGACTTCAGCGTTAGCGCATCACCGTGACTATCGCAAAGAGCGTCTGGCAAGTCTGCGTACCGGTGTCACCATCGGAAGCGCCGAAGAGTTTTTGATCGCGGTCGAGACGCTGGGCGCTGACGAGTTATGTAACATTTACGGCGCTACCGAGACTTGCGGTAATTGTGCAGTGACGTGGTACCACTGGCCAGTTTTACGCCGCGCCCATAGTCAGGGCCCGCCGCTGCCAGGACAACAAATTCGCTTTATCGATGAAGATACCGGCGAAGAAGCATTGCCCGGTATGCCGGGATTAGCTGAAGTGCGCGGTTACACCACACTTGGCTACACAGGATTCAGCGCGCAACAGAATGCGACCGCGTTCACCGAAGACGGCTACTACCGCACCGGCGATCTGGGCAAGTTCAATGCCGATGGCGATTTTGTATTCGTCGGTCGGGTTGGTGAAATGATTAAGCGTGCCGGTATTAATGTCTCGCCGGCCGAGGTGGAAGCCGTTTTACGACACCATTCATCAGTACAAGATGTCGCCGTAGTTGGCGTACCGGATGCGATCCGCGGTGAACTGATTTTCGCATTCGTGGTACCTGTTTCGTCCGAGGCCTTCGACTCTGCTGCTTTACTGCGGCATTGTGCGGCGGAATCGTCGAAATATAAGGTGCCCGACCATATCGAGTCCTGCACGAGTCTGCCGCTTACTGCGACCGGCAAACTGCAGCGGCGCGAACTTAAGCAATTGGCTCTCGAACGCGCTTTGGCACTTGCTGCCATCGCGTCCCAAAAACGCGCTTCGGCAGTATAGTCGTCGCGCTTCACTCCTGAGGTATTTATGCCACTTAACCGACCTACGGCCGTTATCGGGTCAGCCATCATGGTCCCGATTAACTCGGACCGCCGTTCCCTAGAGGAAATCCTGTACGACGTTGCACAGGCGGCCCTGAAGAGCGCCGGTATCCCTATCGAAGATATCGACGGCATCATCGTCGGATCTAATGACCAGGTCGACGGTCGTGCTATCTCCATCATGGCCGCATCTGGCTCTGTTGGTGGTGTCGATCGCGACATCCTGTCTACACCATCGGCTGGCGAACATGCCTTCGTAATGGGTGTATTGCGTATCGCTTCAGCCCATTTCGAGACGCAGTTAATTGTTTCCTGGGGCACAAGAGAATCATCGTCACTTTCTGAAGTCGAGCGCCTGGCTAACGATCCTTATTTTCATCGCAAATTGCCGCTGGATGATTTATCTTCGTATGCATTGCAAGCTAATGCGCTGATCGCCGCACAGCCTGAAGCACAAACATTAGCTGCACAACTGGTGCAGCAGAATCGTCGCCGCGGATCTCACGCCTATCCGGAAGCAACCGGTCCGGTTGAGACAGCAGCAGAGATCAATGCGTCAAAAGCGGTACGCTGGCCTGTCCGTGAAGCCATGCTGCGCACACCAACTACAGGCGCGGTAGCACTGGTACTGGCATCGGATGAGTACGTCGCCAAAGCGGGAATTACTAATCCGGCGTGGATTCGCGGCATGGGCTGGGCGACTGAAGCAGCATTCCTGGGTGATCGTGATTTAACTGCTGCGACAGCGCTGCAAGAAGCTGCACGTCAGGCATTTAGTGACGCCGGTGTTGCCAGTATTAAAGAAATCGACGTTGCTGAAATCAGTGGTCCTACACCGTTTCAAGAATTAATCGCTTATCAAGCGCTCGGTATTGCAGAGCCAGCACAATGGGCTGAAGTCGTCAGCACAGAACACGCACATCCGACACTCAATCTGTCCGGCGGTGTGGCGTCAATCAATTCTGTATTTTGCGGCGGACTGGTACGTATTGCCGAAGCTGCTAATCAGGTCATGGGAACGGCCGGTAAGCATCAGGCAGCCAAGGTTGACACCGCGCTGGCGCACGCAGCAAGCGGTCCAGCCATGATGTATCAGACCGTTGTCGTATTCGGAAACAAACTGGGAGGAACCCAATGAGTCAATCACGTACGAATCAACCACGTGTAGGTATTATCGGCATCGGTCAATCCGCATTCAAACCGAAGCGCGACGACGCAAGTTATCCGGATCTGGTACGCGAAGCAGTTGTACTGGCGATGGCCGGGAGCCAACTTGAATTCGACGATATCGATGCGATTGTGTATTCGCTGTCGCCAGATGCGATGGTTGGTATCGGTAACGCAGAACGCCTGGGCGTTGATGCAGTCGGTGGACGTAACAAGCGCTTCCTGCGTATTAACACCGGCGGTGCAACTGGTATTTCCAGTGTTGCTGCTGCGTATTACCACATCGCTTCGGGTGCAAGTGATGTCGTGATGACAGCTGGTGCTGACAAAGTTGGCGAATGCGGTGATTCACAAACCGTACTGAACAAAATCTGGGATCCTATCTACGAGCGTCCATTGCCCCTAGGCACGATCACCATGCTGGCGATGTCGGCAATTCGATACGCAGATAAGTATGGCATGTCGCAAGAAGACATGGCAGCGGTAGTCGTGAAGAACCGTTACCACGCTTCATTGAATGCCAATGCGCATTTGCGTAAAACGACGACTGTCGAAGAAGTGATGAATTCACGCATGATCAGCTATCCGATCAAGCTGATGGATTGCTGTCCACAGTCCAGCGGTGGCGGTGCGATGATTCTAGCTTCAGAAAAGTACATTAAAGACCGCAATCTGGACGCTGTGTGGATTACTGGTCTGGGCCATTGCTCAGAGAGTTATTACATCGGCGACCGTATGGGTAATGACTTTTTGGCCGACCATGCTGACGCTTTTGCATTAAGCCGTTCGTTTGAGCGTACTTATAAAATGGCCGGTATCACCGACCCGCAAAAGCAGATCCATGTGGCCGAATTGTATGCACCGTTCAGCAACACTGAATTTCACTCAATCGAATCAGCTGGCCTGGCTAAAATCGGCACATCGGTGGAGCAGTTGAAAGAAGGACGCTATACGATCGGCGGCGAGATTCCGGTCAATCCATCGGGCGGTACTTTATGTACTAACGCGATTGCGGTGACTGCGATGATTCGCGTAGCAGAAGTAGCGCTGCAAGTGTGGGGCAAAGCTGGAGCGCATCAGGTAAAAGGCGCACGCGTAGGCGTCGCCAGCGGTAACGGTGGTGATCACCAGTTCTTTGGAACAATGGTCATCGAGGCATAACATCGAGAGTGTTAGTACTTAAGCAAAACCGCCCCAGCGGCGTTATACCTCCTTGCGTTACATTCGTAATGTCTGCGTCGGTATGCCTTGTTGGGACAATTTTACGTAAGTCCTAAGAGTGAAAAGGCGATCTCAGGAAACATCTCCTCAAGAATGTTTCAGAGATCACCAAAAATCAATCAATTTTCTGAAGGAAAAAAAATGGAACTGCTGAAACGCCGCGAGGCTTGGAACATTACCTACAATCACGCACTGGGAGAAACAGCAAGCTGGTTCTACGTTCAGATTCGTGACCACGCTAAGATTTATGGTCGTCGTTGTGGCGAAACCGGTCGTGTACTGGTCCCACCACGCGCTTTTTCCGACCAAACTTTAGAGCCAACCACGGAATGGGTTGAAGTCGGTCCAGGCGGTTGTATCGAAACGTTCACGATGGTCTATGAGCCATTTCAAGGCTTGCCAGATCCTCCGTATGCTTTCGGTTATGTTTTGCTGGATGGTGCTGATACTGCAATTGGTGGTTTCTTCAAAGGTATCGACCTGACAGATCCAGATAAAGCAGCTAAACAAATGGCATTGAAAACACGTGTCGTCACTAAATTTGCAGAAGTCCGCACTGGTGATGTCCTTGATTTCTGGTTCGAGTTGGAAGCAATCTGATGCAAACGGCATCCAGAACCGCACAGCGGGTTGCGGTGATTGGTGCCGGGGCGGCTGGCCTCTGCGCCGCCAAGCACTTATTGGCGCGCGGGGTCGACGTCGTAGTCTACGAACTTGGTTCATTCATTGGCGGACTGTGGGTCTACCAGAATGATAATGGCCTTTCACCGGCCTACCGATCGCTGCACTTGAATTCCGAAGTCAGCATCACAGCATATAAAGATTTCCCTTTTCCTAAAGATGGCCCGCTGTACCCGGATCACTTCGGCGTCAGTCGCTATTTGCAAGCTTATGCCGAAAAATTCGGCGTAGTGCCACACATCCGGTTCCACTCTAAAGTGGTGGATGTTGCGGCCAAAAATGGTGGATGGCAGGTTCGTCTCGATGACGATACCGTTGAACAGTTCACCTCGGTCGTGATCGCTAGCGGACATCAGGGCGTGCCTAAGCATGCCGCCTGGCGTCATGACTTTGCTGGCGAATATCTGCATTCAAACAGTTATCAAGTTCCCGAACCTTTCCGCGATAAGCGCGTATTGGTGGTCGGTATGGGTAACAGTGCAGTCGACATCGCCTCCGATATTTGCGTCGTCACTAAATCAACCACAATTTCTGCACGTTCGCCTGTATTAGTCATGCCGCGTATGTTGTTCGGCGTGCCGACTTCACGCGTGCTGGGCAAGATTGAAAAACGCTGGATGCCTTGGCCGATGCGCCGGACCATGCGTGAAATGCTCACCCGCATCGTGCACGGCAGTATGAAGCAATGGGGTTTTGTTGCACCGAAAACACGAACACATCCGACCAGTCATCCAAGTCTGATGGGACATTTCGTCTGGAACCGCATCACGGCTAAACCCGGAATTGAATCGGTGACCGGTAACGAAGTGCGCTTTCTGGACGGTAGCGTCGCGTCATTTGACACTATCATTGCGGCCACTGGCTATTCAGTTGGACTGCCCTTCCTGACTAAAGATGCGGGAGAGACCGAAGAGCACAAACCAGATTTGTTCCTGCGCGTCGTCTCACCAACGCAACCTGGCCTGTATTTTGTGGGATTGTTTAACGTCGCCGGTGGCGGCAACATCCGCATGATGGACGATCAGGCCGAATGGCTCGCCGAGATGGTATGCGGTGATGTCGACTTGCCGGATCAGGCCGGAATGCGCGCCGCGATAAAGGAAGAGCAAGCTTTCCTGCAACGCCATTACCCCGCCAGCCCGCGCTATGCACTTGAACTCGATCCAACTTTCTATCGCAAGCAACTCGCAAAAGAGCGCAAGCGTAGCCTTGGTTATCGGCAACGTGTTGCGCAGCGGGTGTCGATCGATGTGGTTGAAAATTCAGTTGCTAAGTCAGCGTCCACATAAATAGCGGAAGACTAACGTAAAACTATCTCATTAATGGGCGTGTCAACCCTGGCGCCAAAGATAGTACGGTTAGTCCGATTCCGATGTAAATCCTGGCAAGTGCGCGGCAGTCCGACAACTTTGAAATGAGATTACTACTATGTCATTACGTGACAAATCCTGTGTAACTGGTGTCGGTGAAACCGTCTACATGCGCGGTTCTACTAAAACAGCATTCGAACTTCAAATCGAAGCCTCATTGAAAGCGATCGCGGACGCAGGGCTGACACCAAAAGATATCGACGGAATCATCCCGGTCGGCATCGTCAGTGGTACATCCGACGATTTTATCGAAAACTTCGGCATTCCCGATTTGCGTTTCTCAGCGGTGATTCCGCATGGCGGTGCTAGTCCAGTGATGGCGCTGCAATGCGCCGCTGCGGCAATCGCCGCTGGTGTCTGTAATCATGTATTGATTACCTTTGGCCGAAACGTCAGTGCTGGATCCAACAAGGCCGGCGCACGCATCCACCAGATGCCGCAGTTCCATTTCGTGACAGAATTCGAATACCCTATCGGTGCAATCGCTCCGGCGCAATTGTATGCGCCGATGGCACGCCGCCATATGGAGTTGTACGGCACTACGGTTGCGCAATTCGGCGAGGTGGCGGTGGCCTGTCGCAAGCACGCGCTGCTTAATGACAACGCCCTGATGAAGAAACCGATTACGCTCGAAGATCATCGCAACTCGCGCATGATTGCCGATCCGTTCCGCTTGCTCGATTGCAGTTTGGAAAGCGATGGTGGCGCAGCCATTATTGTGAGCGCTGCTGAACGTGCCGGTGATTTGCGTCAACCACGGGTATATATTTCTGGCGTTGCCGCCGGTCATCCCGATTCACCAGGGTCCATCACGCAACGCCCGGATATGACCAGTCTCGGCATTGCTAAAGCGGCACCGCGCGCATTTCAAATGGCGGGCGTAACGCATGATGATATCGACCTCACACAAATTTACGACTGTTTCACCTATGCTGTGATTCGCCAGCTTGAAGATATCGGCTTCTGCGCTAAAGGCGAGGGCGGTCCATTCGTGGAAAACGGTCGCTTGCAACTCGGCGGTGCATTGCCGACCAACACGCACGGCGGTTTATTGTCGCAAGCGCATGTATGGGGTCTGAATCATATCGTTGAATTGGTGCGGCAATTACGCGGTCAAGGTGGCCGCGCACAAGTTGAGAATGCCGAAGTCGGTCTCGTGACCGGCTATGGAGATATGGGCGATGGCGCTTTAGCCATCATGCGCAGAGGATAATAAAATGACCGTTCCAACCAAACCGATTCCACAATTTAACGAACTGTCACGACCTTACTGGGAGGCCGCTGTAGAAGGTCGCCTGGTGATTCAGCATTGCGCCGCATGCGGCAAAGCCCGTCATTATCCGCGTCTGTTGTGTGATGCATGTTATTCAGATGCAGTGGAATGGAAGGCCGCCAGCGGTGCCGGCAGAGTACATAGCTGGACCGTTGCGCACCATGCATTTCACCCTGCTTTCGCGGCCGAACTGCCCTACACGTTGGTAACTGTGGATTTGGACGCCGGTGTTCGTGCGCTGGGGCTTTGGCAAAGCGGTACGCCAGTCATCGGGCAGTTGGTACAAGGCCGATTTGTACCGCGGGATGAAACGGCTGATCTGATTTTTGAGTCAAGTCCAGACCCATTAAAGTGAAAAATAACGCCGAGCATAAGAGTAAAGATCCAGTCGATATCGTCAAGATGCGGGGAACCGTGGCGGCAAAAATGACCACTCCCTGCAAAGTTGATCGTAGCGTACAGGGCATCTCATCACGCAATACCACGCGTCATGCACCCACCGAGATAGAAGATATTCGCGACGCAGTTTCCAGACTCAAACGTGAACGTATCATCTCGGTCGCGGTTGAGCTGTTCTATCACAACGGTTTCAACAACACCACGCTTGAAGCAGTCGCCGAGAAAATCAACGTCACCAAGCCATTCATTTATTCGCACTTCAAATCGAAGAACGATTTATTGGCAGAAATATGCTCACGCGGTATTCGTGCATCGTTAGAAGTATTGAATCAGATCGTTGCCACCGGACATTCGCCGACCGAAAAAGTACGCTCGCTGGTGCATGACTTTACGCTGGCAGTCCTGGAAAATCAGGAGGCAATTGCCATCTACATGCGCGAGCAAAAGCATTTGTCAAAGATGGATAGCGAAGTCATTGAAGAGATGCGACGTGAGTTTGATCGTAAATTGTGTGCATTGCTGGAGGACGGCATCGCCACCGGCGAATTCACCGTACCGGATGTCAGAATTACGTCGTTGGCAGTCGGCGGCATCGTCAGCTGGTCATGCGTATGGTTCAGACCTCACGGCCGCCTGAAACAGGTTGAAACCGCCGAGCACGTGTCTGATTTGGTATTAGCCATGATCCAGGCCAAGTCAAATCGCCGCAAACGCGCGCGTGCTGCGGTGGAAACTGCTTGAGTTTTCGGTTGCGAGCCGCATATTATTTCAACATCAGCTTTTATGGCTCCTTCCGTAATTGACTTTACGTATATTGCTCCAACGAGACTAACTTCCTTATCGCGCCAGCAAACTACCTTCAGCGAAAGGGTTCATAAACCCGTTGCTGGAAGAGTTTCACTTAAAATCCGTTAAAGATTTCTCCGTCAAGGCCAAAAAATAGTCTACTTAGCCAGCCAAATTTATTAGCCAAATAAATAGTTGGCAATCAGGATGGGTTATATTGGTGTTTTTCCACGTGCATCTAGGGCGTGTTGACATATAAAACGCTGTTAACTTTTTCCAAATTGTGTTTACATTCTAGATTTTAAAGAATGCATG
>NZ_JASJXA010000055.1:0-18344 GCF_035018905.1 Glaciimonas sp. Gout2 | reverse complement strand
GGCTGTTGCGCAGAGGCGCTTGTGGATTGAAAGAAGGGCAAAAAGATAATTAATGCGACACAAATATTTTTAAACATTTTTTAGTCTCCGTCATTTTTGATTTTTTTGTTTTAACGGGAATAAGTCGCTTCGATAAACACGCAGTTTATCGATTGAAGTTTATCGTTCTTCGTGCAGCGAATTCTGGCTAACAAAAGAATATACGATACGAAAGAGACCTCAATTTTACAATTAAAATAATCTAACCAATTATTCAGAAATCGTTAATACTACTATTTAGCTTGACTGATAAAACACAGATTTAGAACCAGGTGAAAGCACATAATTACGCACGCTGCTTTTACGGGCACTGTGCGGAACGACATTAAATCAAAACCAATAGGAGCAAGTATGTTGCATAGCAAAACGTGTGTCGGCGGTATGGTTACCGCACCGCACCATCTCGCAGCGCAAGCCGGTGCTGCCGTATTGCGCGAAGGTGGAAACGCAGTCGAGGCAATGGTTGCCGCCGCAGCCGCCATTGCCGTTGTTTATCCGCACATGAACGGCATTGGTGGAGACGGTTTTTGGATCATCAGCGAACCCGGTCGTGAGCCGGTCGCAATTCAGGCATGCGGTCCTTCTGCGGGTTTGGCGGATCGCCAGTTCTACGCTGGTGAACAAAGTATCCCGACCCGTGGTGCACGTGCAGCATTGACGGTAGCTGGTGCGGTCTCCGGTTGGTCCGTGGCGTTGGAGCATGCCAGTCGCTGGAGGAAAGCATTGCCGGTTGCAAGGCTGTTGTCGGATGCGATCGGTCATGCCAAAGCTGGTGTGCCCATTACCCGTTCACAAGTGCAACTGACACGTGATAAATGGTCTCAACTATCTGATCAGCCGGGCTTTGTCGATACGTATGCGCACGGTGGCGTGCCGAGCGAAGGCGACATCCTCAAACAACCAGCACTGGCGTCCACGCTGGAGAGAATGGCGCACGCAGGTCTAGACGACTTTTATCGTGGCGATCTGGCACAAACCTTGACCAGCGGTCTCGAACGGCTAGGCAGTCCGCTTCGCGCCGCCGATCTTGCCACCTACCGTGCGCAAATAGTTGCGCCCTTAAAGGTGCAGTTGCGGTCAGGTAGTGTCTACAATTTGCCGCCACCCACGCAAGGCGTGTCGGCCTTGATGATCATCGGCCTGTTTGACCGCTTGGGCGTGACGGAAGCCGATGGCTTCGCGCATATTCACGGTCTGGTCGAAGCGACCAAACGTGCGTTCATCCTGCGCAACGCGCACGTCAGTGACCCCGCCCACATGAGCGTTAATGCTGGCGACTGGCTCAAAGAAGCGCTACTTGATAGCGAGGCCGCCTACATTCGATCCGACATGGCTGCGCCTTGGCCGCATCCTGCCAAACCTGGTGACACCATCTGGATGGGTGCCGCTGATGCGCAAGGTAGAGTCGTCAGCTACATTCAAAGTATTTTTTGGGAGTTCGGCAGCGGTGTCGTCGTACCGGATACTGGCGTAGTCTGGCAAAACCGTGGTGCCAGTTTTTCTCTTGACGACGGAGTTAATCAACTTTTGCCGGGCAAACTACCTTTTCACACCCTCAATCCATCATTAGCCAAACTCAACGATGGCCGCACGATTGCCTACGGCACCATGGGTGGAGAGGGCCAGCCTCAGACGCAAGCGGCGGTGTTCACGCGTCACGTCTTATTTGGACAAAATATGCAACGCGCAGTGAGCGCTCCGCGCTGGCTACTGGGCCGCACGTGGGGCGATGTTTCGACGAATCTCAAGGTGGAAGGGCGCATCGATCCGGAGACTATCTTAGCCTTACGTCGTGCAGGGCATGAAGTCGAAGTCGTTGACGATTACACCGATATGATGGGCCATGCGGGTGTGGTCGCCGTGCATCCCAATGGCATGATCGAAGGTGCTACCGATCCCCGTGCAGATGGCGTTTGCGCTGGCGTGTAATTGCGGCTCGGCGTGCATCTTGTGTGGATGCACGCCTCGGTAGGCCTCAACGCATTGCGTCTCTCATTGCTTCTTTGGTATTCCCGCAATCAAGTCAATCTCAACAATCGCCCCAACTGCCAGTCCGGTGACACCGACGCAGGTGCGGCTGGGCAGCGGACCTTTGAACCAGCTCCCATACGCAGTATTAAACGCGTCGTAATCGTCAAAAGAGGTGAGGTAAATCCGCACCATTAACGCGTCATCAAATGTCAGGCCAAACTGGATCAGCACGGCCTCCAGGTTTTTGCGTACTTGCGTGGCTTGCGTCACGATATCGTCGCCGACCACCCCGCCGGTAACGGGATCGGTCGGCATTTGTCCGGTAATAAACACCATATCGCCCCATTGAGTGGCATGTGCAAACGGACCCACTTGGGCCGGAACGCCTTTGCTCTGAGGAAATGAAAAAGTCTGTTTCTTGGTCGTCATCTGCAAATCTCCAAATACGATGGATGGTGGGATAACTCTATCTTAGCAGCGCGGCGTTGCGCCGCCGCGGTCTGATGATGCTAAGGGCAGGGTGAGGCGCTTGCATCGTCGCCATCCGCCCAGACGCACCTTTTTCAGGTTACCTGCTGGTTCTGTCATCAAGCCGATCAATACGACGCGCAGCCATGTCCGCCAGCAGTTGAGATGACATCAGTGCCAGACGCAGCAAGCGCTCCGTCGCAACAATATCCAGTGTTGGGGCGGTATCGGTATTTCTATCCGAATTACTCAAATGGACTATATCGAGGCATGTTTTGATGCCTTCGCAGCCGTCTACCGTCATGGCATAAAACTGCTCGCGCTCATTATGTTTGTGTTCCAAAGGTAGCCACGAAAATGATTGATGGAATGCTCCTGGAAATTCTGGTTGGTTGGATGGTGATGGTGGTGGTGTGTTCATGAGTGGTCCACCGTGCTGGTTTGGCTGTAAAAGCGACTAATGTTGTATAAGTTGGGGTGAATAGGCGTCGTGGTAATTGGCATAGTGTGATTTCTAAAGGTGTCGATTACACTGCGACCGGTTCTCAAGCGGGTGCGCAGCAAAGGCAGGTTGAAAAACAGGCATCCATAGCCACCGGCAGCCCGAAGGCTCCCACCGATGCCGCCCAATGAAGGCGCAACAAAGGCAGACGCACGTAAAAAAACGGCTTTGGGCCGTTTGTGCGCTATGGATGGCAGGTTCTCAAGCCCGATCCCCTTTTTCTCGAGGACAGCCAAACCATAACGGAGATTTCCCTAAGTGCAAACTTTATTGAGAGTCCGATAAAGCGAGGAATGTGTACTAAAGCCGCGATTTTTTTTGTGCATTCGCTTATCTCCATCTCTCATTCGCGAGGTCTGGCGGCATCAAATCTCTTGAGTAGTTACTCATATTTTTGTGAACTCTATTATTTTTACGAGAAAAATAAATGATAGGAAATGTCAGTTTTCGTAGGAATCTTGACAATTTCCAGCGCTATAGTTATGTGACTATAAATAGAACATTTTAACTAAAGTTGCAGTATTGAAAAAGTGATTGTTCATGTCATCGGGGAAAAATTTATCAAAGAACACCAAGGATTTTTTTCGTATAAATTTTTGCTCTATGAAAGTTTTTCTAGTGGGTCATTACCAGTTTTTTTCCGGCATAAGCGACAACGCAATTGCCAAGTCTGAATACGTCTCTGCCCGAGTAATAACTTTTTTGACCGTGTAAGAACGACAAAAGTGATATTCGCCGTAATGAGTAATCATTGTTCCATGCTGTGTAGTGGATTTCGTGGAGCAACAAGGGTGCGGAGCTAAGCGTGTTAAAAATTTCAAATCACTATGTATCAAAAATAGTATCTATTCTGCTTGGCGTGGAAATTCTGATTTTGCTGAGCGCTGCGTACCTGGGCGTCAATATTCGATTCGTTGGAGGTAGCCATTGGGCGACAAACTTCGCCGAATTTTTGCCTTCAAATTGTGCGTTTGTTGTTTCAATCGTGTTCGGGATGAGTGCGCTCGGAATGTATCAACGTAACCTAAATGGAGGGCTGCGCACGACATTTCTTCGCATTATGCCTTCGTTCGCAATGGGACTTGGGATCTTGATCGTCGTTTTTTATGTGGCTCCCGAACTCTATCTGGGTCGCGGTATCTTGCTATTAGCATTTTTTTTTGCAGGCGTAGGCATTCTGCTGGCACGCGCCATATTTTTTAAATTTTCTAAATCTGAATTTCTGGCTTCAAGGATTATTTTTTTAGGTATTGGCGAACTGGCGCGTGAATGTAGCGTAGTGGCCAGCGGTATCAGTGACAATAAATATCATATCGTCGGTTATGTTTCCGTCGGGAGCGAAACTAATTGCGTGCCACAAGGCAACATTTTTTGCGCTGATGAGTCGTTGCTAACGATTGCCAGAAGGCATGATGTTAATGAGATTGTGGTCGCACTACAAAATCGGCGTGGAGCGAGTGGACGTATCAATGAGTTGCTGGAATGCAAGCTAAGCGGTATCCGCGTCATCGAGTCAGCGGCATTTTTTGAAAGAGAAGTGTGCCAGATCAGAGTCGATTCTTTGCTGCCGAGTTGGCTAGTCTTTGGTACTGGATTTGACCAGACGACGCTGCGTGTTTTCTTCAAAAGATTTTTCGACATATTAACTAGTGTGATCCTTCTGATTTTTACAGCACCGATCATGCTGCTTGCTGCTTTGTGTATTTTCATCGAGGATCGGGCGCCGATTTTTTATCAGCAGGAGCGCGTCGGAAAAGATGGTGACTGCTTCATGGTGATCAAATTTCGTAGCATGCGAAACGATGCGGAGCAGTCAGGAAAACCGCAGTGGGCCTCGTCGAATGATCCCCGTATAACCAGGGTCGGCTCGATCATTCGCAAATTGCGTATTGATGAACTGCCGCAAATTCTTAACGTCCTGAAGGGGGAAATGAGTTTTGTCGGCCCTCGACCGGAACGGCCATATTTTGTCAGGCAACTCAGCAAAGAAATTCTGTTCTATAACGTCAGGCATAGCGTAAAGCCGGGAATAACCGGGTGGGCGCAGGTCCGTTATCAATACGGTTCTTCGGTGGAGGATGCGATTCAGAAGCTGCAATATGATTTGTACTATGTCAAAAACAACAGCTTATTTTTGGACATTCTTATATTGATAGATACGCTCAGAGTCGTGCTTTTTGGGGCCGGCAGATAAGATGGCGGTAGCCTTTCAAATGTCGATGAACATCGCGGTACTGGGCTACTCGTTGGCAATGCTCGCATTTTTTTCTCTCATTGTGCTGCTGCTGACCAGTTGGAGGAAGCAACTTAACGCTAAGGCGCTGATATTTTCCTGTCTGCTGACGATAGGATGGAGTGCGACGCTGGCCTGGCAGTCCGGTTGGGCCACGCATTTTTCAGTAATCAGCGATGTAACCGAAGTGCTCAGGAATGCCGGGTGGACTGGTTTCCTGCTATTGCTGATGGGTTTTTTTCAGAAACCGAAAAGTCTGTCTGGGCCAAGATTAAATTCGGTAGTCGTTGCGATCGGGATATTTTATCTGGTCATTTTATTGGCTACCCTTGCCAGAAATACGGAACAGCATTTTGTCGTTGCAGAGATCGTTGTGATGGCTAGTACCGTTGGCCGATTAGCATCCGCTGTACTTGGACTTCTGTTGGTGGAGCAGCTTTATCGCAATACACCTGTCGAAGAACGCTGGGGAATTAAATTTGCTTGCATGGGCATGGGTGGTCTATTTGCCTATGATTTTTATATGTATAGCGACGCTATGCTGTTTCGGCACGTCAATATCGAGATATGGTCGGCTCGCGGTGTCGTCAACGCGCTGACAGTGCCGTTGATTGCTATGTCGGCATCCCGTAATCCCAAATGGTCACTGGGTTTCACCGTTTCTCGTCGCATTGCGTTTCATTCCGTGTCACTTTTTGGCGCAGCAATTTACTTATTGGCGATGGCATCTGCCGGTTATTACCTGCGCTATTTTGGTGGCCGTTGGGGCACAGTCATTCAGGTAGCATTTTTGTTTGGCGCGTTGATTTTGCTGGGTTGTATATTGTTTTCTGGCGTATTTCGTTCATGGTTACGAGTGGTGATCAGCAAGCATTTTTTTAATTACACCTATGACTATCGTGAAGAGTGGTTACGATTTACGCGGATTTTGTCCGAAGATGGACCTGATTTAGGAGTGCGCGTTGTTCAGGCATTAGCCAAGTTGGTCGAAAGTCCGGGAGGGGCGCTTTTTGTCACCCGCGAATCAGGACAATCAGGACACTGTGAACGCCTCGCAAATTGGAATATGTCTCTCATGAGCCAGTCCGACCCCGCGAATCTTTCCTTATGTCGTTTTCTTGAGCAGAAACAATGGGTGATTGATCTTAAAGAGTATGCAGACAATCCGACGCGTTATACCAATGTCGCACTGCCTGAGTGGTTGTGCAATTTTTCCAAAGCCTGGTTAGTAATACCACTTAGCTTGCATGGAAAATTGTTGGGGTTTGTTGTGCTGGCCCAACCCAGAAGTGCGTTGAATTTAAATTGGGAGGTCATAGACTTGCTTAAAATTGCGGGCAGTCAGGCCGCTAGTTATTTGGCGCAGCAGGAATCTGCGCATGCCTTGATGGTTGCGCGACAATTTGAATCCTTTAATCGTATGTCGACGTTTGTTGTACATGATTTGAAAAATTTGATTTCACAGCTATCGCTATTGATGTCGAATGCAGAAAAGCATAAGCACAATCCAGAATTTCAAAAAGACATGCTCGCGACGATTGATCACTCAGTGCAAAAGATGAAATTGTTGTTGCAGAAGTTGAGCCGTAAAGACGCTATTGAGACCTATATTCCGTTGAACATTGATGCGCTCTTACAGCAAATCATTCAGTCCAAGTCGCGTGCAGAACCCCGACCTACGCTTGAGATCGGTGATCCCGGCTTAGTGGTGATGGCCGATTGGGAAAGGCTGGAACGGGTGATTGGTCACATCATTCAGAACGCGATTGAAGCAACATCCAAAGCCGGCAAAGTGGTCGTTAGTGTTGCAAAGGTTGATGAACGTGTGGCGATATCGATCAACGATACAGGACGAGGGATGAGCAAGGAGTTCATTCGTGACCGATTGTTTAAGCCTTTTGAAAGTACGAAATCGGCAGGAATGGGTATTGGTGTGTTTGAAAGTCACGAGTATATCAATGAGTTGGGAGGCCAACTTACCGTCATCAGTCAAGAGTCAATCGGCACAAACTTTCTGATGATGCTGCCATTTCATAAGGATACGACGAAACCTATCGCGCTATTGCAAGAGGAAGCCAGTGAGTCAAAATAAACCAAAGCTGTTGATCATCGAAGACGATCCTGGCCTCCAAAAGCAATTGCGCTGGAGTTTCGACGCTTATGAAGTCCTGATTGCAGGTGACCGTGAAAGCGCGCTGGCAATGATGCGGCGGCACGAACCTGCGGTCGTGACGATGGACCTTGGCTTGCCACCCGATCCAGACGGTGCGACCGAGGGATTGGCCACGTTACAGCAATTACTGGCGCTTGCTCCTGATACCAAGTTAATCGTTTTAACCGGCAATCAGGACCACGCCCATGCGGTCAGTGCGATCGGTATGGGCGCGTATGATTTCCATCAAAAGCCGTGTGACGATGAAATATTACGTCTGGTCGTTGAACGTGCTTTTTATTTGCATGCACTGCAGCGCGAAAATCGCCGCATGCAATTGGCACAAAGCGACTCGCCGATGACTGGCCTGATTAGCCGTGATGCTGGCATGTTGAAGGTCTGCCGCAATATAGAGAAGGTTGCTCCGTCTTCTGCTTCGGTCATGCTGTTGGGTGACAGCGGTACAGGAAAGGAAATCCTGGCGCGGGCATTGCATCAGCTTAGCGCGCGTCATGGGCATCGCTTCATGGCAATTAATTGCGCCGCCATACCCGAGAATCTTCTGGAGAGCGAGTTATTTGGCTATGAAAAAGGTGCGTTCACCGGCGCTGCCAAGCAAACGTTAGGCAAGGTAGAGCTGGCCCATGGTGGCACGTTTTTTCTGGATGAAGTGGGCGATTTGCCGATGTCTTTACAAGCAAAACTTCTACGGTTCTTGCAGGAGCGTGTCATTGAGCGCGTTGGTGGTCACACTGAAATTCCAGTTGATGTGCGTGTCGTTTGCGCGACCCACCAAAATTTAAAAGAGTTGACTGTTACCGGACGCTTTCGGGAGGATTTATATTTCCGCTTGAGCGAGATCGTGATCAAGATTCCTACATTGAGGGAGCGAGCCGGTGATGCGACATTACTGGCCCATCACTTTGTCAATAAGATCAGCGCCAAAGAGGGACGTTCTGTGCTGCGCTTTAGCCAGGAGGCTTTGACTGCGATCGAAGGTTATGCATGGCCCGGCAATGTACGTGAGATGGAAAATTGCGTGATGCGTGCTGTCATCATGGCGGATGGTCCCCAGATAACCGCGGATGATCTGGGTCTGGCTGTGAATCCATCGACGGAGGAGCCGATTAACTTACGGCAGATACGAGACGACGCGGAATACAAAGCTGTGGTGAAGGCATTGGGTCGAGCGGACGGCAATATTCTTAAGGCCGCTGAATTACTTGGCGTTAGTCGGCCAACGTTGTATGACTTAATCGGACGACATGGGATTAAGTAAGTTGAGTAAGCACAGTCTTTTGATTGAAAGTTACATTTATCTGGCCCTGTAAGCCGTCTACCTTTTTTGATTTTTTGCCGCAATGACTAATCTTGTTCACGAGTTTATTTTTCACGCAGCCTCTGCGTCGCCAGATGCAGAAGCCTTGGTGTATCAAGGACATCGTCTCGGGTATGCTGGACTGGCGACACAAGTCGATGCAATGGCGCAGCTTTTGCTCGAGCTTCGGATCAATGCCGGTGAACGGGTTGCGATATATCTGGAGAAACGTTTCGAAGCGGTGGTGGGAATGTTTGGTGCGGCAGCGGCCGGAGCCGTATTTGTGCCCGTCAATCCACTGCTCAAATCTGCTCAGGTCGCGCATATTCTTGCTGATTGCAACGTCAAGATCCTGATAACGACGACCGACCGGTTGGCGGCTCTTGCGGATGTAATGCAGCAGAGCAGGGATTTGCATACGGTTATTATCGTCGGCTCAGGGGCGGCATTGCCAAATTCCTCTTTATTGCAGGGCATAGACTTTGTCTATTGGGACGAGGTTTGTCATAAACTCAGGTCCTTGACACGCCACCGTCGTATTGATAGCGACATGGCCGCCATTCTTTATACCTCCGGCAGTACGGGCCGCGCGAAAGGGGTCGTCCTATCTCATCGTAATATGGTTGCAGGTGCAGTCAGTGTGGCAGGTTATCTGGGTAATGCCGCACAAGATCGCATTCTTGCTGCGTTACCGTTGAGTTTCGACTATGGATTGAGCCAGTTGACGACTGCGTTTTATGCCGGTGCTTCAGTCGTTTTGATGAACTATTTATTTCCACCGGATATCGTCAGGGCCGTAAAGACTGAGCGCATTACCGGTCTTGCTGCTGTTCCGCCGCTGTGGAATCAATTGGCGCAACAAGATTGGGGTGATGCAAGTAGTTTGCGCTACATTACCAATTCTGGAGGCGCGTTACAGCGTCCGACATTGGATAAAATGCGTGCGGCATTACCTGCAACGCAGATTTATTTGATGTACGGGCTAACGGAGGCATTCCGTTCCACTTTTCTGCCACCTTCTGAAATCGCTACGCGCCCCAATTCGATTGGACGTGCCATTCCAAATGCTGAAGTGATTGTGGTTCGTCCCGACGGAACCCTTTGCGAGCCGAATGAGCCGGGGGAATTAGTGCATCGTGGTGCATTGGTCGCTATGGGCTATTGGAATAATCCAGAAAAAACTGCGCGGCACTTTAAGCCTGCGCCAGGACAGGACAAGGCGCTTCCGTTCGCCGAGATTGCAGTGTGGTCGGGCGACACCGTGCGCTTGGACGAAGAGGGATTTCTCTATTTCATTGGACGCGATGACGACATGATCAAAGTATCAGGTTATCGGGTTAGCCCGCATGAAGTAGAAGAGGTGGTCTACGCAACAGGATTGGTGGCGGAGGCAGCCGCAATTGGTGTGCCGCACCCACAGTTGGGCCAAGCTATTATTGTTGTGGTCCCACGCGCTGACGGCATGTCATCGTCTCAGGCTTTGCTTAAGGGATGTCAGAGTCGTTTGCCATCGTATATGGTTCCAGCGCACGTCGAGGAATGGGCAGATATGTTGCCGCGTACCCCAAACGGGAAAATTGATCGCAAGTTTTTGCAACTGAGCTTAGCTTCATTTTTTACTGATCAGGTGAAATGACGATGCTGCCGAAACCAGTTCATGCGCCGCAGCAGAAGTTTCCGACCGTCGGCAATTGCCTTCAGATTGGCGGCATACCGTTGACACAACTGGCTCAGCGTGTCGGAAAGACGCCGTTTTATGCGTATGATCGCGGCCTGCTGGTAGCGCGGGCGCAGTACCTTCGCAGTTCTTTGCCAAAAGAGATCGCGCTGCATTATTCGATCAAGGCAAATCCGATGCCTGCTGTCGTTCAGTGTATGGCCAATCTGGTCGATGGATTTGATATTGCGTCTGGCGGCGAACTTAAAGTGGCGCTCGATACGCCTATGAGGCCAGACTGTATCAGTTTCGCCGGACCAGGAAAAACAGCCGCAGAGTTAACCCAAGCGATCGCCGCCGGTGTGGTCATTCATCTGGAGTCGGAGCACGAGCTTGAAGCAGTTGTTGATATCGGGCAACTACTTGGAATTGCGCCTCGGGTGGTTGTGCGGGTAAATCCGGATTTCGAAATGAAAACATCGGGTATGAAAATGGGTGGCGGTCCCAAACCATTTGGTATCGATGCCGAATTGGTGCCGCAGCTGCTCAAACGCCTTGCATGGTTAGATGTCGATTTTCACGGATTACAAATTTTTAGCGGCTCCCAGAGCCTAAACCCCGCTGCAATTATGGATGCACAATCGCGTACATTTGATTTGGCTTTTCGGCTTGCCGGGTACGCACCACAGCCCATGCGTTTTCTTAATATTGGCGGGGGATTCGGTATCCCTTACTTTCCCGGAGATAAGCCTTTAGATGTGCGTCCGATCGGTGAGCATCTAGGGCAGTGGCTACCGCGTGTGCGGGCTGCGTTGGGGAATACTGAGATAGTCATCGAGTTGGGACGCTATCTGGTGGGCGAAGCAGGCGTCTATGTTTCTCGGATTCTGGATCGTAAGACCTCACGTGGGAAGATTTTTTTAGTTGTTGACGGTGGGTTGCATCACCATTTGGCCGCCTCCGGCAACTTTGGTCAGGTGATTCGCAAAAATTATCCGGTCACGGTGGGCAATAAAATGTTGGAGACCGCGCGCGAAGTAGTGTCCGTGGTGGGGCCATTATGTACACCGCTCGACATACTTGCAGAAGATATGGAATTGGCTAAGGCAGAGGTTGGGGACTTGATTGTTTTGTTTCAATCCGGTGCGTACGGTTTGACTGCTAGCCCTACGGCTTTTCTTAGCCAGGCTGCGGCTGGCGAAGTGCTGGTATGAATGGTGACTTATGACTTGTGATAACACTATTACGAGTAAAAAATCGCAACCATTTTTTTTAGATTTTTTATGTTCGACTTCAATATATCCCCAATGGGAGACTATGTGAAAAATACATTATCGTTGGTTAGAAAGTCCCTTATTTTTTTAATTGGGTATTGTTTGCTGGAACCTATCAGTGCCAGCGAGTTGATGCAGACGATTGAAAGCGTTAAGCCATCCATTGTTGGGATTGGCACTTTCTTGCAGCTCCGTAGCCCAGCGACTAGTTTTGTGGGTACTGGATTTGTTGTGGGCGATGGTCTTAGCGTCATTACTAATGCGCACGTTATCCCTGAGTTGATTGATGGTGAGCACAAGGAAACTTTACGTATTACGGTAGGAAAAGGTGAGGGCATTGAGTATCGGGATGCAGTATTGATCGCCATGGATAAGTTGCATGATCTGGCTTTGTTAAAAATCAGCGGACTGCCGCTTCCGCCTATGAAGCTGGGCGACTCTACTGCTGTCCGAGAAGGTCAATCGATGGTTTTTACAGGGTTTCCTCTTACCGGCATTCTAGGATTTCATCATGTGACCCATCGCGGCATGATTGCGGCGATTACGCCGGTTGCCACGCAGGCGCCTAATGCCAAATATCTGGACGTAAAAGCCATCATACAAATGCAACGGAACGCATATCCAGTATTCCAACTGGATGGAACCGCTTACCCCGGCGGTAGCGGAAGTCCGTTATACGATCCAGAAACGGGCGTTGTATATGGTGTTATTAACAAAGTGATTAATTCAACGAAGGAAGCTGCGATTACTAATCCCAGTGGCATTACGTATGCGATTCCGGTCAACTTTGTGCGTGACCTGATTGCCCGCAGATAGGCTTATCAACAAGATGAAAATAATCACCGTATTTTTTTTGTACTCTCGTCTCAACTTCAATGATCAAAAAGGAAAAAAATTATGTATAGCGACTTCATGAGATGGTTAGCCGTTTTAGCTGTTTCGATGTTGATGCTCGGGGGATGCGCTAGCACCAGCCATCAACCCCAGGTGGACGATAGCCAGGTTCAGCGGCATGATTATCTGATTGGTCCAGGAGATAATCTCAATATTATCGTCTGGCATAACCCCGAAGTATCTCTCAGTGTTCCAGTGCGCCCTGACGGAAAAATTTCAACGCCTTTGGTGGAAGATCTGCCGGCTAGTGGTAAAACCGCAACGCAACTGGCTAGAGATATAGAAAATTCTCTGACCAAATTTATTCAGCAGCCAGTAGTTACCGTGATGGTCACTGGATTTGTCGGATCGTACAGCGAGCAAATTCGCGTCATCGGACAGGCCGCCAAACCGCAGGCACTCTCCTATCGTCAGGAAATGTCTCTGTTGGATGTACTGATTGCTGTGGGGGGAATGACTGAATTTGCATCCGGCAATAAAGCCAGTATTATTCGGACCATCGATGGCAAGCAACGGAAACTGTCTGTTCGTCTGAATGACTTGATTAAGGACGGTGATATTTCCGCCAATATATGGATGCGCCCCGGGGACATACTGGTCATACCGGAAAGCTTCTTTTGATGTTCGCGCCGCTGCGATAGATGCATAAATAAATCTGTAAATAACTGTGCAAATTTATGTGCAAATACATACAAATTGATGGTAGCTAAAATCCACCATCAATTTGGATTTTCTACCATGACTGAAGCCAGTCCTTGGTCCAGCGCCCGACTTTGTCGCGCCATACTCTCGTTGAAAAAGTATGATTTGCACCGGGTAACGTGTGAGTTTGAGTTTGCTGATTTTCCAGAAGTACGCGCCATTTTTCGTTTGAAGCAACGAGATCGCTGAATTCACTAGCGGTCAGATCGTCGCCGCTTAATATTAATAATACTTTTCCCTTAAAACGACTGTATCCATCAAACATGCGATCCGGTAATGACGCTGATGCTCTTGGTTGGGCGCGCTTAAAACACGCCACCCTGACGTCATTGATTAACGAGCGGGCCGCGGCAATATAATCCACTTTCCCCGTCAAAATCTTCTTCCACAAGGCATTGTCAGACAGACGTGAGAAGTAGTAATGTTTGAGATGGGCTTTTGCTAAACCACTTTCAGTTCGTACCCACGGATTAAGCAGAACAAGTCCGGTAACCCTGCTATCCCGCCAGGCATAAAAGAGTGCTGCTGATGCTGCATCACAGAGGCCCCAAATGACCACTTCAGTCATGCCGGGAACGGATTGAATAAAATGGTCTATTGCACAGCGGATGTCATCATTAATATCCTCGAAATTTCGCGTATCGCCTTCGCTGTCACCCATCCCTCGATAGTCGAACCGCATTGTTGCTATGCCGGATGAAGCGAGATAGCGCGACAGCAGCGTAAATTGGCGATGACTTCCCGCGCGATATTGCGGGCCACCGACCAGCATCACGACACCTCTGTTACCGGCCTGCTCAGGCATACTTAAGACACCATACAGCCAATCATTGTGACAAAGGAAGCGTACAGCATGGTCTTCAGCATTCATTTTGACATCACCGAACCTTCATCAAGAAGGGATGTAGTGACGGTTAGCAATGCAGGTGCGTCCGATATATCTTGTAATGCCCAAAAAGGCTGTCCCAACACTGCATGCTGGTGTAAGTCAGCATTCTGACGCCGCCATTCGTTGACTACTTCGGTTGTTAATGACGGTATTGTATTGAGGCCAGGGCCACTTATATCGAACCAATATATCGGAGCAGTATTCACCCATAGCGTCTTGGCATCGAGGGCATCAATGGCGGAAGTAAGGGCGGGGGAAATGTCATAGCCAGCTATTTCGAACGTTTCTCCGTCAAGCATTGCACTCCGCATTGCATTTGTCGTCACTGAGGTTCCGATGGGCTTCTGGCCGTCGGCTAAAATGCTACTTGCAGCGCGTAGCCTGAGAAACTGCGTCATAAAGGATTTTCCGTTGATCACAGGCTGCCAAAGAATGATGGAGGTTATCCGATTTTGCGCATGCCGTGCGAAATCCATCGCGAGTAATGCGCCCAACCGTAGCCCCCATAAACCTATTTGGGTGTGCAAACGCTGAATGAGCCATTTTTCTGCAATGCCCAGATCTGCCTTCCAAATTTCCCACGTTGCGTCGGCAAATTCGCCAGTGCTATCACCGCAACCGAACAGATCAATTATCAGCACGGCATAACCGTTCTCGGCAAATTGGCGGGCCTGCAATGTGACGACTCGACGTGACCGATTCATTTCTTCCGCAAATGGATGAACGTAAATAAACGCCCCACGACAGACGCGATCTGGCGGTGGTGCGTGATAGATGCAAAAGCGCTTCCCAGGCGCGGCCGTCAGAAAAAAAGATTCCGCAGGAAAGCGATCGGGATGCGTTTTCATTGCGCTAGTTTCTGCTCGATAAAAGTGGCAAGACTGCCTACCGTGTAAAAAATAGTAGCACTGATTTCATCGTCATCAATGACAATGCCGAAGCGCTCTTCGAGTGCGGTAATGATGTGGATAACGGCCATTGAATCCAATTCTGGGATACTTCCCAGCAAGCCGGAATCTGCGTGCAAGGTGCTTGCCCGCTCACCAAGATTGAGGGTATCCGCCAAGAGGAGCTTGACCTGTTCAATAGAGTGCATATGCAATTCAGGTGCAGTAAAAATAAATGGTGAATGGTAAATAATGGGTGAGCGAATGCAACCCGACAAGGATGCTGGCTTTGCCTGATTACTTCTAGCTAAAGCCAGCCGACAGCAATTATATTGTCTTTGCCAAAGCCTTAGCTTCCTCCATATTTGCGAAGTTTTTCCCTGTTGCTATTAATTTATCCAGTTCGATTCTTGCTTTGACCTTGTCGCCAGACTTCAGCAATCCAAGCGCCAGGTGATACCGGATATCCAACGCATCTGGTGCAGCGTTACTGGCTTTTTGCACAAGAGGAAGGCCGCGCGTTGTATCACCCTGTTCGATTAACAACCAGCCCAACGTATCCATTACCTGAGGGTTGTCGATTGCCAATTGATGGGCTTTTTCTGCTGTTTCCAATGCGTGAGGATCTTTTTCTTGCTGATACGCAAGGGCCAGATTGTTGAGCACACCGATATTGCGAGGTTCCTGACGTAAGACCAATAGATATTGCACGATTGCGGCTTTGGTTTGCTTCTGCGCGAGATAGGTTTCCGCTAGATAAATATGTAGGGCAACCTCCGTTGGGTGCTGCTCGAACCATTGGTTGACCCGGGCATCTGCCTCTTTCGTTTTGCCAGCTAAATTCAGCGATTCATGCAGCTTCATCAGCAGTGTTACATTTTTGTTATTCACAAGAAAAGCTTGCTCATAGGCTTTCGCCGCTAAGTCAGGTTTTTTCTGGGATAGCAGGATATTGCCTTCTATTTCATAACCTATGGCTGACTGTCCGGCTTGTTTCTGGATCTTCCTGGCAAACTCAATTGCTTGCGCCTGATTGCCACTGCGCATATATAAGGACGTTTGCAAAATCTCGGCATCCAAATAATCAGGCTGTATCGCAAGCGCCTTCTTAATTGCTTCCGACGCAGCGGAAGGATTGTCCAGAGCGATCTGAACCGATGCAATTTTAAACTGCGTCACAGGCGAATTTGGCAGTAAAGCGACTAGTCTCTGAAAGCTTTCCAACGCAGCTAATTTGTCGTTGTTGGCAAACTGTGTTTGAGCCAGCAGGTTCAACATGTCGGGATCGGTTGGATGGGTGGCTTGCAACTTACGCGCCAGCGTCAGCGCTTTTAACTTTTCGTTAATTTGCAAATAACGTGATGTCAGGCGCATCGCGGCAGGTAATGATTCTGGATCTTCCTGTGTCGCACGTTCTAGCCAAGCTGTTGCTTCTTCTTGATGTTTTTGAAAAAGCGCAAGACTTGCCATGGCGTTTATTGCCTGAATATTCTTTTTGTCTACTGCTAGTAAAGCCTCGAGACGCTTTCTTGCTACATCAGGTTTTTTTTCCCTTAAGTCCAATTGAACCAGGTTGATAATTGCAGGAAAATAAGCCGCTTGTAGCGAAAGAGCTTTTTCAAAACTTGCGCGTGCGCTAACGAGGTTATTTTGCTGGTAATAAATATCACCTTTTAGACTTTGAACGAGAACATTTTTAGGCTGTTCTTTCTCAAGTGCGTTTGCTGCCGTGAGCGCTTTATCAAATTCCTGAAGACGTATGTGCGCCATGATTAACAAAATGCCCGATTGCGGCGATTTTGTATCCAGAGTCGTCGCCATTTCCAGTTCAGCGACTCCTCCTACATTTTCTCCCATGGCTAACTTACTCAACCCTAATGCTGTATGCGGCTTCGCAGTTTGCGGTACCAACGCACTCGCTTTTTCGAAATATTCTGCCGCCTTGATAAAGTTTTTGCTTTGCATATTAGTCTGGCCGGCAAGCATTAACAGTTCGACGTCTTGTGAAGGGTCTTTCAATGCAGGCTCTAAAGCGAGACTTGCGTTAGCGATGTCGCCGCTATTCAAAAAAGTCGAGACCAGTAATTTGCGCGCATAGAGGTTATTTGGATTCTTAGCGAGATATTTGGTCAAATATTGTTTCGCTTGTGGCATTGATCCCAAATTGTATTGAAGTGCGCCGGCGATCAGTACCCCCGGCATATAGTCCGGCATGGCACTTAATACTTTTTGTATACCTTCTAATGCCTCCGCGTTTTTTCCCTGACTAAAATCCAGTAATCCCTGCATATAAAGAACGATTAGATTCTTGGGAGCACTTTTTTGCGCGGCATCGATATCGATCTTGGCTTCAGCAAATTTTTTCGCGCCTATTTCTAAAGAGGCTTTATTCAACAGCGCGTCGACATTGTCAGGTTTCAGTGCTAGTACAGTATTAAAAGCCGCTAAAGCTGGTTCAGTAGCGTGTTGCCCACTCAGCAAATTGGCCTTAAATAGCAGTACTTCGATATTCTTTGGGTTTTTATTAACTGCGTGTTCCGCAAAACTGGTGGCAGCCGCAACATCATTCTCTATCAACGCGTTCTTGGCTAATCCAATGAGAGCAGCAGGAAAATCGGGGTCACTTTTGAGGCTAGATTCAAAGGCTTCTTTAGCCTCCTTATTTCTCCTCAGTCCGAGATAGGCGTTCCCTCTCATAGCCAGGACGTCGCCTTGCGTAGAAACTTTTTCTGTTTGATCCAGCACATTCTGAAACTGATTTTGCATGAGCAGCGATTTCCCTAAGGCAGGCAACACCATCTCGGCGCTTTTCCCTAGGCTTAATGCCCTCCGCAGTTCTTTCTCAGCTGACTGTGGATCGCCGGTTTCTATGGCAATCATTCCCAGCAAATATCGGGCCTCCACATTATCGGGATTTTTTTGCAGGACATTTTTCAATTGAATTTGTGCAGACGCGTCGTCTCCTTTTTGCTGATAGTTCCTTGCTTCGCTTATCAATGCGTCTGCAGACTGCGTCCTGCTACATGCAGCAAGGCCATAGGCAAATAGAAACGCAGCCGACAAGAGGGTTGCTTTCATCACAAAACTGTTTTCTTTACTGAGCATTTCGCGTCCTTGTTACTTCATGTCGAGCCGGAGGTTTGGAAAATACAACTATTGCATGGAGGGCCAAATAATTATCGTTTTGATAAAATTTAACTTACGTCGCCATGCAGAGCGCTGATGAAACAGCGAGGTTTTTCATCATCATTTGCTTTGTACTAAAACCAACGACTATAACAACTACTACACCTCTTAGTATCTAAATATTATCTTGATCGATAAATTGATTATTTTTAGGAACTACTCTCATCTATTG
>NZ_JASJXA010000054.1:0-19003 GCF_035018905.1 Glaciimonas sp. Gout2 | reverse complement strand
CTATTGTAATAAGTAAAAAACATTGTTCAACATATTGTTGAGCAATTGAATATACTGCCAAATATTCATAGGAAAAATATTTCTGAACAAAAATTCTATCAATTTTTGTATATGCATACATTGCCAGTATCGATGGTAAAAATCGAATTCCTCTAATTAATATTATTTTGATTATTCTTGTGTTAGGTCGCCAATAAATTGGTTGCGTTCGTATTAACAACACTAAAAGAATTCCGGTTACTACGACCTCAATGCCACGAACAGATATAAATAAAAAAATATTTTTCGTGTTTAAAGATACGACATAAAATAACGACGCTCGTATGGCTAAAGCCAATAATCGACAAAGGACAACTGGTCTTATATTGGTAATCGCTTGAAAATATGCGACAATAACCGATGTTGTCTCATTTACAACAACAATTATTAATGCAATTACGACAAGCTTCCCCACCACAGAGTTATCGAAGAACACATCACAGATTATTGCGCTGAGTAACACTGTTAGCAAAGAAAAGAAACTACGAACTATAAATCCAGCAGTGATAATTTCTGAGCGCAACCGTGTATATCTAGCAAGCGCCGGTATTATTACTTCCGCTCCGGCAACAAAACCAACGCATCCAATCATTGAAGCTAGATTTAGTGAGTATTGCCATTGCCCAAATTCACCTATTGTTATAGTTCTTGCGAGTAAGCCATCACAAAATAAAACTAGCGCAATAGTTAGTAGCTTTTCACCGATTAACCAACCTACATTTTTATAAATTTGACTATGCTGCCGAAAATCCTGTTTGTATTCTAATATCCTAGCTAACTTGAAAAAGGATTTAACGTCTTTAACTAACATATGTTCATATTTATATTATTTTTGGAGAGGATACCGTACGCATAATTAAAAATTATCACGGGACGTTGTAAACCATAATACGGTTTTTTCGATACCTAATTTAATATTAAATTTTGGTACATATCCCAAACGTTTTGTCGACTTTTTTATATCAGCTTGAGAATCCCGTATATCGCCATTACGAAACTCGCAATAAACTAAATTCCTATCGTATTGAAATCCTCTTATTGCTAACGCTGATTTTAAAATCTGAACAAGTTCGTTTAGAGTAGTAATGTCGCTCACAGCCACGTTATAGATTTCATTCTTGTTACAAACAGCAGTCTTCGCAGCAAGAATATTAGCTTGAACCGCGTTCTCTATAAAACAAAAATCCCGACTAGTTTCGCCGTCACCATTAATAAATATTTCTTCGTTATTAATCATTGCCGTAATCCACTTTGGAATTACTGCCGCATAAGCACCGTTAGGATCCTGCCGCTTACCAAAGACGTTAAAATATCTCAACCCTATGGTGTTGAAGCCATAACAACGCGAAAATACCTCCGCGTATAACTCGTTTACATATTTGGTGACCGCGTACGGCGATAAAGGCCTCCCTATCGTATCTTCGACTTTGGGCAAACCCGGGTGATCGCCGTAGGTAGAGCTGGATGCCGCATAAACAAAAGACGTCACAGCTGCGTCTCGCGACGCAGTGAGCATATTTAAAAACCCGTTAATATTGACGTCGTTAGTGGCAATTGGATCTAAGAGAGATCGTGGAACCGATCCGAGAGCGGCCTGGTGTAGGACATAATCTACGCCCTCCACTGCCGTTTGACATATGGCGAAATCACGAATATCACCCTGAATAAATGTGAAACGCGTCCACCGCTCGGCGCCGATCAATTCTTTTACTTCGTCCAGATTGTGTTGATGACCGGTGGCAAAATTGTCGAGACCGATAACGATTTGGTCCAGATTTAGAAGGGTCTCGAGCAAATTGGAACCTATAAAACCGGCACAGCCGGTAATCAACCACTTTTTCGGTTTCTGACGTAATTCTTCTTGGATCTGTTCGAAACGGTTCATGTTATGCATTTATATTCTGGTTAGTCTGAGCGCGACATTTATTACAGACGAATATCTGACTCTTCTTTTGGGAGTAAATATTTTAGATCGAAAAGGACGTGCTCTTCTTTACCAAATTTACGCATCCCGATCGCGCCGATTTCCTTAAATTCACGGTGCGGTACAGCGAGAATAATTGCATCGTATTTACCGAGATAAGGAGCCAGGATGGGAGTTATTCCGTATTCATGCTGCGCACATTCTGCACTTACCCAAGGATCGTAGACATCAACCTCGACGTTATAATCTTTTAACTCTGCAATGATGTCGATGACCTTGGTGTTTCGTAGATCGGGGCAATTCTCTTTGAACGCCAAACCCATAACCAAAACGTTGGCGTTTTCTACCTGAATGCGGCGCTTGAGCATTTCCTTTACCAATTGACCGACTGCATAACTGCCCATATTGTCATTGATTCTCCGTCCCGCTAAAATCACGTCTGGGTGATAGCCCAGAGATTCCGCTTTATGTGTCAGGTAATACGGATCGACACCAATGCAATGGCCCCCGACCAAACCGGGACGAAATGGTAGAAAATTCCACTTAGTACCCGCTGCCTTTAGTACGTCTTCGGTATCGATTCCCATTTTTTTGAAGATAATCGCAAGCTCGTTCATCAGCGCAATATTCAAATCGCGTTGCGTATTTTCGATTACCTTGGCCGCCTCTGCCACTTTGATCGACGGCGCCTTGTGCGTACCTGCGTCGATAATGCTGCTATAAAGTGAGTCGACAAAATCAGCCGTCTCTGGCGTGGAGCCGGAAGTAACTTTGGTGATTGTGGTTAATCGATGCTCTTTATCACCAGGGTTGATGCGCTCTGGACTGTAACCGACAAAAAAATCGACATTGAATTTAAGCCCCGAAACACGCTCAATAACCGGCACGCAATATTCTTCTGTTGCACCTGGATAAACAGTCGATTCGTAGACTGCGACATCACCTTTTTTTATCACTTTACCTAATGTTTCCGAGGCTTTTTGCAACGGCGTCAAATCCGGCTGCTTATGCTCATCTATGGGGGTGGGAACGGTCACGATATAAACGGTTGCGCTGCGCAAATCATCCAGATCGGTTGAATAATTGAGGTATATCGCCGCTTTGAGGTCGGCGCTTTCGACTTCCAATGTAGTCTCGATACCTTCTTTTAACTCCGTCACGCGCCGCTGATTAATATCAAAGCCTAATGTTGGATATTTTTTCCCAAATTCAACAGCCAAAGGCAAACCGACATAACCTAGGCCAATGATCGCAATACGTGTGTCTATTGATATGTTCATAATTTGTCGAGGAGCGCGAAACTTGTGTGCAATAGGTCTAATCATAGGAGCTTGCTATATCGAGCTTAATACTCCACCTCAATTACAGTTACCTCGATAGATCCCACCTTATTAATTACGTTATGAACTTTGGTAAAAGTCTAATGCCAGGACTCAAGCATTCAACACGTTAGATTTCAGGGTAGTTCGATATCAGCTCCATTTAATAAACCTATCGCTTTCTCACTGTTTGAAAAACGACTCCAACGCCCACGCACCAACCGCGCATACACCATCATAAACAAGAACACCTGCACCAAAACAACTGCCACAGCACCAGGAATACCGTCCCCGAACATGACCGCGGCAAAACCCATAACCGCAATCCATGCCCCAACAAAACAAACCACAGAAGCATTTCGAATCCACGGTCTATTTGGATTGTGGCGAACCATCTGACATACCAGGCGACGATAAATCAGCGTATGAAGATGGAGGCTATCGGGGCGTCCCGGACTAGCCTTACGAATGAATTTTCTGCGGTAAATGCTGTTTAATACCTCGATAACCGGATACGCGCAGATTGCCAGAACTTGCCATGCGTTGACTGCAGGGTTGCGTATCAGCAGCAAGATCATGATCTCGGAGACCAAAAAACCCAAAAGATATGCGCCGCCATCGCCTACAAACAAGCGGCCGGTAGGATAGTTAACCAATAGAAAACCGAACGCAGAACCTACTCCTAATATCGCTAATTGAGTCACAAACATGTCGCCTTGACGCCAAGCGAGAAAGCCTAGGGCTGCCAACATAATAATGACGGCACTTGCGGCGACGCCATGAAATCCATCGATGATATTAATGGCGTTTGTGCCACCTGCAACAACAAAGGCTGTAACCACAATCGCAATCGGCGCAAGTGTCAACAACGTGTCCACACCCCATATGTCAAGGCCATCAATCGTAGCTCCCAACAACCAACTTGCTAGTAAGGCTGACAGAATGCTTGCGCATAGCCGCACCCGTACGGAAACTTTTTTTGTCAAGTCTTCCATCGTCCCTGCAAAAAAAATCGGACATGCTGCGAGTAGAAGTTTGAAGGCATCTTTTATGTCAACCTCCGTTTCCACCAGCGGATTGCTGAAGGCAAGAAATACGAGAGAGAAGATAATGCCAGTGATCACTGCAATTCCCCCAACGCGTGGAACCGCGGTGGTGTGGAATTTTTGTACGCCAGATAGATCGTGGTCAAATGAATGCTTACCGTGCCAACCTTGCGACATCACGATCAACACGCTAGAGGCAAAACTGGCCAAAGCCGCGGCGGCACCGGCCTCGACCATATTTGATATGGGCATTATCATAAAATTGGCGCCTCGCTTTTATTGCGAGTCAATATGTCATGCGTCTTCGACAAGAATAACAATAGGCTATCTGAAACGATTTTCGTTTGCGCGGAGGAAAGCTGAACTAATGATTGCCAAGCACCGTCACACCGAACTGATGGATTTAATATTTCGGCCCACTGAATGCCCACACTTTCAAAAACGCTTTTGCAATTTTCTATAATTAGAACTCGCATTTAAATTTCACCTGTTTATTATTTATTTTTTGATTGCCGGATGGCGTGCCATTCCTCAGTCGACTAGATCGGTAAAATAGAATTTACTTTTCGAGTCAATCTGACTTCAATAAACAACGCATTACCAGCAGACTCAACTTGGGCAACACAGTTGTTGCCCATCTAAATAGTCCCAATACAGACGCCCTGAACTGATACAAAAACACACGCATTACAACGATCAAATCTGTACTGCCATTTACGATTGCGTCAGAATAAAAAAAACAGTCACGCAAAAGGCGGCTAAAAGACCGCAAAGAAAAACAGATCGACGCGCACGGCGTGAAAGATAAAACATCTTTTGTTTTCTTCTCGTTCTTCCCATTTCACCCTTCCTTGGTAAGAAGAAGACCGTTTCCGTGTCTGTTTTTTTAAATACCTATTTCAGTACTTAATATTTATATTGTGTATAACGATATTTGCCGTATTTATACCCATAGCCATAGCTACCGGGACGACGTTTGATATCATTGAAAATGACACCCTTAACCGGAATGCCTGTATGACTACAGCGCTTCATAGACTCCTTAATGTCACCTATCGTGCTCTGACCAGCGCGGGTAATCATGAAGAGTGCACCAACGTGCGGCCCAAGAATTAGGGTATCTGACACGGCCAGTACAGGCGGCGTATCTATAAAAATGTAGTCATAACTGCCAGACAAGGATTTCAGTAATTGCCCGATATTCTCGTGCAACAACAATTCCGACGGATTAGGTGGGAAGCGCCCGGTAGAGATGAAGTCAACATTTTCAACGACGCTTTTATGCACGGCCTGTTCAAGACTGACCGTTCCCGCAACCAACTCCGACAATCCGTTTTCACGGCCGAATCCAAAGTATTGATGGAGGTAGCCTTTGCGTAAGTCGGCATCAATGAGCAGGACCTTTTTACCAGCGACTGCCAACACTGCCGCTACGTTTACTGAAACAAATGATTTCCCTAAGCCGGGCGTCGGACCGGTGATCATGATGATGTTGTTTTTGGCATCCAGCATCGAGAATTGCAATGAAGTACGGAAGCTCCGTAAGCTTTCAATCGCTGTATCAGTGGGATCGATTTGTGCAAGCACGGACACTTGTTTCGACTTGGCCAGCACTCTTTGATACAAATCCACCTGTTGTTTGCTATGCGGTACGTTGGCGTAGACGGTGAGCCCCAGCATCTGCTCAATCTCATGGGAGTCGCTGATACCACCAAATAATGATTTTTTGATAAAGGCGCACATCACGCCTAAAAACAGACCTATCAACACGGCAATCGCGATCACAATCGGCCGATTAGGTTTGATCGGTTTTTCAGGCACCATGGCTGCGTCAACCAATCGCACGTTACCTACTTTACCGGCTTTAACCAGACGTAACTGCTGCGCGCTGTTTAATAACGCAGTATATAAATCGGTGTTTAACTTGACGTCGCGGCTAAGGCGCAACACGTCTTGCTCCAGCAACGGCAGCCTCTTAATTCGGGTGGTAATTGCCTGCATTTCTGCAACGATCTCTTTCATCTGGCTGTCAATCCCCACCACAGCAGGATGACCGGTCGTGAAGCGAACCAGAAGCTCTTCTCTTTTTTGTTTTAGTTCAATCATCTTGGTTTGGGCGATAATTGATTGCTGCAGCAGCATCTTGCCTTCTTCGCCCAAATCAACAGTACCGCTTGCATTGCGGAACTGGTTAAACTTGCTTTCTGACTGCTCTAATTGGCGCTTCAGATCTGGCAGTTGTTTGTCGAGAAAAGAAAGAGACTTTTCAGCTTCCTCTGATTTACGCTCTACATTCTGCCGGACGTATTCCTGCCCGATTTGATTCAAGATATTGCTGGTTAATGTTGGGTTAGTACCTTCTAGCGTAATACCGATAATCCCTGATTGCTTGCCTTTTTCCGCAATAGCCATCGAAGTTTGCAGCTTTTCGATCGTGGCCAAGCGAGACGTATGGTGTAACAGGAATTGTGTGTCAGGTTTAGCCGAAAGGCGATTTACCAGCAACTCAATGTTGCCACCTTCTTCGCCCGCTCTAAGTATTGATCCTACGCTACCCTTTAGTGCTATATCTTGATTATTTTCGGTAAGACTGTACTGCCCATTGACACCCGCTGTGAGTACGAAATCGCGATCTTCCAATGACTCAGGCACATTAAATGTGGAGACTTCGATCTTCTCAGCGCCCCATGCGTAACCACCGCTGCCGAATAGTCCTGGCTCGGAAAGTTTTTTGTTACGCCCTGCTAACCACGCGCCAACCACGGGAAAGTATTTAGGCCGCACGGTCGTGTTGAGCCGCAAATTATCAACTGCACGAGACACGATCATGCGCGAACGGAGAATTTCCATTTCAGATGTCGCGGCGGTCTTCACGTCGAACATCGCAGACATGTCACCCAATATATTCTTTGATGAATTGGGGCTATCCTCTACCTGAATCAGAATATTCGCCTCGTAAATCGGCTTGGCGATAAACGCATAAGCGGTGCCGAGCAGCGTGATCACTAACGCGATTCCGATAATCAGCCACCGATTATCAAAAAGTATGTCGAGATAAGTTGCCAGGTCGATTTCGTCATCGTCTGGGATGTTTACGGGTATTAATTGCTGAATGGGTTGATTCATCGTGATGACTATTAAACGGTTCTATTAATTGATGTGTACGATGCGCTCGACCAGCGCGTCAACGCCTTGGGCAATCAGACTGTAAGTTTGGCGGAATACTTCCAGATCCTGTCGATACGGATCGGGGATGTCATATTTGTCGAATTCGCCGAGACGGAATACCTTACCCTTGGATGTCGGATATTTCTGTTCGATAAAGCGCTTTTGCTCTACATCCATGGTCAGGATGATGTCAGCCTCATTCACCATCCACATCATCAAGCTTTGAGCACGGTGTTCGCTAATGTCGACGCCGTGCTCTTTCATGAGTTGGATCGCAAATGGGTCTGCCGGATAGCCGATCATTGCGCCGATACCGGCTGACCGCACCGTTTTGTCAGGCAGTGCGTGCTTTAGCAACCCCTCTGCGATAGGGCTGCGACAGATGTTGCCAATGCAAATAACCAAGATGTTATTAATCATTTGGTTACCTGCACCGCACTGGTTAACGATTGCGCGCTAGGTACGAGGAGAGCAATCACGCGTGCCCAGTTGGCGAGTGCCGAGGCATCGACATAGACGACGTCTTTGGCTTTGAGCTCGAAATTTTCTGCCAACGCCAGCGCTACCGGCGAGCGAGCGTCGAGGTTATACACAATTGGATGCATGTCAGTTGTGTTGCGCACAACGTAGACTTGACGACCTTCGGCGCTCAGTTGATTGAGACCACCGGCATCGCCTAACGCCTCATTGAGCGTCAGACGACCGTTGCGCAAAGTCAGTGTTGTTGGACGGGTCACTTCACCCAATACGAAGACTTTGCTTTCTTCACGCGCAATCACGCGCACGACATCTCCATTTGCCAACAAAATATTCGCGGGGTTGATCCCTTTTTGCAATAACTGTGGAAGATTTATACGGTAGGTTTTGCCCGCACGGGTGACGTCTACCTGACTTTGATCGCCCGTTGGCAAAAACCCGCCCGCACGACTGATTGCCTCCATCAACGTCATCGGTAGATCATTAATGCTCTGAATACCCGGCATTTTGACTTCACCGTCAATATAAATGCGCTTGCTGCGGTAAGCCTGCACACGCAGCGTAAGATCTGGCTTTTTGAGATAGTTCTTTAGTTGTCTGGTCAATAATGTGCGCGCTTGCGCTTCGGTCAAACCAGCCAGCTTGAGCGGACCCGCATAGGGAAACTGTACCAAACCGTCCTGATCAACCACGAAGCCGGGAATGCTGGAAGCGCCCACATCGGTAGCGCCAGATGTGCTGATGGTGGTCGCACTGGTCATCGCCGGCGTAGAGAGTTCTGGATGATCCCAGACCACGATAGAAAGAACGTCACCGCTTCCGATTAAATAAGGACTCGGGCTGGCTACTAGTTGGCTAATGTCTTGGCTGGCTTGTTGTTCGCGCGCGATTTTCTCGGCTTGCAGTAGTTGCGGTGTGATCGTTTTGAGGACTGGCGTAACGCTAGAATCCACCGATTCGGACTTTTGATTTTGCTCTTGCAATGCTACAGACTGTTTATCCATGCGCATGCCAGGAGCGTACGCGCAAGCAGTTAACAGGGATATTAACCCAACAACACCCCACCTTTTAAAGGCGGTTTTGGACAAGAAATACATGAAGTGAGCCAACCTGAGATGCAAGCCTAAAGGGCTTAGTGTTACACACGCACTAGTGGTAAATGTCCACCTCAGCGTACGGCGCACATCCAGTTTTTAGTACTCTATTTGAAGAAAAGAAGCCATTTTGTTGTCATTCTACAAGATTTAACACGTTCAACATTACGTTAGATGAGAATCCGTCTCAAAAAAACCACGAGACAAAAAACGGACTACCTCCAATCGAAATAATTGCGCAAAACCAACAGATGTGCTAATTAATTAGGCAGATACAGGCTCCATAGTCGCCGCCAGAGAGTCACAATATTAAATCCTGCAAGAAACTATTACCGCTTCTCATTCGAACATTAAAGCCCATCCAACCGCTCCCGCAAACCGAACGCCTGCGCCTGCATCGCGCTGTAAGCCGTGCTCTCCATTTTTCGCAATTGCTGATACACCATGCCAAGGCGCGGATTAGTTCCGAGTTGTTTTTCGTTGCGTGCGAAAAAATCCCAATAGAGTGCGTTATAGGGACAAGCACGTTCGCCCAACCGAAGTTTTTTGTCGTAATAACAACCTTTGCAATAATCGCTCATCCGGTCGATATAGGCCGCACTGGATACGTACGGCTTCGTCGCCAATAAGCCACCGTCGGCGAACTGGCTCATGCCTACCGTATTCGGCAACTCGACCCATTCAAACGCATCAATATAAACGCCGAGGTACCAGCGGTGTACCGCACCGGGATCTAGTCCGGCGAGCAAGGCAAAATTGCCGATCACCATCAGCCGCTGAATATGATGGGCGTGCGCTTCTTCCAGCGACTGGTTAATGGCAATTGAAAGGCAGCGCATTTTTGTCTGTCCGGTCCAAAACCACGTCGGTAACGGCCGATTATGTGCGAACACATTGTGCTCGGCATACAGTGGCATGTGCGACCAATACACGCCACGCACATATTCACGCCAGCCCAAAATTTGCCGGATAAAACCTTCTGCAGCGGCCACTGGAACGCTTTCAGCACGCCAAGCCGCCTCAGCCTTTGCCACTACCTCGCCAGGGCCGAGCATCTTGGTATTGAGCGCGAATGACAGCATGGAATGAAATAAACGCCACGCTTTGCTGCTCATTGCATCCTGAAATTGGCCGAAATGCGGGAGCGCATTGGCTACAAAGTCGTCAAGCTGTTGCAGCGCCTCATCCCGATTTAACGGCCACGCAAATTGCGCCGCATTGGGCCGACCAAAACTCTTTACGCCAGCTGCTTCAATCGTCTGCCATAGCGCCGAATGATCATGCCGGATTCGACCATCTGCAGGTTCGGACGGTAGTCCTGGCCACGATTTGCGGTTATCGTGATCATAATTCCACTGACCGCCGATGGGCTTACTATCCGCCTCAATCAGTACGCCGTGTTTAACCCGCATCTGGCGATAAAAATGTTCCATCAGCCATTTTTTACGTCCAACGAATAACTCCGCAGCTTCTTCGCGTCGCGTATAGAAATGTTCGGACTCGACCATCTGACAAGGAATTGATTGCTGTTGCGCGTAGTCGGCCAGTTGCTGGTCAAGTCGCCATTCGTCCGGCGCCTGATACTCTACTGCGCCAGCCCGATAGCGGGCAATCAGGCGGTCGAGGTTGCCGGGCAATGTTTGTAAGTTTGTGGGATCGTCGATCGCCAGATAATGCACCTGATGTCCGGCTTCTGTCAGTAGTCGCGCAAAGTGCCGCATCGCAGCGAAGATAGCGATAATTTTTTGCGCGTGATGCAGGACGTAATCGGTCTCTTGTCGCATCTCCATCATGACAATATGGACGTCATCACGCGGTTGCTTGAACCAACTGTGCAGCGTATTAAGCTGGTCACCGAGGACCAGTCTGATGGTAGGGTTTTTGGTCACTTTATCTCCGTCAATACGATGGTGGCGGTAGGACTTTTAGGGCGGGACCGTTGTCAACGGCATTTAAGCTCCATCACGTTTGGCCTTGCGGCATCGTGCTGAACAATATTTCACCTCATTCCACACTGCGGTCCATTTTTTACGCCAGGTAAACGGCAAGGCACATCCAAGGCATATCTTGCTTGGCAAGTCGGATTTTTTGCGCATTTTCATAACCACTCCAAAAACGGATTGGACACTATTGAGGCCTTATTGATATAACTGGAAATATGCGGTGGAATTAGCTCGGAGCGTTTATTTGTCCCGCTTATTTATTAAGCATATTTGCCAGGCCTATTAGTCACAGTTATGTTCAAAATTCACGTGCGACATTTTTTTCGATAAAAGTAGACCGCGTGAACGGTCCGACCTCGGACAGTTTTATTGCCAACCTTGAAGCCATTGAGAATTATCGGCCAGCTCACGCCAACGCACAGAAAAGCGTCGGCCTGAGTGCACTGCTTCCATTTCGACGAGATCGATCTCGGCCGCTGGCGGTTCAGGCGAAACTACTTGCGTCACCAGAAAGTGCTTCTCCTTGTTACTTGGTGAAGTGGCTGTCCATTTGCTGAGCAACAATTTTTTCGGATTAAGCTGACGTGACGCTTTGAGATGCATTGCGACTATTCCTCAAGCAAGGTAAAAGAGGCGAAAAGAAACGTTCAGAATCAGTTTTAGCGCTGGTTGTAGCGTGATCATCACCACGGGAGTAATGGCGATTGCCGGTCAGGATCAGCCCCTATCGCTGCAACCCCGCTGGCAGTGGCAAGCCTTCGGCAAGCGCAAGCCGTTCCATCGCCGACTCCAGTAAACCGCGCGCCTGGGAAACGGCTAGCGTTAGCGAATCGTGCACTAGAGCATCATCCGGACTAAGCGCACTACACTGCTGGCTGTAACGCTCAAAACTATTCAACATGAGCAAAATTTCTGCCAAATGACGCGGACACTCACAAGCAACGCTATTCGCGGCAGCCACAAGCGTCGCCAAAGCTTGATCGTCCAACCGACGTGGCAAAACGGATATATTGGGCCATGGTGCGGCGTCAACACGACGTGAATGCCCGGATTGCGCGGCCAATGCTGTATCGCATAAGAGCACAATTTCCGTCAGATCAGCTGGCATGCGCGCAACCAAATAACCTTGGGCGCGCAACGAACGCAGCGTGGGAGCCGCGCAAAAACGATACACCACCACTACCGCTGCCACACCGGTAACTTGACGCATCTCAATAATCAATGAAACAGCGTCTTCGTTCAGCTCTGGCGCCTCAATCACCAGAACGTCAGCATTCACATTGCGTAGCGTTTCCGACACGGCATCAAGACGCGCTCCTACATTCACCACATCTAACGCCAGATTGGCAAGGCCGCCGTTAGTAACTCGCCGGACCAACCCTTCACCGACCAGCACCACGCGTATTGGACCCTTACGCGCATTGCCAAGTGAGACCAAAGGCTCGGCCAGCTTCTGCAAACGGTCAACCGTCAAGCCGGCAACCGCACTGATCGGATGCCCTTGTTCCACCAACTGCCTTATCAGCCCGAGGCGATAAACTTGCTCGCCAGAATAAAGGCGCTGCCCATGAGCGGAGCGTTGCGGCGCCGATACACCATAGCGACGCTCCCACACGCGCAATGTCTCAACCGATAAGCCAGCCAAACGAGCGGCGCGCCCACTGCGATAGAGTCCCGTTTCGAGAGCGACGCCACTCTCGATCTCATCCATTTCCATCTCATCAGTTTTCGAGCGACGCAGGACATCAATAGCTTTTATCATATAGAGTATTTGAACCGCTAAAAATCCATTATACCGAGTCAATGTCGGTTCAATTATATATTTTTCACCTATTATTTGATAAATGCTACCTAATTACATACAATATCGGTTCATCCACGCATAAAAAAATATCACTGTATCAACCACATTGCGACAACTCCAACTTCGGCAGCCTTCCAAAGCTCAGACAATAAATAGACACTGAATGGCATTACGCCAAGCGAGTAAAAAAGCGTCAAATCGATATTGCGTAACCATGTTTTTACGACTCCGTGCACAACAAATTACCTATAAACCACACGTAATTTCCTGGTGCAAAAAAATCCCTTAAAAAAATGGATTAAATAATGCGAAATAATGCGAAAGAATGCGACCGCCAATGTAAAAAGGGCTACCAATCTGGTAGCCCTTTCCTTCAGTAATCTTCAAACAAAACAGGGCGCGATCATCAGGCAGCGCGTAGGATCGTCGATCCTGATTACACCTCAAAACCCTTTGGGTTAAACGACTGCCATTTCCAGGAATCGGCGCACATTGCCGCCAAGTCCTTCTCCGCTTGCCACCCAAGTAGTTCGGCGGCCAGTACAGGATTGGCGTAACACGACGCGATATCGCCAGGGCGGCGCGGGACCAAATCATAAGGCACAGCTTGACCGCTGGCTTTTTCATAGGCAGCGATGACTTCGAGCACGCTGTAACCGCAGCCAGTACCTATATTGACCGTAAAACTCTCACTTTTTTTCTGCAAATAATTCAGCGCCGCAAGATGCGCTTTAGCGAGATCAACCACATGGATATAATCGCGTACACCTGTACCGTCGATGGTTGGATAGTCGGAACCAAATACAGACAATTTAGCCGAACGTTTAGCGGCAACGCGAGCAATATAAGGCATCAGATTATTGGGCGTCCCGCGTGGGTCTTCGCCAATTAATCCACTTTCGTGCGCACCGACGGGATTGAAATACCGAAGAAAAGCAACTTTCCAATCAGCGTTGGCATGCGCCAGATCGCGCAGTATTTGCTCTCCAATTAACTTGGTCTGTCCGTACGGATTGGTGGCCGAGAGAGGAAAGTTTTCGTGAATTGGTACTGTGGCCGGATTGCCGTACACCGTCGCAGACGAGCTGAAGACAAATTGATCGACATTGGCGTTTTGCATGACGCCACACAAAGTGAGCAAAGCACCTAAGTTATTCGCATAATACTCAACCGGCTTGGCAACGGACTCACCTACCGACTTAAGCGCAGCAAAATGAATGGCAGCAGTAATCCGATTGCCATTGAATAGCCCCTCTGTCGCGCTTCGGTCGCACAGATCCGCTTCAATGAAACGGGGTGTTAGTCCCGTAATTGTCTTGATACGATCCAGCACAACCGGACTGCTGTTGACCAAATTATCGACGCCGATAACCTCATGCCCAGCCTTGAGCAACTCGACCCACGTATGAGAACCGATATAACCGGTTGCGCCCGTCAGAAGAATAGTTGCGTTTTTTACGATATTCATACAGCCCTAAAAATAAACGAATAGAAAATCAACTCTTATAATCTTGCAAATTATACATACGCACGCGCATTATTTATGCAAATCCTACACATCGAAAACAACAAAACGTTAAGCGCATAACACCCACAAGTTAACTTAAAGTTAATAAAAATAATAAAAATGATTATTATTTCGCCAAATGGATTTAGACATTGATTCAACCACGTTATTTCACCTCAAATTCTCCGGAAAAAAAATGCCGCGCGTGATAATCTTTTCCAAATGAAACTATTAAAAATACGTTTCCGGCTAAAACTTCAAACAAAAACGATCCATCCATGCAAATAGTAGAAAACTTGCCCCTGAAAAAAGTAACTTAATGCCCATCATTCAACTCTCAGGGCGCCTCAGCCGAATGGCAACAAGTCTCGGATTTCTCCGAGGTGCACTTCGCACCATCCTGCTCTGGCCAATCATTGGCCTGTTGCTCGCGGTAGCCATTTGGAGCCTAACTTCCTCGCATATCGAAAAGGAGAAGCAAACACTCCTTAAAAACGGTACCGCGGACGTCGCCTTGTTATCTGGCGCGTATGCTGAACAGGTTGCCCGACCACTTGAACAAATCGACCAGATCACTCGTAGCCTGAAATACTATTGGGAGACCAGCGCTGGCACGCTGAAACTCGAGGACCAAACACGGGCGGGACTTTATCCCGTCACCGATATGTTGTACGTCACAATCGCTGATCGGCACGGCGATATATTAAGCACTACGCTGCCACGGAAAACAGTCAATCTCGCTCAACGAGATTATTTTTTGACACTTCAAAACAAAGATACCAACGAACTCCTCATCACCAAACCGTCGATTGGCGCGGGCTCAGGAAAAATGGTCATCCGCTTTTCTCGTCGCCTCAATACAAAGGATGGCGTCTTTGATGGCATCGTGATGGTATCGGTTGAACCTAGTTATTTTTACAGCCCGACAGTCGACGCTGCACTTGGCAAAAACGGCTTTCTTTCCCTTAGGACGATAGACGGCGTTGTGTTGGCAAAAAGAATGGGCGAGAGCATACGCTTGCATCCAACCGTATTTAAAGCTACACCGACTTTCATCACCCCAACCGGTATCCGGTTCGTCGACAATAACCAATTTATAGATGGGCGATCACGCATTGTGGCGTGGCAAAAGATTAAAAACTATCCACTATTAGCGGTTGCAGGTTTATCCGAAGATGAGTTGCTCATTCCGCTACAAGCGATATCACGCGAGCAGCGAACATTGGCGCTGGCAAGAATCGCTGGTGTGCTGACTTTTGCCATGATTGCGGTCTTTTTCACTTGCCGTCTGGCTTGGCGCAAGCATCAGTTCACCCAGGCACGTGAGGCTTATGGGATTTCTAGCAAAGGTGGTAATGAAGGCTTTTTTATGCTTGCCACACAACGCCGCCGTGGGGGAGTAATTGTAGATTTCATTATTGCTGACTGCAACGAGTATGGTGCCGCGCAATACGAAACAACAAGAGATCAGCTGGTGGGGCGAAAACTCTCGACACTGTATATCAACCGTTCGTACTTTGAAAAATTGATGCGGACTTATGTCGAGGCCATCAAAACCAATTTTTACGAAGATGATTTTTTAATTCCAGAGGGAAGCCCGCTGAAAATGACGTGGGTGCATCGCAAAATGATGCGCTCAACTACAGGGTTAGCACTTACTTTGCGCGACATCAGCGAAAGCAAAGCGCATGAGCAAGCGCTATTAGTCATGGCGAATTCGGATGCGCTGACGGCCCTGCCCAATCGCCACTGGCTGATGGGATTCTTGCCACTGGCGATCAACCGCGCACGCACCAGCCAGACCTCGCTGGCCCTACTGTTCGTCGACCTGGACGATTTCAAAAACATTAACGACACGATGGGTCACGCGGCGGGCGATGAATTATTGCAAGCTGCGGCAGCGCGGCTGCGCTCGGTCATACGTCCGATCGACAACGTGGTGCGTCTCGGCGGTGACGAGTTCACTATTATTATTGAAAGTCCAGAAGATGCCGCCACCGTGGAAAGTGTCAGTCAGCGGGTCATTGCAGCGCTGAAAAAACCCTTCTTGCTGGCGGGCCAAAGCAGCCATATCGTATGCGCATCGATTGGGATCAGTATCTTTCCGAAGGATGGCGAAGACGTTGAAACACTCATTAAACACGCCGATATTGCCATGTATGCAGCCAAAGCAAATGGTAAGGCAAGCTATCAGTTTTTCCGCCCGCAACTATCTCAAAATTTAGTCGTCAGACTGAATAATGAACAAGGTCTGCGTGCAGCTATTGAGAGCGACGAGTTTGTGCTGTTTTATCAACCGCGCGTGGACACCGCCAGTGGCGAATTACGTAGTTTGGAAGCACTAGTGCGTTGGGAACATCCAACCCGTGGACTGGTACAGCCGGACGAGTTTATACGTTTGGCGGAAGAGACCGGATTAATCGTCAAACTAGGAGAACTGGTCATCGAAAAAGCCTGCGCCCAGTTATCCCGCTGGAAGGCAGACAACGTTCCTTTGGTGCCGGTATCAATCAATGTCTCATCGCCGCAATTCAATCAAGGCAACTTTGATGCAATATTTGCATCGCATATGAAACGGTACGGGATTGATCCTTCAATGGTGGAAATCGAGCTGACTGAGTCTTGCATGATGGGCGAAGATCTGGCAATTTTTACACAATTGGCAGCGCTCAAATCATTGGGTGTAAAACTCCTACTTGATGATTTTGGTACTGGCTATTCGTCACTGTCCCAGTTACAGCGCCTGGATCTTGATATTTTAAAAGTCGACCGGGCTTTTACCGCCAAACTAGGCAAAAGCAAGGAAGGCGAAGTATTTTTCATGGCGATCATTTCCATGGCGCACGTACTCAACATGCGTGTCGTCGCTGAAGGTGTAGAGACGCTTGAGCAACTAAATATATTACAGGCGCTGTCCTGTAACGAGATACAAGGCTACTATATTTCGCGACCAGTATCGGCGACCGAAATAGAGAAACTGATGCACAAACGTTTTCTATTCCCAGAAGGGACCATAGAGATGGAAAGAGTCGGGTAATACGAAAGCATTACCCGATGGCGGATAGTCGGTACACAATCCTATTGTGCGTTCCTGCGAATATAAATTTACCGCTTTATTAAGCTAGCTCTTAGCGTATTGTTGTGCCATCCGATCAAGGGAAACGACTTTAATTGTAGAGGCCTTCCCTGCTGAACCGAATGCCTCAAAACGTACTTTACAAATATCCTTAGCGGCAGCCGTCGCGTCTTTAAAAAACTTGCGCGGATCAAATTCAGACGGATGTTGCGCCATGCTACGACGCATCGCGCCAGTCATTGCCAGACGAATATCGGTGTCGATGTTAACCTTGCGTACACCATGCTTTATTCCAAGCAGGATCTCTTCAACCGGGACGCCGTAGGTCTCTTTCATGTCGCCGCCATACTGCCTGATAATGTCTAGCCATTCTTGCGGGACGGAGGACGAACCATGCATGACGAGATGCGTGTTCGGAATCCTTGCGTGAATTTCTTTGATGCGGTTTATCGCCAGAATGTCGCCGGTTGGCTTGCGACTAAATTTGTAGGCTCCGTGACTGGTCCCGATGGCAATCGCCAAGGCATCCACGCCAGTACGCTGAACAAAATCGGCGGCTTGGGATGGGTCGGTGAGCAGTTGATCGTGCGACAGAATTCCTTCTGCGCCGGAGCCATCTTCCTCGCCAGCCTGGCCTGATTCGAGTGATCCAAGACAACCCAGTTCACCTTCGACCGAGACGCCGACGTAGTGTGCAAAATCGACGACCTGACGGGTAACCTGGACGTTGTAGTCATAAGTTGACGGTGTTTTCATGTCGTCCATCAATGAGCCGTCCATCATTACGCTAGAAAATCCGGAGCGAATGGAGGTTTGACAAACGGCAGGACTGCCTCCGTGATCCTGATGCATGCAAATTGGAATATGGGGGTAGGTTTCGATGGCTGCTTCTACCATTTTTCGGAGGAATGCTTCTCCGGCGTATTTGCGTGCACCTGCGGAGGCTTGCAGGATGACTGGGCTGTCGCAGGCATCTGCGGCTTGCATGATGGCGAGGATTTGTTCGAGGTTGTTGACGTTGAATGCTGGGAGGGCGTATTGGTGGTCGGCGGCGTGGTCTAGTAGCTGACGTAGGGATACTAGGGACATGGTTGATCTCCTTCTGGGTTTTGGTGAAATTAGGTAATTAGTGTGAAAAATTCGATGTGATTTTTGTCGATCTCGGTTTTTTTAGAATTAATCGGTGGTTGGTAGTTTCTTTTATCGGTCGTTGTTACTTAACGCGGTTATTGCTCCGTGGGTGCTTGTCGGGGGTAGCCCGACAGCTAGTTACTTTTTCTTGCTTGGCTCGGCGCCCCCCGCCAAGAAAAAGTAACCAAAAAGAAGGCGACCGCAACTGACGCTGCCCTTCGGGTTCCCAAGCATTTCAGCCGCCAGTCGGGTTGAAAGACCAACTCGCTTCGCTCAAACATGTCTTCCAACAATTCCCGACTGACAGCTGAAATACTTGGCAGCGTCCATGACGGGTACGTCAAAAGCCACTTCAAAAACAACCGCAACGTCAAAGGTGGCTGCGCCTGCAAGGTCAAGAGCAACGTCAAAGGTGGCTGCGCCTGCAAGGTCAAGAACAACTTCAAAGGTGGCTACGCCTGCAACGTCAGGAGCA
>NZ_JASJXA010000053.1:0-19310 GCF_035018905.1 Glaciimonas sp. Gout2 | reverse complement strand
TTAACCGCGTAACAACATCGCAGGCGCAGCGGTCACGATCGGCCAGAATGAGCGGTCACGTTGACCAGAATACGCAGATTGCATCATCACTGCAATTTGCGCAGCATGCGTTAGACTGAGGCGCAGTATGTATTTACCGGTCAACATTTTTAACAAGTCTATCTTTTTTGCAGAGTATTTTCTCCCATGTCTGATCTCTTTAAGGTCGAGCCCACGCCCCCGCTAGCCGAAGCCCTTCGTCCAGCCAAACTCGATGACGTGATTGGGCAAAGCCATTTGCTCGGCCCAGGGAAGCCGCTGCGTCTGGCCTTTGACTCGGGCAAACCGCATTCCATGATTTTATGGGGGCCGCCAGGAGTCGGTAAAACGACATTGGCCCGTCTGACTGCGAATGCCTTTGCCTGTGAATTCATCGCGCTGTCCGCGGTTTTCTCCGGCGTGAAAGACATTCGCGCTGCGATGGAAAGGGCAGAGCAAAATCTAGCAATGGGCAAACATACCATTCTGTTTGTCGATGAGATACATCGATTCAATAAGTCGCAACAAGACGCACTATTGCCCTATGCAGAATCTGGACTTGTGACACTCATTGGTGCCACGACAGAGAATCCGTCTTTCGAAGTCAATTCGGCACTGCTATCACGGGCACAAGTCTATGTACTGAAGTCGCTCACGGACGAGGAGCTTAAGCAGTTGTTAGCCAGAGCGCAAACCTCTGTTTTGCCGCATCTGCTTTTCGATGAAGCCGCGATCAATACCTTGGTCGGATATGCCGATGGTGATGCGCGTCGGTTACTCAATTTGCTGGAGCAGACTAATACTGCGTCGAGTGCAGCACAGACTAATAGAATCACGGCAGAGTTCATTCAAAACGCACTTACTCTCAACGCCCGCAGGTTCGACAAAGGCGGGGACAATTTTTATGATCAGATATCCGCATTGCACAAATCGGTTCGCGGTTCGAATCCGGATGCTGCGTTGTATTGGTTATGTCGCATGCTGGATGGCGGGGCGGATGCTAAATATCTTTCGCGTCGTATCGTTCGAATGGCATGGGAAGACATTGGTTTAGCCGATCCCCGGGCGATCCAGATTGCGAACGATGCCGCCAATACCTATGAGCGATTAGGCTCGCCGGAAGGGGAGTTAGCGCTCGGTCAGGCAGTTATTTATCTAGCAATTGCAGCCAAAAGCAACGCCGGTTACAACGCATTCAATCAGGCAATGGCATTCGTGAAGCAAGATAAATCACGAGAAGTCCCAGTCCATTTGCGTAACGCGCCAACAAAACTGATGAAAGAACTCGGCTACGGTCATGCTTACCGCTATGCGCATGATGAACCTCACGCTTACGCAGCGGGCGAGACGTACTTGCCCGACGATATGCCAGAGCCAGGTTGGTATGCACCGGTTCCGCGGGGCATGGAGGCAAAAATTGGTGACAAACTGACGTGGCTACGCGATCTTGACAAGAAGGCGCGGGAAGAGTGATAGGCGGTTATTGAGGGTGCGTTGGGTAAAAGTGACTCCTCTATTGTGACGCGAAGCCACAAACTCTTCTTTTACCGCTTCACTCTTTACTTTGCCAGCTGATCGGTATCAGGAAGTCGCCGGTATGAGGAAACATCATCCGAAAAATCTGCTTAATAGTGTACGAATAGTCGTTTTTCATCCATGCTAAGAAGTAAAAATTATAGTCTGACTACAATTTGCACTTGACTGAAATTGTAGTATAGCTATAATTTCTTTCACTTTGCCGACGAGCAAATACCAAAAAAATACGCGCTAACAATGAAAAGATAAATCAGCGGGGACCTCCATGACAATGCCACAATTAGGAAAGACCATTCGAACGCGGCGTCATGCGGTGAAAAAAACACTCATGCAAATCGCGGTCGAGACCGGTTTGACTGCAGGCTTTATCTCGCAGGTTGAGCGTAACCTGACTACACCATCAATCACCTCATTAGTTGTTATCGCAAAAGCGCTCGGCGTACTGATTGGCGACCTGATTAAGCAGCCAGAACAAATACAGCCGGACTCCTATCAAGATCGACGGCAGACCTACAGAGTTGCTAGTGGGCCGGTAAAGTATGAGCGGCTATCGACTGTTTTTCCCGGCAGTCGCGTGCATTCGGTCAAGTTCACCATGCCTTCAGGATACAAGTCAGAAATGGTCTCGCACGAAGGCGATGAAATGGTTTTTGTGCTGAGCGGTCAGGTGGAATATACGGTTGGGTTGCAGCATTTTGTGCTGTGCGCCGGAGACAGCCTTCACTTCGACGGCAACATTCCGCACACTATCGAGGCGCTCATGCACAAAAGTAAGCAAGCTGAATTGTTATGGGTTGGCACCGCACAACTCTTTGATGACGAAAGCGACAATGTCGTAGAAGAAAAACAGGGAAATCACGAAAGGTTTCTCAAAGGCACAGAATTTTCTTAGCCAGGTATAGATTTTGCTCCGTTACCCGTGGCATTATTAAAAAAAATCAAGGATGAGCATGTTCGAAAGTACCCAATACGCTACGCGGCGACAAAAGTTACGGCAACAATTTTCGTCTGGTTTGCTTTTGCTGCCGGGAAATGCCAATGCCTCCATGAATTATCCGCATAATCATTACGCGTTTCGGCAGGACTCTTCGTTCTCTTATTTTTTTGGATTGGATCAGCCTGATCTGGTCGGCGTGATTGATATCGATTCCGGCGTGGACTTTTTGTTCGGTGATGACCCCGATATCGAAGAAGTCGTGTGGACAGGCCAGCAGCCTTCGTTGGTCGCGCTCGCCGCCACCGTCGGCATTATCTTCAGCAACGCCACCGACGCTATTAAGGCCGTAAGACCAGCCAATGCGCTGCATGCCATGATTGCCGAGGCACGCAGCAAGGGGCAAACCATTCATTATTTGCCGCCGTATCGCGGCGAGTCCACGTTGATGATGTCGCGTCTGCTCGACCTTACGCCTGACCAGATTTGTGCCGGTGTATCATCAAGTCTGATCGCTGCGATTATTGGTTTGCGCGAAATAAAAGAAGAAGAAGAAATTGCCGAAATGGAGCGTGCATTAGTCATTACCAAAGAAATGCACATCGCCGCGATGCAGCAATCCAAGCCGGGCATATTTGAATATCAGGTGGTCGGCACGATCGAAGGCATCATGCGCGGAGTTGATTTGCTCGGCGCTTATCCCGTTATTTTTACGCGACATGGCGAGATACTGCACAGTCGCGATCATGCGCAAAAACTAGCTGCAGGTGATTTAGTCGTGAACGACTCAGGTGTCTCCAGCGCATTGGGTTACGCCTCGGATATCACCCGAACTATCCCCGTAGGCGGAAAGTTTAGCCCACGTCAGCGGGCCGTCTATGAGATCGTTTTGTCCGCTCAGGTAAGTGCCATCAAAGCGATCAGACCCGGTGTGCCGTATCTTGCGCTTCACAAATTAGCGGCAACGGAGATCGTCACGGGTTTGTCGACACTTGGATTTTTTAAAGGTGATCCGCATCAAATCGTGGATTCTGGCGCTTATGCGATTTGCTTCCCGCATGGCCTTGGTCATCAAATCGGATTGGACGTACACGATATGGAAGGGCTGGGTGAGACGGCAGTCGGTTACGATGCCAGTGTGATCCGCAGCGAGTTGTTTGGCATGCGCAATTTGCGTATGGCAAAACCGTTGGTCGCTGGCATGGTCGTCACGGTTGAACCTGGGATATATTTTATTCCAGAGCTCATCAAACAGTGGAGGGCAGAAGGCCTTGACGGACGTTATGCTGATCTGATTAATTATGATCGTTTTGTCGAATACATGGATTTTGGTGGTATCCGAATTGAAGATAATGTTTTGGTGACGCCAACTGGTTCGCGTGTATTGGGCCCGGCAATTCCTAAAACTTGCGAAGAAGTGGAAGCCATCATGGCGATGTAAATAAAAAACAATAGGCGTTGAACACCTGTTATTTGTCGAGCAGCATCCTGTCAATGTTACGACATTGCACTATTAACCTTGGAAGAGATGAATAATGAAAAATGGAAAATTTGTTGCCAAACTCGGCTTAGTCGCTGTGCTAAGCGTTTGTGCGGGATTGGCTTCAGCGCAAGCCAAAAAAACACTGGTCTTTTGCTCTGAAGCTAGCCCAGAAGGTTTTAGTCCGCAGTTGTATACCACCGGCACCACTTTTGACGCTTCTGCTAGCCCCATGTTTAATCGCCTGGTTGAATTTGAAATGGGAACGACCACCATTAAACCAGCATTGGCAGAGTCCTGGACCATCTCGGATGACGGTACTATTTACACCTTTAAACTACGTAAAGGCGTGAAGTTTCACAGCAGCGCTAAATTTAAACCAACGCGCGACTTCAATGCTGACGACGTCGTGTTCACTTTTGATCGCATGGGCAATCCTGCAAATCCATTTCACACATTGGAGCGCGGTCAGACTTTTGGTTATTACCTCGACATGGGCCTCAACAACATCATCGACAAAGTTGAAAAGGTTGATGACAGCACCGTCCGCTTCAAACTCAAGCATCCTGAATCGCCATTCCTCGCCGATCTGGTCATGTATTTCGCCTCAATCTATTCAGAAGAATATGCTGCGCAATTGCAAAAAGCCGGTACCCGTGAAATTCTTGATCGCGAGCCGATTGGGACCGGACCATTTGAATTTGTGTCATATCAAAAAGATGCCGTTATTCGCTACAAAGCCTTCGATTCTTATTGGGGCGGACGTCCAAAAATTGACAATCTGATTTATGCGATCACGCCTGATGCATCGGTACGTTATGCCAAGCTGAAGGCCAATGAATGTCAGGTAATGTCTTACCCAAAACCGGCAGATTTGGCTTCAATGAAAGCAGATAAAAATATCAATCTGATTTCAAAACCAGGCATGAACATTGGTTATATTGCTTTTAATGTTGAGAAAAAACCTTTCGATAACAAGCTCGTGCGGCAAGCCTTGAGCATGGCAATCGACAAGGAAACAATCCTTAAAACGGTCTACCAAGGTGCTGGTCAGGTAGCAAAAAATCCGATTCCGCCAACCCTGTGGTCTTACAACGACAAGGTTAAAGATTACCCGTACGATTTGAAAAAAGCTAAAGAGCTGCTGACAAAGGCAGGCTATCCAAATGGTGCAGAAATCGAGATGTGGTATTTGCCGGTCCAGCGTCCTTATAATCCGGATGGCAAACGTATCGGTGAATTGATCCAGGCAGATTGGGCAAAAATCGGCGTCAAAGTCAAACTGACGACTTATGAATGGGGCGAATATCTAAAGCGCAGCAAGCAGGGCGATCAACAATCGATGATGTTTGGCTGGTCGGGTGATAACGGCGATCCGGATAACTTCTTCGGCAATTTGTTGAGTTGCGATGGCGTCAAAGGTGGCGGCAACGCGTCACGCTGGTGCGATAAAGATTTTGATGCGTTGATTCAAAAGGCCAAGCTGGTTTCAAAGCAGAGCGATCGTGCTACTTTATATGAAAAAGCCCAGGTGATTGCGCACGAAGAGGCACCTTGGATCGACATCGCTCACTCGGTTGGATTTGTACCCGTTCGCAAGAATGTTGTTGGTTTTAAGATTCCGGCAACGCCATATAGTTTCTTTTTTGATAAAGTTGATATCGTCAAGTAAGACCATTAAAGCGATTAAAACGATTTAAAGCGATTTAAAAAAACTGTAGCGTCAATGTGCGCGGATTTCCATTTGGTCGTTTCACAAAAAACGTCTACGTGTTGATCCGCGCCCGAACCAGACAAGATTGAGCCTACCTTTTTTATTCATTGTCTGATTCTTTTATTGTTTCTAATCTGTTTTTAACCGGTTAGTATTTCTTTACATATTTTTCTGGGTGGTCACAATAGGGCACTTAGGCCAAAGAGGCTGCATAGGCCAGAAAAAGGTGGCATAAACCCACAAGTCTTTACGCACTTTTAAGCGGTTGTCTTTTTATTGAATAGGTATTTCCTATGTTTGGATTTCTCTTGCGGCGCGCAGGTTTGGTCATTCCGACCTTTCTTGGCATCACGCTGCTTGTGTTTTTATTGATTCACATGATCCCCGGTAACGTCGTCGAAGCGATATCGGGTGAGCGTGGGATGGACCCCGTTCGATACGCACAGATGATGAAAGAGTTCGGTCTCGATCAGCCATTGTATGTGCAATATTTTTCTTATCTGGGACAGGTGTTTCATGGCAATCTCGGCATATCGGTCACTACACATGAATCTGTACTCACCGAATTTTTGACCTTATTTCCTGCAACGCTGGAACTCTCCACTTGCGCGATGTTGTTAGCCCTTGTGATTGGCGTTCCGGCTGGCATTCTTGCCGCAGTCAAACGCAATACCGTGCTTGATTACTCCGTCATGGGCGCGTCGCTCACCGGTTATTCAATGCCCGTATTTTGGTGGGCGTTACTATTAATTTTGCTGTTTTCTGTCACGTTAGGCTGGACGCCGGTTTCTGGGCGGATCGATCTGTTGTTCGATATTCCGCAGGTGACCGGATTCATGCTGATCGATAGTTTGTTGGCGGGTGATCCCGGTGCGTTTAAATCAGCGGTGTCGCATCTGATATTGCCGACGATTGCTCTCGGTACTATTCCGCTTGCAGTGATTGCGCGTATGACGCGCTCAGCGATGCTGGAAGTTTTGCGTGAGGATTATGTTCGCACCGCACGCGCAAAAGGGTTGTCACCTTGGCGCGTGATTGGCATTCATGCGTTGCGAAACGCATTGATTCCGGTTGTGACCGTGATTGGCCTGCAAGTCGGAACGCTGCTGGCCGGTGCCATTTTGACGGAGACTATTTTCTCTTGGCCAGGTATTGGTAAGTGGCTGGTCGGCGCTATTCAGCGTCGTGATTATCCGGTAGTCCAAGGCGGGATTTTGCTTTCCGCTACCATTATTATCATCGTCAATCTGGTCGTCGACCTGTTGTACGGCGTGATCAACCCTCGTATACGGCACAACTCATGAACGAGACGACCACTAATTCGATCACTCTTCCGGCGCAAGCGCCAAAAAAAGAGACAATCACCGCGCCTCCTCATGCGTTGCGAGAATTTTGGGGTTACTTCAGCCAAAATCGCGGCGCAGTCATCGGCTTGGCTGTTGTGTTCATTATCATACTGGCGGCCCTGTTTGCCGACGTGATCGCACCGCATTCTCCCATCGAACAATTTCGTGACGCGACTTTGGTACCGCCTGTGTGGCAAGCCGGTGGGTCTGCCAAGTTTTTGCTCGGCACCGATCCGGTAGGCCGCGATATGTTGTCGCGTTTGATTCACGGTGCGCGTTTGTCGTTGGTGATTGGACTGGTCTCGGTCTCATTGTCATTGGTGCTCGGCATTGTTCTCGGCCTGATGGCGGGTTACTTCCGTGGTGTAGTCGAAGTGGCGATTATGCGTTTGATGGACATCATGCTCGCGTTACCCAGTTTGCTGCTGGCGGTCGCGGTGGTCGCCATTCTTGGGCCCGGATTGATGAACGCCATGTATGCGATCGCGATCGTCATGTTGCCGCACTATGCGCGCCAAACGCGGGCCGCTGTCATTGGTGAACTATCTAAAGATTATGTCAGCGCATCGCGTATTGCTGGTGCAGGAACCGCGCGCATCATGTTCAATTGCGTGTTGCCGAATTGTGCTGCGCCACTCATCGTACAAGCTACTTTAGGATTTTCTACGGCTATTCTTGATGCTGCGGCACTGGGCTTTCTCGGGCTCGGTGCGCAACCACCGACCCCGGAATGGGGATCGATGCTTGCTAGTGCGCTGGAGTTTATTCAAAGCGCATGGTGGGTTGTGACCTTCCCCGGATTAGCCATTCTGGTCTCGGTGCTTGCGTTCAATTTGATGGGTGACGGGTTGCGCGATGCGCTCGATCCAAAATTGAAGCGTTGATGACAAACCAAACAAAGCGAGTAGCCATGGCATTGCTAGAAATTAAAAATCTTAGTGTTCAGTTCGGATCAACCAGTTCACCATTCACCGCCGTCGATGGGCTTGATCTGACGATTGAAGCCGGCGAAGTCGTCGGTATCGTCGGCGAGTCCGGTTCCGGCAAAAGTGTCACTTCGTTAGCATTGATGGGCCTGATCGATTATCCAGGGCGTGTAAATGCCGAGCAGATGGCTTTTGATGGCCGTGATCTGTTGAAGATGGCGCAAAAGGAGCGCCGGAAGCTGTTAGGCAAAGACATCGCAATGATTTTTCAGGACCCGATGACAAGCCTGAATCCATCCTTTACCGTCGCCTATCAACTGATCGAAACGTTACGCGTGCATCAAGGCGGCTCGCAAAAAGAACTGCGTGAACGCGCATTAGCGTTGCTCAAGCAGGTTGATATTCCTGATCCTGAACGCCGCCTTGACGCCTATCCGCATCAACTATCCGGTGGTATGAGTCAGCGTGTCATGGTCGCGATTGCCATTGCTTGTAATCCGCGCCTATTGATTGCCGATGAGCCGACCACCGCGTTGGACGTCACCGTTCAGGCACAAATGTTGGAATTGTTGCTTCAGTTGCAGCGTGATCGTGGCATGGCTTTAATGTTGATCACCCATGATCTCAGCGTGGTGGCACAAACTGCGCAACGTGTTGTTGTGATGTACGCCGGACAAGTGCTGGAAACTGGATTGGTTCCAACGATTTTTCAGGCGCCGCAACATCCTTATACGCAAGCACTACTCGCCGCGCTGCCCGAACACAATATCGGTCGTGATCGCTTGCAGACTATTCCTGGCGTCGTCCCCGGTCTTTACGATCGGCCGACCGGTTGTCTGTTGAGTCCACGCTGCCGTTATGCCGTCGCGCGCTGTATTGAGGAGCGTCCGCTTCTCAAGGGCGCAGCCGGATCGCAGGTGCGCTGCCATTTTCCGCTCGATAGTACCGGTCAGCCGACCAATGGCTGGACACCGCCGGTTCAGTCGCAAGCATTAGTGAATAATATGACCGCCAATAAGTCAGTAAGTAATCCAGAAAGTAATACAGCCAGCAGGACGGCACCATGACGAGCACTACGCCAACGATCACCCAACCCACTATTTTGTTGGAAGCCAAAAATCTCCGCAAACATTACAACGTTTCTCAAGGCTGGCTAAAGCCTAAAGCGACCGCCAAAGCACTTGACGGTGTCTCGTTCACACTCATTCCTGGTAAGACGCTGGCCGTGGTCGGCGAATCAGGGTGTGGAAAATCGACACTTGCAAGGCAGATCACCATGATTGAACCGCCGACCGGTGGCGAATTATGGATGGACGGGGCCAACATCGCCGACGCTGATCGTGCGACTCTCAAGCGCGTGCGTCCCTTGGTCCAAATGGTATTTCAGAACCCCTACGCCAGCCTTAATCCGCGTAAGAAGGTCAGCAGCATGCTTGAAGAGCCGCTGATCATCAATACAAACTTCAGCAAATCGCAGCGTGCAGAAAAAGCCCAGGCGATGATGGCCAAGGTCGGACTACGTCCAGAACATTACAACCGCTTTCCGCACATGTTCTCCGGTGGTCAGCGCCAACGCGTGGCAATTGCCCGCGCTTTAATGCTCGATCCAAAAGTGATCGTTGCCGACGAACCGGTATCGGCCCTGGACGTGTCGATCCAGGCGCAAGTGCTGAATTTGCTCATGGATTTGCAGGATGCAAGTGGTGTCGCGTACCTGTTTATCTCGCATAATCTATCGGTGGTAGAACATATTGCTGATGAAGTTTTGGTGATGTATTTGGGTAAAGCGGTTGAGCATGGCGACAAAAAAGATATCTTTAGTCGACCATTACATCCTTACACCAAAGCATTGCTCGCCAGCACGCCACGGCTTGATCCCAATCAGCGTCAAGAAAAATTGATGTTGCCGGGCGAATTGCCATCGCCACTTGCGCCGCCGCCAGGTTGTAGTTTCAATAATCGTTGCCCGCACGCAATTGAACGGTGTCGGCAAGAAGTACCTGAACTGGCTGAATTTGAAGGTCGTCTGGTCGCATGCCATCGGGTTGCAGAAATTAACTAATCGTCATTGCTGGCGTCATCTTGGGTTTCAAAAAGTCGTTCGGTGTGATGAGCACACTCATACCGGACGCATAGTTAAAGCGCAATTTGTTGGGTTTTGGCGGTTTAGCAGATTTTTTACAACTTGCCAGAATCACCAATTCAGTCTCTCTATTGAGCAGTTGTTTCGTCCTTAATTAGATTTAGCAACATATTGATCAACTTATCCAGCAAATTACGCATGGACTCACTAAGTTTTACCCAAAAAGTCGATAAGTGATTCCCCAATTACCCGTTTCGACAATTATCGAAATTCCGTTGACCTTGGTACAATGGCAGCTTATTTATTGGTGACTTAACTATAGGTCCGCACATTCCATGATCGACATCCAACTTCTCCGCAAAGACATCGCCACCGTCGCCAGCCGTTTAGCTGCGCGCAAATATCAGCTTGACGTCGACGCCTTCAATTCGTTGGAAGCAGAGCGCAAGCAAATTCAGACCCGCACTGAAGAGCTGCAAAGCCAGCGCAATACGCTGTCAAAGCAAATCGGCATGCTCAAAAGCAAAGGGGAAGATGCAACGGCCGTCCTGGAAGCGGTGAACGGTATCGGCGAAGAACTAAAAACTTCCGCGACTCGCCTCGATCAGGTGCAAGACCAGTTCAGCAAATTTTTGGAAGTCATCCCCAATTTACCGCATGAATCTGTGCCTAGCGGTATTGATGAGTCGGGTAATATTGAAGTCCGCAAATCAGGCACGTTGCCGGTGTTTGATTTTGAAGTGCGCGACCACGTCGACGTGGGCGCTGGCGTCGGTCTGGATTTTGATGTTGCCGCCAAACTCACCGGATCACGCTTTTCTGTGATGAAGGGCGGCATCGCGCGTTTGCATCGCGCGTTGGCGCAGTTCATGCTCGATACGCACACCGCAGAGCATGGCTACACTGAATGCTATACGCCGTACATCGTCAATGCGGATTCATTGCGCGGCACTGGTCAGTTGCCGAAATTCGAAGAGGATTTGTTTGCCGTCAAAAAGGGTGGACAAGAAGGTGAGCAGGGCGCGGATAGCGCAGCGCTCTATCTGATTCCAACTGCCGAAGTACCTTTGACCAACTTGGTACGCGACGAAATCATTGCCGGTGAAAAGCTACCACTCAAAATGACTGCGCACTCACCATGTTTCCGCTCAGAAGCTGGAAGCTACGGACGTGACACGCGTGGAATGATCCGCCAACACCAGTTTGACAAGGTGGAAATGGTACAGATTGTGCACCCTGAAAAATCTTACGAAGCACTCGAAGAGATGGTCGGTCATGCCGAAGTGATTCTACAAAAACTCGGCTTGCCATACCGCGTCGTCTCGCTCTGTACCGGCGACATGGGCTTCGGTGCGGCCAAAACCTATGATCTCGAAGTATGGTTGCCTGCACAAAATACCTACCGCGAGATTTCGTCAGTCTCCAATATGGAAGCATTCCAGGCACGTCGCATGCAAGCACGTTTCCGCAATGGCCAAGGCAAAACCGAGCTGCTGCACACGCTCAACGGTTCAGGTTTAGCGGTCGGACGAACACTGGTAGCAGTGCTGGAAAATTTTCAGCAAGCCGATGGAAGCGTTGAAATACCAGCCGTATTACATCCATACATGGGCGGTATTACGCGGCTAACACCGACGGTTTAGACGTGATAATTTAAGCGCGGAATTGGCGACGCGGAGTGTGCGTCGTTATGATTGGTCAGTATTCCAAATATGTTAGATTGGTATTTGTAATACACGAGTTAAAAAGGTGTCTGGCAGCTAAAATATTCTGCTATAATCTTGTGCTTTGCTGCAGACCACGCAGCAAAATGACCAATTAGGAGAAGTGGCAGAGTGGTCGAATGCGCCAGACTCGAAATCTGGTTTACAGTTTCGCTGTAACGTGGGTTCGAATCCCACCTTCTCCTCCAAGACAGCGTTTATAATGTTCGTAGAAGTTCAATAACCGGCCTCCGCCATAGTGCAGACGTCGGTTTTTTGTGGCCTGTCGTCCAGCGTTGTCCATTTACATTCACGGTTTTTGCATCCATATTTGGGCACATGGATGCACTTTAAAACTGACTTGGATGAAAAAATGCCCAAACTCGCCACCCCCCTCACGGATATTCAAGTCAAAAGCGCCAAACCAAAGGACAAGGCCTACACTTTAGCAGACGGGGCATGTATTTGGAAGTCTCGCCGGTGGGCTCCAAGATATGGCGGATGGCTTACCGTCAGCCGAATGGCAAAAATACCAGGCTGACTTTCGGCGCATCATCGCCTCGATATGTTTGTTGCCGTCCCATTCATCGCCATACGCCGTTTCGATGGCGTTCATGACGTCCATCACTATCTGGTCCACTCGCGCAGCGTGTCACAAGAAAATGTTCCTAATATTCACTGTCATCCAGGCGAGTAAGCCATAGGAACAGATTGCACGGAATTAACGTTCTAACGGGCGGAAATCCGGGCTTTATAAAATGTACGCTGATGCTTTATACTAAATGTATGCCTGAAAAAAAGGAACCGTGCTTAGAAGCACGCAACGTACAAGGTTCACAAAAATCGCAATGCGGTTTTTAATGTGCGTTTATTTTGTTAAGCCTTCGCGGCTTGGCAATGATGGGAAAGCTTCGGCTTGCCGGTAGCGCCTCGTAAATCGGTTTTCCGACCTGCCATTTCCCGCCGAGCCCGCTTGGAATCGGGGCGCGGCCTAATCGTACAAGGAATCAATTGATGTTTAATGTTCTTACTTCAACTACCGCTCACTATACGAGCCAAAATCCGTCGTTATTTATCTACGGTGCGCCGATAGTCTTCGACGATGTCGTTGGGAGGGCGCTCTCATGAGCGAGCCAATCCTGCCGATGCCAGAACAAGAGGCATATCATAAGGCGTTTTCGTGGCTGCCTGTAGATCATCAAACTGATAAACACACGCAGTTTCGTGCACTGGCGGTAGATGTCTGTCGTGGTATTCAAACATGCCTAGAGGTTACTCACTTCAGGACCCTGAACAGAAGCAGCGATGCGATGCCAACGTTGAGTACTATTCACACTGAGCGCCTGATGCGCCTGGCGTCGTCATCATCTCAGATGCTTGCGGAAATTGCAGCGAGACACTTTGATGATCTAAACGATAAAAGCGGCAAGGCGTCTAATAAAATTTAACCTCAATCAAATGGATTGGGGGCGTTTCTATTTTTTGAGAGTTGCTCAGAGAATTGTTATGTGCCGAGATGCTAACCGGAATTGCTACAGTTCATATCGTCAGTGTGTGAATCGACCATTCAGATAAATTTACATACTGACCGTTACAACTCCCTCCGGCACGTCGTTCACCAACTTATCGACAAACCAGCCTTGCGCCTTGTCAAATCCTAACTCTTTAGCAAATATGAAATGTGCCACGGTCTCGACGCATTCGACAATCACGCGAATGCCACGGGATTGCCATTGCTGAATGAGTATCTTCAGCATCGTTGCTGCGTCATCTCGCGTCATAGCCGTCTTGAAAAAAATACCGTCAATTTTGATGTGCGTGCAATGATGAATGGCGTAAAGACGTTTGAATCCATCTTGTCCATTACCGAAATCGTCAATGGCAAATTTTAACCCGAGTAATGACAGGCTATTGATCTTGGCCGTGATCAGGTCAAATGTCTTTGGGTCTGAATAGGATTCGCTGACTTCAAATACCACGTTATTTTTTTGTGCAGCGAGAGTGAACAGTTCGCTAGGTAACGCAAGTAGTGATTCATTGGCGATATTGACGAACAAAATGGCTTCTGCCAGCCGCGTAGAACCCAGGTGCTTCAATACACTGCGATCAATGTCTAACCATTGCGCCGGGATTGGCCCGCGGTAAAGCAACTCACATTCTATCGTCGCGCTGCGTTGAAATTGGATGATCGGTTGCAACTCAAACTTCAAACTCACCTTAGGGTCGAAGTCTGAATCGAGTTGCAAAAATCGATTAGGACTATTTGGTTTAGTTGAAATAGACAAAACGGTTCATCTTAAAAGTATTAGTGGAGCACACATACGAAATGATCGTATCGGCTGGAATCTGTGCAAATTACATCAAAAAAGCTATCAGTACCTAGAAAGTTTAACGAGACGTGCGTTCATCCTGTCAATTATGACTGGATATTAGCTACTTAGTAGCGCGAAGTCGTGTTCTGGTAAAAAAGTGGCGCATATTACTTTTTTCCAGCACGCATTTTTCCAGGACATCTGTCATATTTGTTTTTAAATAGGGAGTTGTCCTATTGTTTGATAGGAGGTCGGGCCTGAATATTGGTCAGCCCCGGGTTTCTGCTAACCGGATATTTTTTCCAAATGACGACTGCTTGGGCTTACTTTATGCCGCCTTAAACTAAGTTGCATCAGACTGTTAAATACTTTGGTTGATTGTAAGCTTTCGCGTTATTTGGGTTCCGTGGCACTTATGATTGACTTGCCCGAATCTATCTAAGCGTCTGGATTTTTTTAAAACAATAAAAGTCCACATAAAATGACGCCGTATAATAACGAAAAATAGATCAGTGCCTGGGATCAGTTTATGGGTGCAGGGAGTAACTTTAACTGGAAAAGTATGAATGAAACTGCGTGTGAATTTAATGAGCATCTTAATGAATCAATATTCACCCTGCAACGGATAGCCGTTCTCATTCCTTGCTATAACGAAGAAGTTGCAGTGGCATCAGTTGTACAGGATTTTAGGCTCGCTCTTCCGACTGCAGAAATTTTCGTCTTCGATAATAACTCGACAGACCGGACTATGGACGTTGCTAAGCTCTCTGGAGCGACAGTGCGCTCAGTTCCGCTGCAAGGAAAGGGAAACGTGGTCCGACGGATGTTTGCAGATGTGGATGCAGATGTCTATGTTATGGTCGATGGCGATAATACCTATGATGCAACGGTGGCACCGCGGCTGATTAATAAGCTATTAACCGAAGGCCTGGATATGGTGGTTGGTGTCCGGGTTACAAAGGAGCAAAAAGCCTATCGGTTTGGGCATCGCCTTGGTAATGCGGTATTAACTCGTTTTGTTGCCTTCCTTTTTGGAAGAACTTTTACCGATATGTTATCGGGTTATCGCGTTTTTTCACGTCGGTATGTCAAGTCATTTCCCGCGCAATCCCGGGGTTTTGAGACCGAAACTGAGCTTGCGATCCATGCATTACAGCTAAGGATGCCTGTCGCAGAGTTGAATACGACCTATGGATCAAGGGTACAGGGATCTTCAAGTAAGTTAAATACTTATCGTGATGGCTTTCGGATACTCGTCACGATCGTTAGATTATTTAAATCCGAAAAGCCGTTGACGTTTTTTTCTTTTGGTTTTTTCTTTTGCACCTTAATTGCCATTCTTTTGGCGCTGCCTTTGTTTGAGACTTATTACGAGACTGGTCTCGTGCCCCGTTATCCTACTGCCGTTTTATGTTCTGCATTAATGTTGTTTGGCGTCATTTTACTGACCTGTGGGATTGTGCTTAATACCGTTACGAAGGGTCGAACTGAAGCAAAACGATTTGCTTATCTAGTCCATCCTGCGCCTGCCACAAAGAATCCTAACTAATGGACAGTTGTCGACAATTTATTCGTTTTGCTATGGTCGGGGCGCTCGGGTTTGGGGTCGACGTTGGTATTTTATATTTGACGCTTCATATCGGTTTTGGATATTTTTTTGGTCGCGTAATATCATTTCTTTGTGCTGTGTGGGTTACTTGGATGGTCAACCGTCGTTTTACATTTTCTACGAGGCCGAATAGTGGGGTTTTGAATGAAGCAATCCGTTATCTCGCTGCGATGTCTTTAGGTGGTCTGATTAACTATGCGGCATATAGTCTTGTGATCGTCCAGGGCCAAAACATTCCTTTTCTTCCCTTTTTTGCTGTCGCCGTTGGTTCGCTTGCAGGAATGGTGATTAACTATTTCAGTGCAAGGTTGTGGGTATTTAAACTTTCGGAAAAATGTAAGAAATGAATATTTTGCAGTGCGCGTTAAATCGAACGAGCTTTAATCATTGCGACCTGAACAAGCCTAAGACATTATTGATTGCTTGTCTTCTTGCACCATTATTTTTTGGTCTGGTTTCTTTATGGCTTGGAACTGACCTTAACTGGGACTTGCAAAACTATCATGTCTATAACGCGTTTGCGCTATTAAACGGCAAGTTACATACGGATTTGGGTCCGGCTGGAATGCAAACGTACTTTAATCCGATTTTGGATGTGCCGTATTATTGGTTGTCTTTGCATCTACCTGCGCCGCTTGTTGGTTTCATGATGGGCGCAGTACATGGCATCAATTTTATTCTTCTGGCAGGTATATGCCGCAAGACTTTGCCCGACCTTCCGTCAGAAGATCGTTTTCGCATACCACTTTTACTGGCAATAGTTGGTTGTCTCACAGCGAATTTCCTCTCAAGTATAGGAAATACAATGGGGGATGCCTCGACTTCCATTTTTATCCTTGGCTCTTTACTCATCGTTTTGTATGGGTGGGAAAAATTTTCTGAAAATGGTGTGCGGCCGATTCTTATCGTAATACTTGCTGGTTCGGTAGCTGGTCTTGGAACAGGTTTAAAGTTGACCAATGTTGTATTTGCAATGGCTCTGTGTCTCAGCTTTTGCACGGTGCAGGTTAATTGGATAACGCGATTTCGTCTGGCATTCTTTTTCGGTGTTGGCGTGTTAATTGGTATAGCAGCCACTTCGGGATATTGGTTTTTTGAGATGTGGCGCACCTTCGGCAATCCTTTTTTCCCCCAATTCAGTACATATTTCCCAAATCCGTTGACGCGATCGGTGAGTGTTGCCGATGTGATTTGGCGACCAAAAAATCATTTTGAAACGCTATTTTGGCCATTCTTATTTTCATTGAATCCTAAAAGAGTTGGGCAGCTTCCGCTCCATCAAATTATCTGGCCTGTGGTGTACGTTCTTTTCTGGTGCTGGCTTGCTGCAATATTCTTGAAAAGGAAGACGCGCACTACGATAAGTAGCATGTTGCCGGAGGCGAAATATATCGTTGCAGTGGTTGCCATTGGATATCTCATCTGGATGGAATTATTTAGTATTCAGCGTTATCTGATACCGATTGAGATGTGCGCGCCGTTAGTCGTATTCATTTTACTCATGCAGTTAAAAAGCTATCAAAAAGCCCGTAAAATCGCGATGACTATTTTTGCGGTAACAACGGCTGTAGTGCTTCTAGGGGGGCTGACCACTTGGGGGCATGCGTCATGGGCGAAAAAAATGTTCCGTATCGATTTGCCGCCGATAGCTGCTCCGGAGAAAACTACCGTCATTTTGGCGAATGGTGACCCGGCTTATGGATGGCTGGCCGCGCAGTTTCCACCCAATATTGCTTTTACGCAGATAGAAGGTAATTTTCCGGGAGCAATGCCGGCTTATGTTAACCGTATTCATGAGATTGTAAATAAACGCGGTGGTCCTATTTTCGCCATTGTCCAAGGCGAAAAACAATCCAGTCGGATAGCGCAGATCACCAAAATCCGTGAAATCGCGTCTGGCTTAGGAGTTACATCAACCAAAAGTGGTTGCGAGGGATTACGCTGGATAATCACGCGTCTAAAGCTTCATGCTAGCGTCAGCATGTTGGATGCTCCCGTTGACAATGCACAATGCGCGATCCAGGTACTAGCTTCCGATATTGTGGATGTTGAAGGCAAGAATAAGGTGTTCATTGCCAGCGTAGAAAAAGGGCTAACCCAAAATGGCTTCTTTATCAATGCATCCTTGTGCAAGCCATATCGGGCATACATTGGCGATGCCGAATATCCTTATCAGTGGTGTCCGTTAAGCCAGTCCTGATAGTTACTGGCATAATTGTTAAAAATATAATTTGTTAAGCGGTATTTGCTTCAATAAGACGAGCATCGACTACAATCTTGGCTGATGCTAGTGTGTGAAACGATTTGTAAATGACCAATTGATCTATTTGCCTCTTTAAAAGCTTGATTGGGATGCGTTTTCCCAAAGTGAACTTCACAAGTTGTCGTTTTGAGTTACTCTAAAGCAATGCTTAATATCTCCTATGGATTCAAAAATGCACAATGAACAACCCATCACCCATGCAGTCATTTTATTGCACGGATTATGCGGTTCGTCGCTTGAAATGGGGTCTATACCTAAGGCATTACGAAAAAGTGGCTGCGCAGTCATTGAGTTGTTGATACCTAATTATTCCGCAGGACACGTTGATTCAACAATTACCCCGCACTGGGAAGATTGGTGTGCAGTGGTGGATAGCGAGATTTCTCGTTTGAAAATGAATTTTAAAACAGTGTCTATCTGCGGCTTGAGTATGGGGGCAACATTGGCTTTGGCAGTTGCGTCTCGCAGCAGTGAGGCGATTGCTATAGTAGCGTTGTCTCCTGTTTTGCGATATGACGGATGGTCAATACCCTGGTATCAACATTTAATGCAGATACCTTTCTTTTTGGGCTATAAAAATTGGTCTCATAAAGAGGGCGAGCCATTTGGAATAAAGAACTTTGATATGCGCAGAAGAGTTGCTAATGCTCTCAAAAAAGATGGGGTCGCTGCAGTGGGAGCGGCTGCAATTCCGGCGCGACAACTTCGTGGGGCGCATCAAATGATGGCATATGTGCGTTCTTCGCTCAAACAAGTTAAAACGAATATTTTAGTTATTCATGCAATCGATGATGAAACCGCATCACCTAAAAATCCCGAGTTAATTTTGGAGCATGTCAGTTCCGAGATGCGAAAAGTCATTTGGTTAGGCGATTGTTATCATATTATTACTGTCGATAACGAGCGAGAAATTGTGACGAATGAAACAGTTCAGTTCATACAAAAAAATATAGAAATGCACTTAAAAGATATTTCTTATAGGGAATTGCAGCATAAATCACCGTTAAAAGATCGTCGTGGATAAAGGCTGAGATCGTTGGCCGATTTCTCGCTATTACTGACCTGTTATTCTTTATCTGAAAACTGCAATGAAATTAAAAAATAGTAGAACCTGGAAGCAAAGTGGTCTTAATTCGATAGGAATCTGTTTATTAGGATTCGCTTTAACATTTTGTTTGCGATATGTGCTGAATTCAATATTGGATGAATCAATGTCTATGTTGTTTTTTGCCATAAACTGTATTGTTATGGCATGTTTTTTTGGGTTCTGGCATTCAACAGGTCTTCTTATAATTAGTTTTCCGACAGCATTTTTCTTCTTTAGAAAACCCTATTATTCGTTTGAGGCGATAGCTGTAAAAGATTTGTATATAATTATTATTTATG
>NZ_JASJXA010000052.1:0-19837 GCF_035018905.1 Glaciimonas sp. Gout2 | reverse complement strand
GGGCAGCGTCAGTTGCGGTCGCCTTCTTTTTGGTTACGTTTTCTTGGCGGGGGGCGCCGAGCCAAGCAAGAAAAAGTGACTGGCTGTCGGGCCACCCCCGACAAAGCCCCCACGGAGCAGTAACCGTATTAAGTAACGACGTCCAAACCCAAGCCCAAACTCAACCAAACCAAACCAAACCAAACCAAACATTCATTTACAACCCCGTATGCCCAGCAATATACCCCTTAACCACCCCAACATCCGCCGCCATCACATCAAACCGCTGCGGCAGCGCCTCAATATTCTCAAACCCATCAGGCCGCTCTGCATCTCGCCCCAAAGCCTCACGAATCGTTTCATTAAATTTCGCTGGCAACGCAGTCTCCAACACAATCATCGTCACACCCGGCGTCATGTAATCGCGTGCGACTTTCACGCCATCCGCAGTATGCGTATCAATAGTAATCCCATACCGCTTCTCAACATCTCGAATCGTATCCAAACGATCCTGATGCGTCGACTTGCCTGACTGGAAACCATACTCGGCAATTTTACGGAACTCATCGCCATCACTACCGGGATTGCCCGACAAATCAAAGCCACCCTGCGTCTCAACTTTATGAAACAACGCACTCAGACGCGCATGATCGCGACCCAGCAAATCATACACAAAACGTTCAAAATTCGACGCTTTGCTGATATCCATGCTCGGGCTGCTGGTGTGGTACGTTTCGGCTGATTTGCGAACGCGGTAAATACCGGTGCGGAAAAACTCGTCCAACACATCATTCTCATTGGTCGCAGCCACCAACTTATCAATTGGCAACCCCATCATGCGCGCAATATGTCCGGCGCAGATATTACCAAAATTACCTGAAGGCACGGTGAATGACACTTTTTGGTCGTTGCTGGTCGTGGCGCTCAAATAACCACGGAAGTAGTACACCACCTGCGCGACGACGCGTGCCCAGTTGATCGAATTAACGGTGCCGATTTTTTGCGCTGCTTTGAACGCGTGATCGTTAGACACGGCTTTGACCATATCCTGACAATCATCGAATACACCTTCGACTGCGATATTAAAAATATTCGGATCTTGCAGGCTAAACATTTGCGCAGACTGAAATGCGCTCATCTTTTTATGTGGTGACAGCATAAACACGCGGATGCCCTTTTTGCCACGCATTGCGTACTCAGCCGCGCTACCCGTATCACCCGACGTCGCGCCAAAAATATTCAACGCCGCATCGTCCTTGGCCAAGGTGTATTCAAACAGGTTACCCAGCAACTGCATCGCCATATCCTTGAACGCCAGCGTCGGTCCATTGGATAGCGCTTGCAGAACAAGTTTGCAGCCGTCGGTTTCTTCCAACACGCGCAAAGGCGTGATTTCTTCAGCATTTTCACCTGCACGACCGTTGCGATAGACCGCACCGGTATAGGTTTTATGCGTCAACGCCTTCAAATCCGCTTCCGGAATATCAGTCGCAAATTTCCGCAGCACCTCAAAAGCGAGGTCCGCGTATGACAATGTGCGCCAATGATTGAGCTCGGCAGCGCTCACCTGCGGATATTCTGCGGGCAAATATAGCCCACCGTCCGGTGCAAGACCGCCCAGCAAAATGTGCGAAAAAGATTGTGCCGTAGCGTGGCCGCGCGTGGAAACGTATTGCATAGGGTCTATGTAGTTGTATGTGCTAGCAAAAAATGCAGAGGGAGATTGGATGGCTAAGCGCATTAACAAGCCCCTTAACCAAATCCTCATCGATTGGGCAGTATTATAGCTGCCGATTAGGCATCACCGCTGAATCGCGCTTGAATTGACAATTGCTAACTATAATCACCGCTCAGGAGAATTAATAGCACTACGATACCGAATTTGGTCATCCCAATAGCCAAGAGAGCAACAATATCCGAGCATCGCCGATGCGTATAAGTAAAGAAAGTAGACTATTGATCAAATTACGCTCTGAAATGTAAAAAAGATGCCGAAGCATCTTTTTTTGACTTACGTTACAACTAAGCCTGTTAGCGGCAGGAAGCTGGAGCGTACTTAGCCAGCAATGTCCCAGCAGTAACAGTCAGCATGTTTTGAGCTGTTGCTGTTGCTTGAGTCGCAGATGCGCAACCCCAGTCAAGCGCGCCAGTCGTTCCCGCAGCTTGCGCTGCAGCCAGCTTGACTGAAGCACCGGCAGCGGCTGTGCGGACATATGGTCCCAATACAATCGTATTCGCTGCCGCACCCACACCCACTGATGCAGCATTATAAACAATCGTGATCTCTCCATTTGCAGCAATCTGAACCGAATTAACGTATTTGCTGTTCGCACCAGTAGCACCTGCTTGCGCATTCCAAGTTGCCCTTGCGGTCACCAGATCAGCGGCGGATGTTGCACCTTCGGTTGCAATGGCGAGCTTGGCACTTTCGGCCAATGCCAAACCTTCAGTAACCCGTGTACGGACGATGTAATCTTGATAAGCTGGCAATGCAATCGCAGCCAAAATACCGATAATCGCAACAACGATCATCAACTCAATCAGCGTGAAACCTTTTTGTGCTTTAGTCGACAAGCGACGAATAGACATATTCATGTAGTAAACTCCCTCTAGATTCAGTTGAACTTCTACAGACGATAGAGCATGGACCGTGCCAGCTCTGCTTTTCTGCTAACCGCCCTAGTAAAGGCCAAGGACAAGCGCGTTTTTTACTACGTAAGTATCGACAAAATTCGTCTGTTTCATCATTTTACATGACCAAAACCGTCACTTGACCCGTGCTTTCATTCCTAAAGATGGTAATTGCCTGATTCGCCACATAAATTGACAAGCGATTACATTCATAGCTTTTCGTCGGAAGAAAGTCTTGGACAAAAAATCAATTCCATTCAGGCTAGATGCTTTTACATTTCTCAAAAGAAAAATTTGCGCACTATCCACGGGTTTACTACGCTTTTGCCACATTTATAACGCGCACTCCACACTATCCTCCCTGCAACACGTCATCTGCACTGATACAATGCTGCTCTATCAGCAAGCCATGCACTCAGGCGTTGATGCCTTATTTGATCTCACTTTGATCTCACGTCTGCGCACAATGGCAAGCCACCCTTTTTTACGAATAAGTTGACCGCTATGACGCCGCCACTGTTACCTCTATCGCCGAACGAACACCTGAACGTAGCTGCCATGCCCGACGAACACCCAATGTCTGGAAGCTTATTTATGGTGGTCGCCCCGTCTGGTGCGGGCAAATCGACGCTGGTAAATGCGTTGCTGGCGCAAGAGCCCGCGATTAAGCTGTCGATTTCTTATACGACCCGACCGCCACGCACTAAAGAGAAAAACGGACGAGAATATCATTTCACTTCAGTGGAAGACTTCCGAGCGCGTCATAAGCAAGGTGAGTTTCTGGAATGGGCCGAAGTGCATGGCAACTATTACGGCACTTCCCGCCTGGCGATTGCCGAACAAATGCAAGCCGGAACGGACGTTTTGCTAGAAATCGACTGGCAAGGCGCGCAACAGGTTAAAAAGCAATTTCCCCACGTTGTTGGTATTTTTATCTTGCCGCCGTCCATCGCTGCGTTGGAAGATCGTCTCAAAAAACGCGGACAGGACGAGCCACAGGTGATAACCCGCAGAATTCTGGCCGCTGGCGGGGAAATCGCGCATGCGCCTGAGTCCGAATATGTTATTATCAACCAAGAATTTGCTACTGCTTTGTCGGAACTAACTGCTATTGTCAAAGCGACACGATGTCGCTTCGCGCAACAAGCAGTTCGTAACGCATCCTTATTTGCGCAACTTGGCATTCATGCCAACCTAAGTTGACACCACGTTAATCTTGACGACAACGACGCTCAAACGGCGTTGATGCAAGAGCGACAATGACCCTGTTTTTTCGGAGAACATATGGCCCGCATTACCATTGAAGATTGCATCAAGCACATCCCTAACCGTTTTCAATTGACTCTTTCCGCAACATACCGCGCACGTCAGCTTTTACAAGGTCACACACCTAAGGTTGATGCGAAAGACAAGCCAACTGTTATTGCCCTGCGTGAAATCGCTGCTGGCAAAGTTGGTATCGAAATGCTTAAGAAAGTGCCGGGTTAATCGTCCACGTACTGCGGCTGGTGTATAAATAGTATGAACCTGACTCCTCCAGATTCGACCTTACCATCAGCCGCTCCTGTAAAACGAGCTGTATTGCCTCGTGCTGTCAAAACTGCACCAACTGAAACATCCACTGATCAGCCAATGTCCAAAATCGGCGTTGCATCGATCACCCACCTGACTACCAAACTCGCTGAATACCTTAGCCCTTCCGAATTAAAGAAGGTCAAGGAAGCGTATCGCTTTTCAGATGAAATGCATCTGGGGCAGATGCGTAAATCAGGTGAACCCTACATTTCGCATCCAATTGCCGTCGCCGAAATTTGCGCCGATTGGAAGCTTGACGCGCAAGCGATCATGGCTGCACTTCTGCACGATGTAATGGAAGACCAGGACGTCAAAAAAGATGAGTTGATCGAACGCTTTGGCGCGCCGGTGGCTAGTCTGGTCGATGGTCTTTCCAAACTCGATAAAATTGAATTTCAAAGCCAAATCGAAGCACAAGCGGAAAATTTCCGCAAAATGTTATTGGCGATGGCGCGGGATGTCCGCGTAATTCTGATCAAGCTGGCGGATCGTCTGCACAATATGCGCACGCTCGGTGTCATGGTTCCAGAGAAAAAACGCCGTATCGCGCGCGAGACGATGGAAGTGTATGTACCGATTGCGCATCGGCTTGGTCTGAACAATATTTATCGCGAGTTGCAAGAACTGTCGTTTTCACATTTACACCCGCTGCGCCACCGCACGCTACAGAAAGCAGTCCGCGCAGCACGCGGAAATCGACGCGAAGTTGTCAGCAAAATTCTTGATTCGGTCAATACCACCTTGCTTGCTACGGGTATTCCGACGCAAATAGATGGCCGCGAAAAAACGCTTTACGGCATCTATCGCAAAATGCGGAATAAGCATCTGTCATTTTCCCAAGTGTTAGACGTGTACGGTTTCCGGATTGTCGTTGATACGTTCGCCAATTGCTACGTCGCGCTGGGTACATTGCACGCGCTGTACAAGCCGATGCCCGGCAAATTCAAGGATTACATTGCGATCCCTAAACTCAACGGTTATCAGTCGCTGCACACAACGCTGATTGGCCCTTACGGAACGCCGGTTGAGTTTCAGATCAGAACGCAAGATATGCATCGCGTGGCGGAGTCCGGCGTTGCTGCGCATTGGTTATACAAAGATGAAGATGGCGATTTAAGCGAGTTACAGCAACGTACGCATGCGTGGTTGCAGTCGCTGCTCGACATCCAGAAACAAACCGGCGACTCAGCTGAGTTTCTGGAACACGTCAAAGTCGACCTGTTCCCTGATTCTGTTTACGTGTTTACGCCAAAGTCGAAGATCATCGCATTGCCACGCGGCGCCACTGCACTCGATTTTGCCTATACGATTCATACCGACGTGGGCGATCAGACCGTTGCCGCCAAGATCAATCATGAACCCGCTCCGCTACGTTCAGAACTGCACAATGGCGATATCGTCGAAATCATCACCTCCAGCAGTTCACGCCCGAGTCCTAACTGGCTCAGCTTTGTTCGTACTGGCAAAGCGCGATCCGCGATCCGTCATCATCTGCGTACCAGCAATTTAAATGAGTCGATTGATCTCGGTAAGCGCCTGTTATCGCAAGCGCTGGCAACACTCAATCTGAACCCCGCCTTGGCGCCAGTCGTGGTTGAACGACTGCTCAACGAATCCAGCGCGAATTCAATGGAAGAGATTTATGCCGATATCGGGGTCGGCAAACGCATGGCAGCTCTGGTCGCTCGGCACATCATGGGATTGCTGGAAAACCAGCCAATTTCGTTGCCGTTATTAGACATGGAAGGCTTAGCAATACCGCTCAAAGCCGAACCGGTGGTCATCACTGGCAGCGAAGGTGTATCGATTCAATTATCGGCTTGTTGCCTGCCTATTCCGGGTGACATGCTCATCGGCCAACTCAAGCGCGATCAGGGCTTGGTAGTACATACCGAAGATTGCAATGTAGCGAAACGTCAACGCAGTAAAGATCCAGAGCGATGGATTGAAGTACGTTGGGCGCATGACTTAAACCGACGTTTTGATTGTCGCGTAAAAGTACTGGTACATAACGGCAAAGGGATTTTGGCAAGAGTCGCGGCTGACATCGGTGAGTCCGACGCCAACATCACATACGTCAATATGGATGACGATAAAGATTTACTGATGACGCAACTGGTCTTTACTATCCAGATCGAAGACCGCGTTCATCTGGCGCGTCTGATGCGCAACGTCCGTAGAATTCATGGCGTTACCCGCATTTTACGGGATCGAAGTTAACTCCGTCGACATGCTTTTTAGAGCAACGTGTTGACGCTAACACCCGCTATTCATTTTCTACTAATCTGAATTGCCGCGATCTGACGCTACTGCAACGACTCCTTGAATCGTGCCGGCAACGCCAGCTCCACGAAATCAATCCCTTCCTCTGCCAATTCTTCTCGCTGAGTGGGGCTGGCGACTCCCCGTATCGCATGACTGGGAACTTCATTGTAATGAATACGCCGCGCCTCTTCTGTAAAGCGCTCACCAACATCTTCGGTATTTTTTAACATGTAGTGTGCCATTTCAAACAATGCTGATTCCTGCCTGATCGCCAAATCGCTGCGCGTATCTTGCGCTTTCGCTGATGTTGATGTCGATGCCGATGCCGAGGATGATGCCGATGTTGAAGCCGTGGCGTGAGAGAGATTCAGATGTGGAGCTGATGGCAATTTATACACCTGCGGACTGTCACAAGTCGGGCAGGTAATCAAATGACGATCAGATTGCGATAGAAAATCTTCCTCTGAAGAAAACCATCCTTCAAAGCGATGCTGCTGTTCGCAACCCAAATTATAAACTTTCATTGCTCTTACACACCCATACAGAAAAGTGATTGCTTCTTGCTTAATTGCGTTTTGCCGACAATATTAATACCGTATATGATTATATGCTACCCGTGCGTAATTTCTTTCTCGCACCATCGTCACTGTTGCTTTAGGCGCTTTTTTGCGTCTTTTTTATAACTTCTTCTATTTTTTATCGTGCCGCCCTGATTCTCTACTAAACCTGCCCACCATCGTCATGAGCTTAAGACGATTTCTACACAACGATTTCAACTTTTAGCGCCGTTTAGCTGCAACTCACCCCATCAACGCATTCCAGAATAAAACGCGTCAACAGGCTATCAGATTGGCTAATGCCCGGGGAACAAGGCAGAAGGATCAATCGGTTTACCATCACGACGGATTTCAAAGTATAGCTTAACGGTACTACTATCCGATTTGCCCATTTCAGCGATCTTCTGACCTCTGGTGACCATCTGGCCTTCTTTAATAAGAATAGTCTTATTATGCGCGTACACGGACAACAGGTTGCCGGTATGCTTTATGATCAGCAAATTACCATAACCACGAATCCCTGCTCCCGCATACATTACCTTGCCACTTGCCGCTGCCAGAATTGGCTGCCCGCTTGTTCCTGCAATTTCAATTCCTTTTTTCTTCGACGAAAAGCTGCTTGTTTTCGACCCTTCTGTTGGCCACAGCCAATCAATTTTGCTTTCCTCACCGCTTCCAGATGGTGGCACTGACGTCGGTGCGGGCGCCTTACCAATACGATCAGTATTTTTTACGCCAGCATCCGCAGTTGCGCCAGGCGGTGCGACCCGAAGCACTTGTCCTACTTCGATACCGTTTGCATTTTCCAGCTTATTCCAGGAAGCGATACTGCGATGATCTTGTCCAAACTTGCGGCCGATGGCGTACAACGTATCACCCTTTTGTACTGTGTAATATCCTGGCCCGCTCGGCGTGGATGCGCCGGTCTGACCGCCGCCGGTTGTGCTGCATGCCGCAAGCATGACGATCAGGACTGCTAGTATTACCAAACGAATTTTTTGCATTCTCATTCCATTTCACGGATTCGCGAGTTCAGAATCCGATAGGAATAACCTCATTCCCACCATTACCCTGCGCCCCATCGATTAGACCGATACTTGACCTCGAATATGCGGCTTCGTTCATTTAGTTGGGCCAATCGATTGCCGTAAAGTGACCTGATGCATCCCTGCGCCGACTATTCCGAGGGCGAAATGCGCGCCGACGAATCCATGCCCTGCCTGACCGAACATGCACGCTCAAGTGAATTGGCCGTCAGATCCGGAGAGACCGAATAGACTCGTCCATCTTCCTTGCAGTAAGCTTCAACAGAGAGCGTCGCGGCAGACTTCGGGGTCGCAAAAGGTTTTATTATCGCGTTTAGCAAAAGTCCGCTGAAGCCCATCAATACAATGGTCCCCATTTGCCAAATCCACTTGCGGCGCTCCCACTCGCGGTCTTTTGCAGAGGCTGCGTCATCCATTTTTGGGATCTGTTGATCGGCCAACTGTCCCGCGCATATTTTCACTTCGGACGATGCGCTTCCCCCAACCATATCCACGCCAATGACCGCTCCGTTTGTCCCACCCTGGTGGCAGCTGTCGACATCGTTTGTCGCATTGCCTTTAGTTTTTATAACACCCATATCCGCCTTATAGCCCTCGACCCAATTGTTATTAATAAAACTTGATCACTCTTCTAGCGCCGTGATTACACCATCCAAAAAACCATTCAAACTCGGATTGTCGGTACTGCTACGCAATTCGAGTGCAAGTTCGTTCAAGTCGGCTAAAGCGGTAAAAAGCTGCGCCTTGCGTTCAGGCTTGAGTGATAGCCCGACTTCGTAGCCGATATCGCGGCAGACGCCAACGAATTCTGGATTCAAACTATCTGTCGGCATATCTGGAATAGGTGCAGGTGTGTTAGCGTCGGTCATGCGCGTTCCTTCTATAAAGCGGGGAGTTTAGCAAACTGAAGACTGCATAGGGTAGTTTGCTCGTGGCTTTTCGTACGAAATGAATGTATTTACGTACTAACCGCATGGTAAATAAGCAATCCACCTGACGCCACCCTGAAATTGTTGTGCAGTAGCAAAAAAATTGAAAACAAAAAAATGACAAATCATGTTGATGCGTCAAATACTTAATTAACAATTAACCTTATCAATCCGAATGACCTATATATAGGCAAAAATATACGCGTTTTATATGCCCGTGCTACGATTCGACTCCACGGTAGAGGTACCGTAAAAATAGCCCAAATAAGGAGTCCACATGAGTAATCGTAGAATATTTTTGAAAAACTTATCTCATATAGCAGCAGCATCTGCAATAGGCCTCTCTCTCAATGCACGTGCGCAAGCAGCAAAAGTCGATGACAAAGATCCGCAAGCGGTGGCTCTGGGTTACAACCATGACTCGACTAAAGTTGACAAAGTTAAATATCCGAATCACTTGCCAGCCCAGCAATGCAACAATTGCCAATTATTTCAAGGTAAAGCTAGCGATGCAACGGGTGGATGCCCACTTTTTGCTGGCAAAGTAGTAGCAGCAAATGGTTGGTGTAGCGCTTATTCAAAAAAGGCGTAGTCAAGATTGTTCTGACTTACGTTTGATGTCGCAATACCAAGCCCAGCTAGCACGCTGGGCTTTTGCTTTTATAAAGAGAGTGCTCGCCTGTTAGTTGCACCAAGGTGCGACCAAAAAAAAGTCCGTCGACACATATTTTTCTGAAAGAAGTAAAATAATATTGCGCCCTTTGTAAAAGAGCGCCAGAAATTTATTCAAATCTGCTATTGTTACTATGGATATTCAATCCGCGACCAACAGGAGACTCCCATGGATTTGGTAGATAAATTTGACGCCAAAGGCGCATCCGGCAGCAGTTATCACGTGCACGTGTATCACGATCCGATTACCGCAGCGACAACCAGCGGTGAAATCAACGAGTTACCAGGCCCCAAAAGCTATCAATTGTCTGACGGGCGACACCTGCATCAATTATCAGAAACGAAATTTGAAATCGTTCACACTAACGAAAGAATATTCCGAATTTGATGGTGAGCAAACGCATCTCTGACAGGCGTTTAATCCAACTTTTGATCAACGATAACGCTCTTTCAATACGCACCCAATTTGTGTTTGAGAACCGTCTGGGTTACCTCTGACCAAACAAACAAGCCCGCATATTATCTGTGCGGGCTCGTTCCTTGAAACACTTACAAGCGATGCGGATGCATCGCTTTTGCTTTTTTACAATCTAGACATCTCTGTCAGCCCGTTCCGATCATTGACGCTACTATTGAATACTATTCGATAGTATGCGTTACCTTAAGGTATAAAAACTCCTCAGAATAGAGGAAATCAAACATCGGCAATTGATTGGCGGCTAGTTGTCGTTTAGTATAAAAAAGCCGTAGCAGAGCAAATAATTCCCACTCCTGCGGATATCACGGAACCCCAAATCAACCAGCGCTTTCTGGTCAGCACGGTAATTGCCGCCAACGCCACCGCAATTTGAATGAACGTCATCCCAAGTGCCAATCGCTCATGCGGCCTCAGCTTTGCTTCCGACTCCTCACCAAGTTTGCGTGACTCTGCCTGAAGGCTCTCCGCTTCGATTTTAATAGCTGCTTTCTGGCGATCCTGTTTATCGCGATCTGCCAGATAACGGGCTTTCAATTCTGGATTTTCTGTCAGTGTGGCAACTGCTTCGTCCAGATGGCTTTTAGTCGACTTTGATTGATAGAAAGCCCACTGATCACTAGCCTCAGCCTGCTTCAGGATGCTTTGATTCTTTAAAAACATCGCTTCGTTTTGCGCCGCACCACTTTGATAACTCACCAGCGCGCCGATGGTCGCCAAAATGGCTGTCATCAGGGCGACTTTTTGCGCCAAACCATCGCGTTCTTTTTCTACAGCCTCTTCAATTGCGTGCTCATGAGGACTTGGCACTTCGTATTCTTCTTCCATTATTTTCTCTGAAGGTAGACTAAAAATGAACCATGAAATGAAACATATTTAGTAGATTGATAAGATTCACAGCGCCGTCGCTTTTATACATCATTACCCAGCTAATATCCGATAAATTTACAAAAAAAATTAGGTAATTTCCGCCACCCATTCGCCCTACCATGCAGCAAAACACTCCTTACAAATATCTCATCGCGCTAGCTACCATCTGACTTTTCGGGCATTATTTAAATATTAACAAAAAAACATCCCATCTCGTAACACCCCGTCTTCTCACCATGCTTCAGCTAGCACGGAGGAAAAAATGAAAAAGATCTCGGCGATCCTGATCCTGAATTGTCTTATGGTTGCAGCGCCTTTCGCCCAAACCTCGACAGAACCACTTTTAACGGCTAAATCATGGTTATTGCTCGACACCAATAGTGACCATGTTTTAGCCTCACACGATGCCGATGTTCGGGTAGAGCCAGCATCGTTAGTAAAACTAATGACCGGCTATCTGGCCTGTGCAGCAATAGAAGAAAAAAAGCTCAACCCGCAGCAAATGGTCAATGTATCGACCCGCGCATGGAAAGTTGATCATGAAGGATCGAGGATGTTTATCCAACCCGACAAACCGGTCAGCGTTCAGGATTTACTGTATGGCCTTATCGTACAGTCCGGCAACGATGCTGCAGTTGCCATGGCAGAAACCATTTCTGGCACGGAAGAAACTTTTGTCGCCCAGATGAATAACACTGCGCGCATATGGGGCTTAAAAGACACGCACTTTGCCAACTCCCATGGACTGCCAGATCCTGAAAATTATTCAACGGCACGCGATCTGGCTACCCTTGCAACGCACGTGGTTGAGGACTTTCCAGAATGCTACAAAATTTACGCAATTAAATCGTTCACCTATAACAAAATTACGCAGCAGAACCGGAATCAATTGCTGTCGACAGATGCCAACATTGACGGCATAAAAACCGGCCACACGGCCGCTTCCGGCTATAGCCTCATTGCTTCTGCCAACCGTCCCAATGGCACCGGCACCAGACGTCTTATCGCCGTCGTATTGGGTGCGCCGTCCGGCAATGCGCGCGCGCAAGAAAGCCACAAACTGTTGCAATGGGGTTATCAGAATTTTGACACGGTAAAGTTGTATTCACACGGCGAAGTAGTTGTGACGCCGAAGGTATGGAAAGGCAAACAGAGAGAACTAAAAGGGGGTTTTCTTGAAGACTTGTATGTCACGGTCCCCAAGGGTCAAGCTAGCAAAATAAAGCAGACGATCGAGCTCAACAATCCGCTGCTTGCACCGATCGCCGAAGGCAACAAACTAGGTCAGCTTAAAGTACAAGTAGGCGAAAATGTTGTACTGACTCACGCCATTGTTGCATTGGCGAGTGTAGAGCAAGCCAATTTTGTGTCACGTATTTTGGATGATGTGTGGCTTTGGGTTAATACGACCATCGATCACTTCATGAAGCATCAATGATGTATTGATGTATTAATGTATTAATGTATTAATTAAACAAACTCAGACCGATGGTATGTTCAGGATAGCAGTCATGCATGCTGATCGCATGCATGACAGATTACTGGTTACAGATTTTCGGCTAAGAAAGTCAATGTGCGACCTTCTGCCAACGCAGCAGCACGCTGGTTATACATGGCCGGACGCCCCCAGCAATTGAACCCATGATCGGTATTCGGATAGTCGTGGAAGGTGGCATTTGCTTTCCCTGCAAATGCCACTTTTACGGCTGCCACGTTGCCCTGTGTGATGTGTGCGTCATCGGCCGCGTAGTGAAATAAGATTGGCTGTTTGATCTGGTCAGCGATGTCCAGATGCTGATCAATGCCGCCGCCATAAAAGCAGACAGCCGCATCGGCATTACTTAGCGCCGCGGCGCGGAAGGCAAGCTGCCCACCAAAACAAAAGCCAAGCGTCGCGACTTTGCCACTCAACTCAGGTAGCTTGCGCAACGTTGCAACGGCGTCGGCGACATCTTTCGCCGCCTGATCAGCATCAATTTTCTGATAGAACCCGAACGCTTGCTCGGTACCGCTTTCGTCGTAGGCTAAATCGACGCGCGGCGACATGCGCCAAAACACGTCGGGTGCCAATACAACATAACCCGCCAAAGCGTATTGATCTGCAACGGTGCGGATATGCTCATTGACGCCCCAGATTTCTTGCAAAAGAACAATACCTGGGCCTTTGCCGGTCGGCGGCAAAGTGAGATAGCCGCTAAATCCGGTTGCGCCTGCGGTCGGGATATCGATCCAGTGTCCGTTCATCGTGGTTTCCTTTTAATTTAAAATTAGAAAATAGCGCCTGAGACGCGTGAATTCTGTGTTGTATGTTCTGTATTGATGCGGGTATTGAGTATTGGATATACCAAAACAGCGCCAGCATCACTGCTCACGCCATTGATCGGTAATCATATCAGAAGTATTTATAGATAACTTGCGGCGCAAAAAAACCAAACAAGGCCAGGGGCAATACGCTAGCGTCACTGCTGAAGACATCACATCCAAGGCGTCACTGCAAAATTGATGACCTCTTTATATCCATCAAAACTCACCCTAAAAACTACTTCCCATCGGCCACCAAATCGGCAATCGCATGGTTATTGGATGGTTATTGAATCGCCTTCTGTCGCGGAAGTTTCACCGTAAATACCGTACCCGCACTTTCGTTTGACTCGACCGTTATCGTTCCTCCGTGTGCCTCAGTAATTTGGCGCGCGATAAACAAACCCAAGCCCAGGCTGGTCGATGGGCGGCTATGCCCTTGCCCGTCTACGTTGAGTTGGACCAACGGCGTAAAAATAGCCACCAACGACTCGGTGGGTATGACGGGGCCGAGATTCTTCACTGTCACGATGATCGCCTCCCGTTCGCCTGTCGCGCAAATTGTCACTGGCTGTTCGGTAGTGCGATACTGCGCTGCATTATTCAACAAATTAGAAAAAACCTGCTGCAATCGATCGCTATCAAAACAATCAATCAGATCACCCGCCGTATCCAGCGTAAATTTGCAATCGGGATGTGCTGCACTGGCATCCTCTAGCGCAGCCTGACAAATTTCTTTGACATTAACCTCCTCCCTAACCATTGGCATTTTTCCACCAAGCTGCGTTCTTGCGTACTCTAATAAATCATTCACCATTGCATTCATGGTAGCGGCACTTCTGACTACTCGCGCTCCGATCAGTCGAACACTATCCTTCTGCTCCCGCAAACGTGACAACGAGTCGCCAGCCATTGCCATGGTGGCAAGCGGACTCCTTAAATCGTGTCCGAGAATTGCCAGAAAGGTGTCTCGGGTACGTGTTTCCTGATCCGAATAAGTAGTCACCGACTCCGCCAATGCCTGATCTATTGCCTCATTAAAACGCACCATATCATAGGTCGTCTCCTCTGAAATTTGACCAATTTGTGGCAACCATAAACGCAGCACAATCGCTCTTAATGCACGATATTCGGCAGTGAGCTGCGTCAAAGAGAATCCACTCAGTTGACGCAGCAGACCATGCGTCGCCGCCGCGCTTTCATCATCCATAATGCGCAGGGTAACGCCTTCCAGTTTCTGATTTTGTTGCTGGGGACTTGGTGTAATGACAATATCGGAGGCAATTTCTTGAAGAATTTTCTTTATATGATCGCGTAGCGCGGTGGTTGAAAGTTGGTTAGCAGGAGCACCGAGTGTCCGTGCGATAGATTCCCACTCCTTAATGATTTGCTCGGTGTGGGTGCTGATAAAGCAGGATAGTTTCATGATGAGCGCCATACCCGCAACGGATACAGTCCTTTATTGGCAAAACAACAACAAGCGCAACAAAAAAATAACCCGACTTGAATATCAGCAACAAGACACTACAAAATAACTAATAGATAGATCATAGCCGCAAAAAGCGTGCCGTGATGACATCCCCATCAAATATAGAATACCGCGCCTTATTCGTCGCCAAAAAATATATTCTGAACTTGATGCAGCGCGCGCCGAATGCTTAGGTTGGACCAACAAACGCGACAATAGTGAAGCCCCAGAGCCAACCACGCCAGAACTAATATGCAATAGCGCCATTAAGGTTTCGAAGCAGATCGCCGAACTGAGTCGGCAAGCCTGCACAAGCAGCGAGTGTAGTTTAGTACCGGACTGACAGCATTTGTGGCGCGCACGCCACCAGAATTTTGTGCGCTATGGCCGTCGCAAATGCTGCCATTGTTTTACACTATTATCTTGGTTTCACTCATCAACAAATCCACACCAGCGCCGGCAAAGTTAGCCAAATCGCCCGCTGCCGCTTGCCCTTCTGGTGTAGCCAGAGCCGCCTGAATGGCCGCAACGGAATCAAACTCCAAAACCGCCACCAGATAGAAGGCATGCTTGCCAGCCATACCCATCACATCACCGCTGGATAATTCGAAGCCACGCAAACCCGGTATCGCCTTGACCAAAGGCACGTGTTTCTCAGCATAATGCGCATCGAATGCTTTGGTGTCGGTCGGCTGCTGATATGTTACAAAAAGCTTCGCCATATCTTATCTCCTGATTTTTTATTGGTTAATTGAATAGTGCTCTTTATTAGCCACGGACTATAACGCATTACGATGTTATGCGTTCGAAGAAGACTGACAATTTACCTGTTGGAAGACGCAAACATAGTGTGCTGTGGGTCACACAATAATCGATTAAGATTTCTACGCTTCTGACGCGACGTTTTTTGCGCGCGACCACATGAAACGTGGAAATCAAATCTGCCCGTGCGCCGCCGTTACCTTGCCACCTTTCCACCAATCAAGCATCGCATAAATTAATAAAAAAAAGAACCGCATTCAAATCAGGCAGAATCAGAGTGCCGATATCGGCCCGATCCTGACGTGGCGATCCAGTTTATCGATACGATGCTCGGCAGTCTCTGCCAGCATCTGCGCGGACGTTAATGCAAGGCGCAGCAAGCGCTCGGTATCGATGATATCCAGCGTCGGCTTGACGTCAGTGCCGCGGTCCGCGTTGCTTACGTGGACCAGCTCCATACATGTCTTTATCCCGTAGCAGACATCTACCGTAAGCGCATAAAATTGCGCGCATTGGTCAGTCTGATAATGCAAAGGAAGCCATGAAAAAGGCTGATGGAATGCTTCTGGTTCTGGCGGTGGCGGCATGCTCATGGCTGCGCTTCCGTGATGACTTGGATCGTGAGGTATTTGCAGAATGCTAAAGAAGATGCGGTAGAGGTGATGGTTCGAAGCATAGTTGGTTCCTTTTCAGTTACGCCGCATCCCGATTAGAAATCGGGTGGGCGACAAATGGCAAGGTTAGTAGACCGGCGTAGAAGCGATTCCCGGCAGGCCGAAGCCTCCCTGCCACTGCCGCCCATAAACGGGCAACGATGAAAAACACACACCACTTTGCATGGTGTGTGCGCACTACTACGGTCGAGCTACTAAACTCGGTCCCATTTTTATCAGGGACGCAACGAGTATAGGGCATCATTCTGCTTTCTGTGAAGCAAATTGTATTTTCCGTTACTTCATTGCCCGCTTAAACCCCGATCACTATCTTCTTATTTTTCGATGCCGAATTAAGGCGAACTAACGCAAACTAACGATTAGACGCAAGTGACCTCAATAGAAAGGGTGATCGCTGGATCACCGGATCTTTCGCTTTTGACAGTTGCGGTGCGCCGACCGCTTGTTGCAAAGCGTCGATCATTTGTCTCTCATCAGCAGAGTTGATAAGGCCAATAAATACGATCGTTGATATTGGCCCAGATTTGCCCGCAAAGGGAATCAGCATGATCCGCGATCCGACCACGTGCAGCTCGTAAGGAACGGTGTCTTGGGTAAGCCAGACAATGCCTTTGGCACGGAGTATTTTGTCTGATAGCGTCGACAGCATTTGTTTTAGCTTTTTTTTATCGAAACAGGCTGAAGAATTAAAGTTAAAGCTGCGTATTGCAAAGTGGTGTTTTGTATCTTCATCAACTAACGTCATCAAGGCGGGCGGCGTGGTCGACTCGTTCAAGTCAGACTTAACGTCTGGCAACAGTGCAGAATCAAAAAGGAATTCAAGCGGAATTTGTCCATTCTTTGCATCGATAATATAGTTGGTTTTAGCGATGGCAGAAAGTTGGATTTTGGTACTAATTTTTTTTCCGTCAGAAATCAAATCGAGCTTGGTCAATACCAAAACACTGGCCCCCGCAATTTGACGCCGGGCAATGTCGCCAACATACGGATCGTGCAGCGTTTTTTCACTATTTTCAGCATCCACCAACACCGCGATTGCACATAATCTAAACGCCTTGTCGGACATCCCAATTTGCGCAATTTTTGCAGGATCGGAGACGCCACTTGCCTCGATCAGCAGAATGTCTGGCCGATTTTCCCTTGCGCTAATGGCGATTAACGCTTCGGTTAAACTGTCGCCAATGGAGCAGCAAATACAGCCATTTTCCAGATTGATCACATCATCCGTTTTGGAGCGAATCAGCGCAGCATCAATATTAATGCTGCCAAAATCATTGACCAGAACCGCTATTCTTTTTCCGGTCCGTGCAGATAAAACTTGATTCAGTAACGTTGTTTTACCCGCCCCGAGATAACCACCGATCACGACCAGGTCAATCGCTGTACGCATATATTTATCGACATTGGTGGTTAGCGCGTTCAGCTGGTTGAAGGTGCTCGGCATCATTTTGGCGACTCAAAAACCTTGCCACCCAAAACGGTTCCCCATACAGAAATATCCTTCAAATGATCGGGATCAATTTGCGTCGGGTCTTGTTCCAGCACTGCAAAATCTGCGTACTTGCCAACCTCAATACTGCCGACCAAGTGATCCATCTTCAATGTATAGGCCGCACCCAGCGTAATGGCGTGCAATGCAGCCGACACCGAAATACGCTCGTTTTCGCCCAACACACGACCGGAAGATGTTTTTCTTTGCACTGCGCACCAGGCTGTAAAAAGCGGGCTCAATTGTGTAATCGGCGCATCAGAATGGAACGCAATCGGAATGCCCAGTCGCAGCGCGGAACCTGCGGCGTTCATCCTGTTGGCGCGGTCTGGCCCCATGGTCTGATTGTAGTGTGCGTCACCCCAATAATAAATATGGTTTGAGAAAAAATTGATACACATGCCCAATGCGGCGATGCGGCGCAATTGCGCTGTATCGGCCATCTGGCAATGCTGCAGAGTATGGCGATGATCAGCGCGAGGATGTTTGGTTAATATTTCCTCAAACGCATTGATGACCAATTCTGCAGCCTCATCACCGTTTGTATGCACATGAAGCTGCAAACCATTGAGATGGAATGGTGTAAATAATTCCACAAACTGACTGGGCGGAATAATCCATAAACCGTTTGGCTTACCGTCAAAATAACCGGGCCATTTGACGCGTGCCGTGAATCCCTGAATCGAACCATCGACAATCACTTTCACCGGTCCATAGTGCAATTTATCGGTATTTTTTGCGATCGCTTCCTGCAATCTTTTTAAGCCATTTTCTGCACTTCTTTGCGGTCCATAAGCCGGGACAATCCGAATCGGATAATTATCATCCGGTGTAATCTTGCGTAAATTTACCGCTCCTATCGCCGACAGGTCATTCATGAGATCAGTCGCGGTGGTCACGCCAGCGAGTTGGGCCACTTTACCAAAATTCCAGATCGCGCTTTCTTTTTCGCTCGAAGAGATCGCTAGTTGCTTGCCGATTATTCGGTAGATAGGAAACATAGCGGCAAATTCTTGCAGTTCACCCGAAGGCTTGCCGGCGGCATCTTTATGTATGCCATCAATATCCGTATCTTCATCAAGGCCCGCAACCGCTAACATCGCCGAATTAACGTTCATTAAATGCACACTGGCATGCAAAATCGCAATGGGGCGAATGGCGGAAACGGTATCCAGTTCTTTGGCCGACAGGCGGCCCGTGCCAAAGAAAATCGGATCAAATCCCCACGCCAGCAATTCGGTAGAAGCATCTGTCATTTCTGCTTCTGCTTGTTTCAGACGTCGAATAACCTGGTCTAAGGAGGTTAATCCTTTCCAACACTTTCCGTCCGGTCCACGTCTGTCGTGATAGCCAACGTAGACCGCATCCCACATCGCACCTTCCATTAAATGACAATGCCCTTCGACCAACCCTGGCATTAAAATTTTGTCTTGGAAAGCGTGATTAACTTCAACCTCTCCCCATTGGCCGACTTCTTCCAGTGAGCCAACAGAAAGAATTTTTCCTTCGCGCACCGCGACACAGGTCGCCTCTGGCTGACCGGGGTTCATGGTGATAATTTTCTTCGCAACAAAAACTTGAATCTTCTGGCTTTTTATTTTAGTTAAACTCACACCGTACTCCACAGAAAAATAATGGCTGAAACTGCTTTATGGCAAAACTGTTTGCATGCTTTTTGAACACAATTTCATCAAAAAATGTGCAGTGCAGAGAACAATAATATTAACTAGCAAACAAATTAAACCGATATTGAAACCGCCCAAATCAATTTTATTGACATACATCAAGATAGCCAGCACTTGCCCCACGATGATTCCCAACGCAACCGCATTTGCTTTTACGCCCTTAAAAAATAGGATGATCATCATTCCTGGAAAAAATTGTGTGATCCCGTAATAAGCCGTGTTAATAATCGTCAGCATCAAGTTAGGCGTAAATAGCGTCAGCACGATTGAGGTGGCCAGGTAAGTGACAATGACAAATATGGTGCTGGTTTTCTGCTTACTCTCTGGAATATTGGGAACTAGATTACGTGTGACTAATGGCCCAATCGACAAACAGATACCGGCTAAAACCAGCAAACCTGAAAGCGCCGCACCAGCCGTCACCAGCCCCAATAACCAGCCGGGTAAAAGATTAACTGC
>NZ_JASJXA010000051.1:0-22084 GCF_035018905.1 Glaciimonas sp. Gout2 | reverse complement strand
TATCTATTCATATGTTATTCAATAACAAAAAAAATCAGATAACGGCGCTGCGCCAACTTCTTGCTAAGGAACCGACTGATGCGAAGACGCTTTCTTCCGCACTTGGTATCAGCCAGCCGACGTTTTCACGGTTGTGGCCGACCGCTGGCAACGACATTCTTGCAATCGGCGCTGCACGGGCGACCATGTACGGGCTGGCACGTACCATTCGTGATGTTGGCCCGTCGCTGCCTATTTTTCGTATCGATGCCGATGGACATCCTGAAGACTTCGCGCAACTCACCGTTTTATCAGGTCATTGGTACGCGTACCAATTTACAGGCAACAAAAGCGTCTTTACCTGCGAAGGATTGCCGTATTTCCTACAGGATAGTCGGCCACAAGGTTTTTTGGGGCGCATGGCACCGCGCGAAAACGCTGATTTGCATCTGCCAGAAGACATTCTGGAATGGACGGATGACGACGCACTGTATTATTTAGCCCGACGCGGCGAAGATAATATGGGCGATCTTGTCGTTGGTAATGAATCCTACCGCCGCTTTCTGGAGCGCAAGTCGCCTACGCAAAGCAATCTGCTTGCAGAGGCTGACCGCGACACGCGCTATCCTGAATTAGCAGAACGTGCATTAAAAGGTGAGACTGTTGGCTCATCTGCGGGAGGCGAGCAACCCAAATTCACTACCGCTATTGTACGCGTCACGGATGATTCACCGTCGGCGGTGATCGTCAAATTTTCTCCCGACATTCGCACGGCCGGTGGTCGACGTTGGGGCGATCTGCTGATTGCCGAACATCTGGCGATCGCGATGTTGCGCGAAAATGGCATACCGGCTGCCGCTTCCAGCATTTTAGTTGCTGGCAATCGCGTGTTTCTGGAGTCTGTCCGCTTTGATCGTATCGGCACGGCTGGACGAACGCCGATGATATCGTTGTCGGGGTTGATCGGTGAAACGGGAGCCGCTGAAAAAACCTGGTCATTTGTCGCGACGATGCTCGCTAATCGGAAAAAGTTATCTCAGGCTGACTTGGTCGTGATCCAGTTACTGGACGTCTACGGCGCGTTAATTGGTAATACTGATCGTCATCCGGGTAATCTCTCTTTGTCCTGGACGGTGGAGGGATTTTTTGCCTTGAGGCCATGTTACGACATGCTGCCGATGATGTATCGGCCAAATGCACAAGGCGAAGTGATAGAACGCACATTCACTTTATCCGGTTTGGATCGCCTCGACTTACGTCAGTTGCCGGTTGCGGCGAACCTTGCTAATCAATTTTGGAATAAGGTGTGCAAAGATCACCGTATCTCAGATGACTTCAAACGCATCGCTGGTCTGCATATGGCGGCTATGGCGATTGCCGCTCCCGAAACAAGGATGTGACTTTGGTGGAGTGTTGAGATGAGTTGCTAAGAATATTGCGCCAAAGATTGATCGAAATGATCAACCAGGTCGGAAGCCACCGTGTTCATCGCGCACCGCACCACATCTCCGATGACAATAATACTGGGACTGCCGAGTTGCGCGGCTGCCAATGCAGCCGGTAACTCGCCCAACGTGGTAATGAGTTGCGATTGCGCGTCCATGGTAGCCGACTGAATCACCGCTACCGGAGTCGATGCGGCCTTGCCACCAGCCATCAGCGCAGCTTGTATTTCATTGCAGCGGGCCACGCCCATGTATATCACCAGCGTCAGGCCGGTTTGGGCCAGTAACGCCCAATCCGGATTGGATTCGGGCGTTTTGCCGTGACCGGTTATGAAGATCGCGCCTTGGCTCCAGTCACGATGGGTGAGTGGTACGCCAATTGAGGACGGCGCTGCCAAACCGCTACTAATGCCATTGATTACATCGACAGCAATCCCAGCCGCCATGAGATGGTCACGCTCCTCTCCGCCGCGGCCAAACATAAAGGGATCGCCACCTTTTAGCCTGACGACGCATTGCCCGGCTTGTGCCTCGGCAATCATCAAGCGCTCGATAAAAGCTTGCGGCGTGGATTTGCACCCACCACGCTTGCCGACATGCACGATCCTGGCATCAGACTTAGCATGCTCGAGTATGGCGGGATTGACCAGATCATCGACCAAAATCACATCGGCGCTGGCAATTGCTTTGACTGCTTTTAAAGTCAGCAAATCAGGATCGCCGGGACCGGCACCGACCAAAAAGACTTTTGCGAGGTTCATCATGGGGCAGTTATATCGAATGGGTAAACTTAACACTAAGCAAGCATTGTTCCAGCAAAATCGATGTAGTGGTTATTTGTATTGATTTTTGATGATGTATCACACTCATCGACGGACTTTAGCCAACTCACGATCATTGCATTGGTCGATTAGTTGATTAGTTGATCAGTTGATTAGTGGCCTTAAGCAAACGGCTTAGGTGCGACTTTAGCTGAGTAGATAGCTGTAATACGCCCCATTCTAGCTTTATGAATGCACTATTTGAGTGAAAATTTGCGCCGTAGTGGGGAGGCACGTTAGTTCATCAATCCCACGCCCCATGCTTGTATTGCGCGAGGAGGTGCGAATGTCACACTTCCCAAGCATCACATTTCATGCCAATAAAACGCTCGCAATAGGTCTATTGCGTTAAATCAACATGTTGGAATTCATATTCACTGAACACAGACATTTTGAATCCGATCACGTTTTTACGGATGGCTGCATAACGTACTGCATGTGCGATGGAAATCCAGGGCGCTTCTTCATGCACAATAAGTTGCGCTTTCTCATAAAGTATTGCGCGCTCGGCCTGATGTGGTGTGCGCTTGGCGCTTTGTATCAGCGTCTCAAAGGCAGGATTACACCAGCGCGCTTTGTTGCCGCCGCCTTTAATACTGTCACAACCCAACAATGTAGCAAAAAAATTATCCGGGTCGCCATTGTCGCCATTCCAGCCGTACATCATGACCTGTTGCTCACCTTGATTGCTGCGCTTAACATATTCCGCCCAATCGTAAGTAGCAAGCTTGGTTTTGATCCCGATTTTTGCCCAATCCGACTGGATTAATTCTGCCATACGTTTGCCATCGGGATTGTACGGACGGGTAACGGGGAGATACCATAATTCTACCTCGGCACCATTCGGATAACCTGCCTTGGTTAATAGCGCTTTGGCCTTAATCGGGTCATAAACAACGTCGACAACCTTATCGTTGTAGGACCAGAGCGTCGGTGGGATCGGATTTTTTGCCGATTGTCCTGCGCCTTGATAGACAATATTAACTATGGCGGTCTTATCAATCGCCATAGTCAAGGCCTGACGGACCAACTTGTTATCGAATGGCTTTTTTTCCACATTAAAGGCGATGTAGCCAACGTTTAAGCCTTCTTTGCTCAGTACCGTGACGTCTGGATTAGCCTTCATCAAAGGGACATCCGCTGGTTTTGGCAAGGTCATGACCTGACACTCGTTAGCTTTTAGTTTAGCGTACCGGACCGATGCATCCGGTGTGATGGCGTAGATCAGGTTATCGAGTTTGGGACGTCCACCCCAATAGCCGTCAAAAGCCTTGTAACGGATCACGGCGTCCTTTTGATATGACACAAACTGAAACGGGCCGGTACCGAGTGGTTCGCGATTAATGATTTCCTGCATGCCGAGTGCCTTCATTTTTTCGGCGTACTCGGCCGACATAATTGCGGCAAAATCCATCCCTAAATTGGCAATGAACGGTGCTTCTGGATGCTTTAGCGTAAACACAACGGTGTAGTCATCTCGCTTCTCCACCTTATCGATGATTTTATCCATCGCCATATCCAGGTAATAGGCAAAGCTCTGCCCTGCCGGGAGTTGGTGGAACGGATGATTGGGATCGCCCATACGGTTGAAGGAAAACACGACGTCATCGGCATTAAAATCACGCGTCGGGGTAAATCGGGCATTACCCTGAAACTTGACACCTCGACGCAATTGAAAAGTGTAAGTCAGACCGTCAGCAGATGTTTTCCAGGATTCTGCCAATGCAGGTTGAATTTTAGTGGTCCCTATTTCAAAGGCCACCAATCGATCGAACACTGGCACTGATGAAGCCTGAAATGAAATAGCCGTTGTATAAAGCTGCGGATCAAACCCTTCAGGGCTGCCTTCCGAGCAGAAAACGAGTGTCTTAGGTGTCTTAGCGGCAGCAATGGCAAACCCGCCATGGAGAGTTAACATTGTCAGCAAACTGGCGGCTACAACGACATTCGATTTCGTTCGCATGCGGCTCTTTCTATTGTTTTCTTGTGACAATAAATATACCGTGGGACCTATTATTTTGACAGGGTAATTTGATGAGATGCATCATCACCGTCGTTATACAGTTGCCATACAGTTGCAAGATCGGTAAACGATACGTAGACCTGTCCGATAATGTGGCATGCAAACGTAAAAAATTAGTGAGTTGGCATTGCGGAGAAGTGATCATCAAGATCATGACGGCGCTTAAACATAAAACGGACGCCAATAGCGTCCGCTGTGTTCGCAATTTCAGACCCCACGTTTTTAGCGCGTGTCAGTGGGTTCGGTAGCCGCGCCGCCAGCATTCACGCCGCCTGATTTTCCCATAATGTCGTCATAGGGCGTTTGTACCAGCTGGAACGGGTATGCACGTGACGGAAAGCTTTCCGCCTCTTCTGTTTTTTCGGACTGTTGCGCAATGTCGGGGTTGTCCTCCAGCGCAGGCCTGATTTTGGCTCTGTCTGCGAGCACTTCCTCAGGCGTATAAGGCCGTGCCGCCGCATCGAAGCCGCTATACCCATCTTGACGCCACCCTTCAACTTGTTTTTCGATATCTAACGCACCCGCATTGCGCAAGGCTGATTGCGCTATCGGCACCAGCGCATCATCGTCTACCGTAATCGCCACCACCGCGTGGCCGCGCCGAACCGCCTCAGAATAATGGCCAATGTCTTCATGATGGCTACCAAATAGGTGAACAAGAAGATCTCGAAGGTTATCTGCGACACCAGCAACAGCGCGGCGCTTCTTATCGGATGCGGGAACATCTGATTCATGCGATCGATACGACATATGCGCTTCGTGCATGCGAACATGTACGTTGGAAGCCTCGAAACCAGATGATATCAGCGCCCGCTGAGCGTCTTGAGCGATTTCATAATTATCGAAAACACCAACCACTGTTTGTGACATATAGCCTCCTCAATTTTTGGGATACCAGCTTATATCTCTGACCCTAGTCCAAGGTTTGATTTTCAGCTAAGACTGCTGGCAGAAAATGTTTTCGTTCGTAGTCTACTCAATCGCTGGCCCAAGTCAGATGCCTCATTCTCATTTTCATTCTACGCGCTTTGCTTATATTGAATTTTCGTAAGACGAATGAAAGTTTTACGCAGTTCAAAACTCCCTCTTGAACACATTTTCTGTCCCATTTTTCGCGCATCATTTATGTGGATATTTTCAGATAAAATCTAGTCTAGACAAAGTAGTGTTTTTATAATATCTTATTAAGAAGATAACCTTATTTGGGTTTAGTAGCGTTAATCTTTAGTAGATTCAATCAATGGTTGCTATCTGGAGTATTTCGTCGGGCGGATCATAGGGAGATCAGAACGATGAAAGTAAGTTAGCAGTTTCGGTAGTCTTGGTTTTCATAAAAACTAAAAAGGAAAAGCAATGTTTTCCTCCCAAGAACCAATCTTTCTGTGTTTTTTCTCAGCCATTTTGTTACTCGTGGCTTATCAACTCTACCGATTCCGTTTGGAGTTGTCAGGGTTGCGTCCCCCGGCGCGGCGCGTGATGGGTACGTTGCCTATTCTTGCTGTATTGCTGCCAACCAATAGCGTGTTTGAGTTTGCCAAACTAACGTCGAGTGGATCAGCAGTGCTGTATGCACTTGAACTGATCGGGTTCATCATTTTGGCGTTCGTCATTTTCAACCTGATCTGGTTGATTCGGTGCATCACGAAGTCCAACAAAAAATTGATCATTCTCGCCATTGGTGCGCATCCCGACGACATCGAGTTAGGTTGCGGCGCGGCGTTGCTACGCTACAAGGTCGAAGGGCATGAAACACATGGCATTGTATTTTCGGTCGGCGAAGGTGGCGTCTACGGTGCCGCTGCAAAAAATGGTAATCCACGAAGAAAAGAAGCCGAAAAAGGTGGTCGTGTGCTGCAACTTGATAGTTTGACTGTGCTGGAATTTCCTGACACCAAATTAGGCACCCGCCAGGATGACCTTAAACGCGTGATTGAAGAAGTCACTCGCCAACTTCATCCTGATTTGATATTTACCCATAATCGCCATGATCTGCATGCTGATCATCATGCTGTTTATCTGGCATCGCTGGAGGCAGCGCGTCGTGTGCCGACCATGCTTTGCTACGAAAACCCCAATACGCCACCCGATTTCCGGCCTAATTATTTTATCGACGTTTCCCTGTATCTCGAACAAAAAATTAAAGCGTTGAAGTGTCACGCAAGTCAAACCCTATCCCGTCCATATATGGAAGAGGATATCGTACAAAGCTTAGCGAGAGTGCGCGGAAGTCAGGCACGTCTGCGCGCAGCTGAAGCATTCGAAGCCATCAGATTTACGGCTTGACGATATAAATCAGGTCCTTCAGAGGCAAAGATGAGACAAACAAAAAACGTTTTGGTCACCGGCGTCGGCGGCCTTTCCGGTAAAGCTGCGATGCACGTGCTCAAGAACAAGGGATTTCGCGTGATCGCCGTCGATATGGTTCCAGTCGAGCACTGTGCTGATGCTTTCTTCTTAGTCCCGCCAGTCCGCGACCCTCGCTATATCGATGAGTTGGATGCATTATTGGCTGCTCACGATATAGGCTGGCTTTTTCCGACAGTACAGGAGGAACTCGTTCTCATTGCCGAGCGCGCGGCCCTGTATCGGCGTCGCGGAATAGCGGTTTTTGTAGGAAATCCTGAGGCAGTCGCCATTTGCGACGACAAATGGCGCACGGCGCAAACGTTGGGTGCTGCAGGTGTCGCTGTACCGAAGAGTGCTATCGGCAAATCTGGTTCGGCAGAAGTGATGCGATTGGGCTTCCCGTGCGTATCCAAACCCAGGGTTGGTCGGGGAGGTCGTGATGTTGCGGTACATGATGGACCAATCGCACCCTTGGCTGAATCCGGTGACAACAATCTTGTATGGCAAGAATTTATGCCCGGCACTGAATATGATGTGTTGATGATGCTTCCGCCAGAACAACCGCTGGAAGTGACAACCGTCATCTTCGAAAAAACACTCCTGCGGGAAGGACGTACCGGTAACGCACTGGAAGTAACACGCGTCAATGCACCGGATGTGCGCAATCTCGCCCTCTCCGCTGCTAGAACTCTGAAGTTAGTCGGTCCACTTGATATGGATATTCGGCGCGATATCAATGGCGTTGCGCATGTTCTTGAGATCAACGCGCGAATAGGCGCCCATACCCAAAAAGCACCGGAGATTTTCGATGCCATGGTAGATCTTTATGCATTGGGATATCTGGGCGGATGACCGATTTCCTGCTTACTCCGATATTGCTATTTGGCGCCGTTACATTTTATTTCGGTGTCATTTCGCTCGTTTATTTTCCCCTGGCGTTCGCCTATCTTTTTTGGGAGTGGCGGCTTTTCTCAAGGGCAAAAACTGCCCATTACACGCCGCGGGTAAGCGTTCTTGTACCTGCTTTTAACGAGGAGCGCACAATTTATCCCAGTATCCAGTCAATCCTTGATTCCGACTATCCCGATTTTGAAGTGATCGTCATCAATGACGGATCAACTGACGGGACAGCGCACGAACTTCAGCCTTTTATTGCCCATCGGCAGATTAGTTATGTGGAGAAAAAAAACGGTGGAAAGGCGTCTGCCCTGAACGCTGGCATTGCCCGCGCCACCGGTGAGATTATCTTGTTTACTGACGCCGACTCTTTATTTGAAAAAAATACTATTGGTAACGGAGTTGCGTATTTTACCGATCCTACAATTGGTGCATTGAGTGGCAATGACACGCCGCTTAATCCTAAAGGGTGGCTTCAGAAGATGCTGGTGGTGACTTCACATATAGGCACAGGCCTGGTACGCCGTGCTCTTTCAATGGCAAGAATTTTACCCATAATCCCTGGTAATCTTGGTATGGTGCGCAGTGACATTCTTCGCTCCATCGGAGGATTTCGTGAGATATGGGGCGAGGATCTGGAAATTACTTTTCGCCTGCATCGCTGCGGTGTGCGGGTGGTGTATGGCGCACGTACCAAGGTGATCGCAGAGTGCCCTCACTCTTTGCGTGGTCTGTGGAAACAAAGAGTACGGTGGGTCAGAAGTTATATCACTATCATTTTTTTGCATCGGGACATGATTGCCCGTCCGACATTCGGTGTATTCGGCGGCTACTTGCTACTGAACTTGTTCAACATGATCATTGTTCCGATTGTGCAAATGCTGAGTTTATTGCTGCTTCCCGTCGCTATGCATGCCGGTATCATCAAACTGCAGAACATGGAATGGGTTGCATACATGGGATTTGGGTCGCTATTGATCGCCGCAGTGACGGCGATCCTATTAGATAAATCTCCGCGGGACTTGCTGTATTTGCCCTACACCATGGTTCTGCTTCCGTTGAGTTACTTTTACACCGCGGTGGTGATTTACGCGATCTGGGCCGAATTACGCGCCCATAACGAAGACTGGAACAAACTTGAGCGCAGAAATCCTCTCGCCATTGCTGCGCCCGAAGATCCCTGGCGACGCCGGTTGGTATTGGGTGGGGCCACGGTGGCCAGCTTGGCGGTTGTAAGCTCGGTGATACAGCTTGATGGTGACGATTTTAGTGAGGTCGCTGAATTGTTCGAGCCAGAAAAACCGATTGGGGGCAGTCTGACGGTATCTATCCACTTTTCGGATTGGAACAACTGGCGCAGGGCTTTGGAATCGTTGCTGGTATCGCCTGGTGCAAAGCACGTTGATCGGGTTGCCGTTTCTGCAGGGCGACCTGACTGGACCTATTACAAATGGGATAGAAATACGGAGTGGTGGAGTCCAGAACAAAAAGAATCGCACGTCGATATGTTAGCCGAGACGATCACCTCGCTTGCTGCAAAGGGCTACGCCACAACGGTGACGCTGGACGTGCTTGCGCCGCGTTATCTACAACTCAATCCGCATTGTGCCGCCGTCGATATCAATGGAAAAGCAAGCCGCGACATAGTCTGCTCCACGTGCCTTGCGAACGAAGAGTATGGAGAATTACTTGATGGTGCATTTCGGGCGCTTGCCACTAAGCCAGAAGTTGAATCGATTTGTATCACCGAATTGTTTTACGACGTTCATTGCTATGACGAACGATGCCGCAAGGCATTCACGAGTGCGTCTGGACAGAGTGACTGGCCACGGCAAGGTAATGGATTAATAGACCGACTGCATCCGGCAATCGGAAAATGGCGCTCAGAACAGGTGAGTAAATCTGTTACCCGACTGTCCAGAATTGCGCGCACTTACGGCAAACAGCTGTTAGTTGATGTCCGTGTGAGTCGTGACGATCTCTCTCGCAACAGTACTGAAAACGGTCAGGATTATCGTTTGCTGTTGCCTTTAGTCGATCAGTTGGTGGTGTGGGATTACTTTGCGCTGGATGGCTTGCCGCCTAAAGTCACAGGGACAGTAGCCAAATATCTTAGTCGTCATTTTGGTGCAAAACGTTATTGGCATTCAATCGGATTATGGAATGACAAGGAGGGCGCTATAGATGCAGATCAGCTTACCCGTTCTATACGTGCAGCCCGACGAGGCGGTAGTACTAATATCTGGATTACGCCAGGAAAGTATCTGACCGATGCGCACTGGGACGCATTGGCAAAACTCAAGCTTGGAAAGGATTACACGAATCAAGTCTGACTCGGAAATCGGGTGACGAATGGTGAGTCAGGCGCTAAGTCGCGTGTGTATTACACATTAACAAACGACATACAACACCGGCGCACGCTGAAGATTTCAGCTACAAAAGCTTCTAAAAAATACGATAAAAATACTTTGACAAGGGATATAGCAATGAAGCTCAAACCGAAGGGGAATACGTTGTCTTGGGGTGCACTATTGGCTTGTCTGTCAATGGTCGCATCAGCTGCCGAAACTGACGTCGTGCCGCAGCAAAAAGAAAAAAACTATGCAGAAAAGGCGGATCAGGAGATTCAGGAATTCCATTGGAATCAAGCCATTCAGACGTATCGCGACGAACTCGCCAAAAACAATAAAAACGCGGACGCATGGCGGGGCATTGGCCGGATACTTCGCTTCGAGGGACATCTGGAAGAATCGCGGCAAGCTTACGAGAAAGCCGCAGCCCTTGAACCGGAGGATCCAAATGCTGCGCTGGGAATCGCTAATACCTACCGATTAAATCATGACTTCGACCAGGCAAAAATAAATTATGCCGCCGCGCAACAACACTGGCCGAAAGATGACGAAGTAAAACAGGCTGCCTACGATTTTGCACGCGACACCAATCCACGCATATTTGGTAGTTACGAAAGGGATCTTGCGTTTCGGACCACCACTTATGGCGCCGGAACACCGTTATTTTCGCGCGAGGATATTCAGTTTGAACACGTCAATGATGAGAGTCTTGGCGTCTATGTACGAAAAGATGAAAAGGCTACTTACAGACACTATTTCGCGTTAAATAATTTTCTGGAATTCAGATATCGGCGATCTAATTATTCTTATTCAATCCCTATAACGGACTTTTCAGCTGTCGACTGGTTCGATGAATACCGCATTCGATATAGTTATCCGATCACCCCTGAGCAAGTCGGTTCGCTGACATTCACGTACCGGCCGACCACGTTAAAAACCACGCAGCAGACATATAACTCAACCAAACTTGAGATGGAACTTCACTCTCAATGGACGCCCCGTTTTGCCACATTAGTTGGTGCAGGGGCGCTGCGCGATCTTAATGACAATCCGATTACGACTAGCGATCTGCGCACGACCAGTTTGGTAAAGGCGGGAGTGGAATATATGCTGACGCAAAAAATGCAAGTCGCGGCTACGTATATAACAAACCCGGATCTGGACAACTCGATCCACAGCAAAAGTTTGATTTTCCTGAACTATCAATGGCGCGGCGATTTATCGACAATTTTCCGCTATCGCTATGATGATTATAAAAGTGGCATCAATCAACGGATCGCCTCTCTTCTATTCCGATACACACCAAACTCCCATATTTTTTCTGAGTTTGGCGTACTGACGGCCAGTCGCGGTGGCCGCAGCGGCGTTTATCCAGAGTTGACGTTAGTTTATAAATTTTAAGAAAAATGTTTTTTTGAAAATTGCGGTAGAAAGTGGCACGTTGAAAAATGCAACAAACAACTTGACCGGCTCAGCGGACGCAACCGCGTCCGCCAGATCAGCGAGAAATGCCACTTTCGCCAGCAACCCAATTGAACACCCTGTCGGCGCGCCCTTGTGTCGATTCAATTAAAACAGCATTCGGTTCATCCGTCCGTTGTACCCACTCTTGCGCGGCCTGCTTATCACGCCCAAATTGCATGTGGCGCGCAATCAGTCGTTGTTGCCGCAAATCGGTCTCTATCGCTAAATACCAGGTTTCGTCTAGTAAGCCGGGAACCTTGCTCCAGTGGCCTCGGTCCAGTAAAAGGTAGTTTCCTTCCGTTATCACCAGTTGTATGTCTGCGGATATGGCAATCGCGCTCGCAATCGGCTCCTCTATCTCACGGCGGAATTCTGGGGCATAGATCACCTCATCCTGGGCTTGATGACGCAGCCTGTTGAGTAGTGCGGCATAACCGGCGCTATCAAAGGTGTCTTCGGCACCTTTACGACTCTGCCGGTTTAAACGGACTAATTCCTTGTTTGCCAGATGGAATCCGTCCATCGGCACCACTATCGCTCGTCCATGCAAACCCGCCACGAGCGCTTGTGCGAATGTCGATTTACCAGAGCCTGGCTGACCAACAATCCCAAGAATAAAGCGTTGACCGTTAGCTAAACGTACCCTTAACTTTTCCAGGCAGGTTTCAATGGTGCATGCGTCAGTTGTGCATGATTCGATCGTCATGGCCTTGATCACATTTGTCGTTGAATTGGTCACTACGGATTACCTTAAGTTCGTTTTTTGTAATGCCGAATTGATCGTCGCTAAAAACCGGCATCCAAGACTTGGCAACGCCGACAGAGATCGGGACCGAGAATGTTTTGTCAGTCGTTAATCCTTAGCTTGTTTGCTCCATACCATCAGCTTTGCGACCAATAATTGCACAACATCTCCGCTTTGATTTATTGTCTGGGATCTAACTTGTATCATGCCGCGGTCAGGACGGGATCTCGATGGCGTAAGAGATATTACTTCACTCTCTACATGCAGCACATCGCCGGGTCGGGTTGCCTTGGGCCAGGTAATTTCTCCGCCCGCACCGATAATGCCACCAGCCAGCGGCATTCCGCTTTCTACCAGTAAGCGCATTGTGATCGCCGCAGTGTGCCAACCGCTTGCCGCCAAGCCGCCAAAGAACGTATCTTGGGCGGCAACCTCGTCCAAATGAAACGGCTGAGGATCGAATTGATGTGCAAAGCGTTTGATTTCCTCCGCAGTCATTTGATGCGAGGCGGATATAAATTGTTGACCGAGAAAAATATCTTCCAGATACAAGTGCATCTCTTTGATGATTTCAGCGGGATCGCTACCATCAACACCAGAATGCGTATTCGTCATTGGTATATCTTTCTTTAGCAAAGTATTGTTCTAGCAACCCATCTACATACTTGTCGTCAAGACGGTTAGCCAATCTGGGCTGATAGATAGCAACCAACTTTCAAGAGCGCGATCCAGACCGCTCAGCATTAATCCACCCACGATCATCATCATGACGCCGAGTAAAGTTTTACCATATTGACCGAAGGTGAGTAATTTTCCGCGGAAGCGTCCAAATCCAGCACGTGACGCCATGCCGAGTACTATCAAAGGCAATCCGGCACCGATCCCGAAAATGATCATTAGCAATGCAATCTGCGGCAGACTCTTACCTTGCGAAGCCAGCGTTGTTGCGGCTCCTAAAGTTGGTCCAACACAGGGAGTCCATATCACGCCAAGCAGTAATCCTATAACAAATTGGCCTGGAATACCGTCCAGTTGCACGCGGGACAATACATCACTGGCCAACCCTCCGATACCAGCCAACGCCGCAGACCAACGTTGCTGCAAGCTCGCTGACACCATCAATAGCCCAAACAAAATAAACAAGATTGCGGCAGCCAGGCGAAATGTATCTTGACCTAAGCCAATTGATGCGCCAATGGCGGCTATGAATACGCCTAATAGGGAAAACGAGAGTGCCAGTCCAGCAGCAAGTGCCAACACGCCAAATCGATGTGCGGTGATTGCTGAAGTAAGCAGGATGGGGACGAGTGGCAAAACGCAGGGTGACAGAATGGACAAAACACCCGCCACAAAACTCAGACCGTAACTAGCAAGTCCAAAATCCATTAAAGTGCTTGCGCAAACGTCGCCTGGATTGCTGCTTTGGTGGTCTGCCCGGTCGCGCGCGTCACTTCTTTGCCACCCTTGAAGACAACAAAGGTCGATTGCTGACTGATATGCATGACTTTTTTGAGCGCTATTTCTTTATCGTAATCCGCCACAAGCAGAGTGATACTTTGCATATCCGGCTGCTTTAACAGACTATCAACGATAGGTTTTTGTACCTTGCAAGTCGGACACCAGTCCGCGTGAAAATAAACAATTGCGGGCTTGCCTTCAGCTTGTAATTTTTCGAATGCAGTTTGACTAAAAGCTATTTCACCGGCATTAGCGGCAAACGATGTTATTAGCATCGCACTCCCTAATAAGGCTGTTGAAAGAAATTTGCGCATGGCACTCTCCAATAAGAATTAGATGGATTGATAGAAAACCTAGATTGCCGCATAGAAAATATCGGCTAAGTTTAGTCTTTAGGTTTAACCTTTAACCACTAACAACGCCTAACGCGGGTATTAAACAATCAGTGCGCCGTTCTAAATATCGCTGCATAAACTATCTTATAAATGTGCACTCAAGGTGCGTTCTCAGACACTTTCATCTTGATGTTCAGCGCCCTCATTTGGCAAAAAATGCCCTAATTTAGCCGACTTGGTATCCAGATAACGGGTATTAAACGGATTTCTGTTCAAAATCAACGGTATGCGCTCAACTACCGGCACGCCCATCTTTTTAAGTGCGTCCATCTTGCGCGGATTATTAGTCATCAGACGCAATGTCTTGATTCCCAAATGCTGCAGCATTGGCTCGCACATACCGTAGTGGCGCAAATCATCGGCAAAACCCAATTGCTGATTCGCTTCGACGGTATCGGCACCAGAATCCTGAATGCGGTAAGCACGAATTTTATTAACTAATCCGATTCCACGTCCTTCCTGACGCAAATACAATATGGCGCCGCGCCCTTCTGCCGCAATTTGCTGGAGCGATCCTTCTAATTGGGCGCCACAATCACAACGTTGGCTAAAGAGCGCATCGCCAGTCAGGCATTCCGAGTGGATACGGGCTAAAACCGGCAAACCGTCTGTTACATCGCCTAAGACGAGTGCCAGATGTTCTTTACCAGAAGGATGATCGATAAAAGCGTGGAGCTGAAATGTAGCCCAAGGAGTCGGCAGTTCGCAAGAGGTGACGTATTCCAGTGATTCGTGGATTTGGGCTGCTGCGGCGTTACAAGGTGTAATGTGGGTGCTCATAGATCGATGCGTTACTTCAATATAAAAAGCACGCCATTAGGTGCATGACGTGCCTTGCCAACAGATTAAATAACTCAGGCTGGAATTAATTCAGTCATCGTACACCGAGAATAGGAAAGCGCGCTGACCATTGCCTTTTCGCCTAACGTCATCTCTTCGGTAGCAATGAGGTCAATACTGCTGAAGCCGGTAAATTGCCATACTGAACGCTAATAGGTTTCATAAAAACCATTGGTCATTGCGCCTGCGTAGCTAAAAGCGCTTCCAGATTACCTTGATATAATGACCTTTTCCCCCAAAACAAGCCCAACGATATTATTTTGGGGTATTTAAAACGCGGACTGCTGGACCTCATGCCGTCGATTCGCGCTTTAAAGTCTCATAATAATTGTACATCGGGCCGCCGCTCAAGATGACATTCACTTCAGGCATTACTTTTATCACGCATCTGATGAAGTAAAGAGTTAATACGGCAAATCGAATACCAATATTTCAGCCGCCTCTGCATCGCTTAAAGAGATTAACGATTCATCTGAAATTTTCAGTGCATCACCTGTGAATAACGCGATCCCGTTCACCGTAACCGCACCGCGTATCACGTGTATATACCCAGTACGTCCTGCCGCTAAAGCATGTGAAATTGCATCTTTTGGACCCAAAAGGCCGGCGTAAATGCAAGCGTCCTGATGTATCAATACCGTCCCGTCGCGCCCGTCAGATGACGCTATAAGGCGTAGCTGACCTTGTTTGGACGCTGGAGTGAAATGCTTCTCCTCATACCCAGGTGGAATGCCTTTGACGTCTGGCTCTATCCAAATTTGCAAAAAATGTAGTGCTTCAGAAGGTGAGCTATTAAATTCGCTATGCCTTACGCCTGTTCCTGCGCTCATCCGTTGTACATCGCCATAGTGCAATACAGAGCCCGTCCCCATACTGTCTTTGTGCTCCAATGCACCATCGAGCACATAGGAAATAATTTCCATATCACGATGACCATGCGTCCCGAAGCCCTGCCCTGGCGCAACTCTGTCTTCGTTGATCACCAATAGCGGGCCGAAACCGGTGTGCTGCGCATCTTGATAGTGACCAAATGAAAATGTATGTCTGGATTGCAGCCATCCGTGGTCGGCTACACCGCGATCACCGCTTTTACGCACTTGTAACATGATGCTCTCCGTTTCTGAATTGACGATTATTTCGATAATGTCGATAGCTTCGCAATGATGGTCACCACTTACCTAAGTAACGCCTATTGATGCATCGATAGGTCTAATTATGATCGACAACAAATCAAAAGAAAAACGGAAAGTTTTCATATCTATTATCGAAAAAATCGAACATATAAATAAAAACGCCTATTTTGTGCTTGCATTTTTCGATTTGGATGCGATAAACGTCACTTAAGTGCTTTTTAGATATTAAAATACATCAAAAAAGCCATCATATCTGGCCCTAAACCGGTGCGCCTGTTAGACTTCCCTCCCCCTTTCTGTCGACTAACGCCACCGTGACTACTTCCTCTTTCTCCAATCTCCCCTTGTCACCAGCGCTTTTGCGTAACCTCGACAGTCTCGGTTATCACGAAATGACGACCATTCAGGCACAAAGCCTGCCTGTGATTCTGGAGCGACGCGATTTGATAGCGCAGGCTAAAACGGGTAGCGGCAAAACCGCCGCGTTTGGTATCGGGATTCTGCATAAACTCAATCCAACCTATTTCGCCATTCAGGCACTGGTTCTATGTCCAACCCGTGAACTCGCCGATCAGGTAGCAAAAGAATTGCGAAGATTGGCACGCCTGGAAGATAACGTCAAAATATTGACCCTCTGCGGCGGCTCGCCGATGGGACCACAAATTGGGTCGTTGGAACACGGCGCGCACATCATTGTCGGCACACCTGGACGGATACGCGACCATATCGGGCGCGGCACCATCAATTTGTCGACAGTGCAAACCCTGGTTCTGGATGAAGCTGATCGCATGGTTGATATGGGCTTTTACGAAGAAATTTCAGGAATCGTCAGTGCTTGTCCGAAGCGCCGTCAGACGCTGCTGTTCTCGGCCACGTATCCCGATGATATACGCAAAGCGAGTGCTGAATTTCTACGCCAACCGGTTGAGGTAAAAGTCGAGGCCCAACATGATTCGGGCCAGATTGAACAGCGCTTTTATGAGGTCTCTTACGATGGCCGTAACGCAGCGGTCGCACAGTTGCTGAATCATTACAAACCAGTGTCAACAATTGCCTTTTGCAACACCAAAATTCATTGCCGCGAATTAGCCGCGGAATTGCGCGATCAGGGTTTTAGTGCGCTGGCGTTATACGGTGAGCTTGAACAGCGCGAACGCGATGAGATTTTGGTGCAGTTTGCTAATCAAAGTTGTTCGGTATTGGTTGCTACCGATGTCGCCGCACGTGGCTTGGATATTCAGACTTTGGGAGCGGTAATCAACGTTGATGTGTCGAAGGATACTGAAGTGCATATTCATCGCATCGGCCGCACTGGTCGCGGTCATGACAAAGGCCTTGCGCTGAGTCTGTGTGCGCCAAATGAAAAAAAATGGGTCAAGCTAATTGAAGACTATCAAAAAGGACCGGTCACCTGGTTTGATCTGGCTACGCTAGAGCCTGCCGAAGGCGGACCACTACAAGCGCCAATGGTGACGCTATGCATCATGGGCGGCAAAAAAGACAAGCTACGTCCGGGTGATCTCTTGGGCGCACTGACCGGCGATGTTGGCCTGACCAAAGATCAAGTAGGAAAAATCAGCGTATTTGAATTCATGACGTATGTCGCACTCGAGCGTCGCATGGCAAAACACGCTTTTTCTAGCTTGAGTAATGGCAATATTAAAGGTCGCAGTTTTAAGATGCGCTTTATTTCCGAGTTGTAAAAGGAAATAGGACAAAAACAAAAAACGCCACACATCCGCTCGCTACAGATAGTTCAATGTAAGTGTGGATGGTGGCGCACGATGGTGGAATGCCACCGTTTCGCAGTTTATGAAGCGGCAATACTCGCCAGAGCTTAGTTCTTACACTCAAGACTCAAGACTCATCAATACTGAATACTCAACACTCAAGCGCGTCCTGATAATTGTCGGGCCAGAAAATCTGGCACCTTTGCAGCGGTTAACTTATTCACCGATACCAGCAAATCCGGATCTATCGATGACACACGATAGGTTTGCGACAAGCTTTTAGCAACATGAAGTAGTAAATTTGCGGATACTTCAGCATCGGCTTCTGCTCTATGCGCTGTGCCGTGAAATGGAATCCGCAGCGCAGACGCAAGCGATCCAAGTTTGTAGCTCGTCATCCCCGGAAACACGCGGCGCGACAATTTTAACGAGCAAATCAATGCGTTATAACGTGGCTGCAAATCCAGCGCAGCGCTCTCCGCCAAGAGAAACTTTGCGTCAAAACTAGCATTGTGTGCCGCCAACGCATCGCAACCAATAAACTTTAAGAGTTCCGGGATCACCTTAGAGACCGGCGGTGCGCTATTGACCATTGTTTGAGAGATACCTGTCAGTTGCGAAATAAACGACGGAATCACTACACCGCAATTAACCAGCGACACGAAGCGCTCGACTATTTTGCCCTCCACTATTCGTAACGCTGCGACTTCGGTGATACGGTCGCCCATTGCAGGACTCAACCCGGTGGTCTCGAAATCGAGCATGACGATCGGTTTTTGAAATACGGACATGAATCCTCAGAAAGCAAATTTTTTGATGAGCGAATATTACAGCATGGGGTCGCGCGCAAGCGAAAGTTTGCGTCGAGAACCCTGACGAATCAATACGAGCAGTTTTATAACAGAACAAAAAAGCGGCAAAACCCATACTTTTCAACATGAAAGCGAAAGCAAGATTACAATCCATCAACATCTATGCCAGGGACTGGCTGGGTCATGACCACCTCCATCATTAGGCAAACATCTCAAGTTGGAAAACAAAATGACAACATTAAATATAAATGGCAAGCAACATACTGTTGACTTACCAGAAGACACGCCGATCTTATGGACACTGCGCGACAATGTCGGTTTAACGGGGACAAAATTTGGTTGCGGAATGGCGCTATGTGGTGCGTGCACCGTCCATCTTGATGGTGCACCGATACGCTCATGCGTGACACCAATCAGTGCAGCGGTAGGAAAAAAAATTACCACTATCGAAATGATCGCCAACGATGGTTTGGGCAAAGCGATTCAACAAGCCTGGGTTGCACTCGGCGTACCGCAATGCGGTTATTGTCAGGCCGGACAAATAATGTCAGCTAGCGCTTTGCTGAAAACCATACCGAAACCGACAGACGAAGAAATCGACAACGCAATGAGTGGCAATATTTGCCGCTGCGGTACCTACACCCGTATCAAAGCTGCCATCAAGCAAGTCGCCGCCAATAATGGAGTCGCAAAATGAGCGCAACCTTTGATAATGAAGAAACGCATTTTGAGTCAACATCAGCCATTGAAATTAGCGCTGCGCAGACTGGTGCACACACCATCTCGCGTCGATCGTGGCTGAAAGGCGCCGGTGCGTTCACTGGTCTTGCGCTGACCGTGGGTGTTCACGGCCTTGTCAGCGCTGCTGATGTACCGGTCCCAGAAAAAAAATATGGTGGCGCGGCAATGTCGGGCGCCACAGTCGACAATCCACTCGTTTTTGTTTCAATCGGAACCAATGGCATCGTAACGATCGTTGCCCATCGCTCGGAAATGGGCCAAGGCATCCGTAGTAGTCTGCCGCTCGTCGTTGCTGAAGAGCTTGAGGCTGACTGGAGTCGCGTCCGTGTGGTCCAGGCAAATGCTGACGAAAGTCGTTTCGGTAATCAAAACACCGATGGTTCCCGTAGCATGCGCCACTTTTTCACGCCAATGCGTCAGGTGGGCGCCACTGCGCGTCTGATGCTGGAAACCGCAGCAGCGAATCGTTGGGAAGTGCCAGTCTCAGAAGTCAGCGCCAAAAATCATGAGATTCATCATGCGAAATCCGGTCGCAAACTCAGTTATGGTTCATTGGCTGCCGATGCAGCTAAGTTGCCTTTACCAGCACCCGCGCTCATTCGCCTGAAAGATTCGGCGCAGTTTCGGTACATCGGCAAAGACAAATTCTCTAGCGTCGACTTTCAAAATATCGTTACGGGGAATACCCAATACGGTATCGATACCCGGATAGATGGAATGGTGTATGCGGTTATCGCGCGTCCTCCAGTATTTGGTGGCAAAGTCGCCAGCTTTGACTCGGCTGATGCGATGAAGGTACCGGGCGTCATCCGAATCGTCGAATTGCAAGGCAGTCCGCCACCGGCCTTATTTAATCCCCTAGGCGGCATTGCCGTCATCGCCAGTAATACGTGGGCAGCGATCAAGGGCCGCGAGGCATTGAAGATCAAATGGGATGACGGCCCAAATGCTGCTTATGACTCAACCACCTTCAAGGTAACGCTGCAAGAAGCCGCACGCAAACCAGCCAAAGTCATGCGTAATGACGGCGACACCATGGCTGTGCTGGAAAAGTCTGGAAAACAGATAGTAGCCGAATATTATATTCCGCATCTGGCCCATGCAAGCATGGAACCGCCAGCGGCAACTGCACGCATTGTTGACGGCAAATGTGAAATCTGGGCCTGTGTTCAAAATCCGCAGGCAACGCTTAAGACGGTTGCCGGAACCCTTGGTTTGAAACCCGAGGATGTAAAAATCAATGTTACGTTGCTCGGTGGTGGATTCGGTCGTAAATCGAAGCCAGACTTCGCAGCAGAGGCCGCGCTGCTGTCGAAAGCAATGGATGGCAAGCCCGTAAAACTGACGTGGACCCGCGAAGATGATCTGCGTCATGACTATTTGCATACTGTATCGCTGGAACATCTTGAAACTACGCTTGACGATAAAGGCATGCCACTAGCCTGGTTGCATCGTAGCGCTGCGCCGACTATTTCATCTACTTTCGTCCTGGGCGCGATGGGTGAATCGGCTGGCGAACTGGGAATGAGTGCAATCAATATTCCTTTCGTGATTCCAAACATTCGGGTAGAAGCACCGCCAGTACCGGCGCATACCCGTATTGGCTGGTTCCGCTCCGTCTACAACATTCCTCACGCCTTTGCAGTGCAATCGTTCGTTGCTGAACTGGCTGCTGCGGCTAAGCGTGATCATCGCGAATATTTGCTGGAACTGATTGGACCAGCACGCAAAATCGCTCCGAAAGACATGTCCGACACCACCAACTATGGGGAATCGCCGACGCTTTATCCGCTCGACGCCGGTCGCATGCGTAATGTGGTGGAACTCGCTACGCGTGAAGCTGGTTGGGGACGTAAAGTTGCCAAGGGACACGGATTGGGTCTGGCGGTCGCGTATAGCTTTATGAGCTATGTGGCGGCTGTGATCGAGGTTGCTGTCAGCGATGATGGCACGATCAGTATTCCTCGGGTTGACGTGGCTATCGATTGCGGGCCAGCTATCACACCTGATCGTATCCGCTCGCAAGTTGAAGGCGCCTGCATCATGGGCCTGAGTCTGGCGATGAGCGGTGAGATTACCTTCAAAAACGGTGCGGTAGTGCAAGGTAACTTTCATGAGTATGAAGTCATGCGTTCACTCGCTGCGCCGAAGGATATCCACGTGCATATCGTCCAACACGCCTATGACATGGCGTTAGGTGGCGTGGGAGAGCCCGGAACGCCGCCGATTGCACCTGCGTTATGCAATGCGATCTTTGCCGCAACTGGCAAGCGGATCCGCGATTTGCCGATTCGGGAGCAATTGAAAAAGGCTTAAAAACTGTCTTTGTCGTTTTAGCAGGCTTGCTTGCTGCCTTGATCTTGAATGAAAAAATCCCGATAGTGATATCGGGATTTTTTTGTATGATGGCTATGCTATATCTGCAGTGTGGTTTATAGCTAATCGTAATGCTTCACATTACTGGGCAATCAACGCTAAGCATACCACTTAGCCCAACCCCGGGTTATTTCTCTTTTTTTGGACGTCCGGCTTTCACCAACGGCAAGCTGGCAATCGCGGCTTTCAACTTAGCATTGTCCAGGTTTTTGATCAGCGCAACGCCGATTCTCAACAGTTCGCTTTTCTTTACTGCCAAGCCAGCCTTGAGGCAGGCCTTCTTGACGTCGCTCAGAACTTGATATTCATCTTCCGGCATGGTGAAGCTATCGCGGACCAGTTTGGCTTTCTTTGCTTTTACTTTTGGTTCAGTGACTGGTTTAACCGGGCTCATTGGCGTTGCAACAGTCTTCGGTACTTGCAGAACTGGTGCGCTTATGGCGGTCTTTTTAGCTGGCGCTGCAACTGTTTTTGCTGGTGCTACTTTTTTTGGTGCTACTTTTTTTGGTGTCACGGTTTTTTTTGCTG
>NZ_JASJXA010000050.1:0-22338 GCF_035018905.1 Glaciimonas sp. Gout2 | reverse complement strand
TAGTTAAATGTTTGTAAATTTTCGCCATGGCGGCACCTTACAGCAGAAGGTGTTGCACTTGGTCTTTGAGAACGCCCTCTCTTAATGCAGAGTATCCTGATCAACCGGCTCATTTACTTTATAGCTTTAAGTCCGATAGACGATATATGGGGGGCTTGTTAACGGAGCCGGTGATCGCTGGCTCCTCGATTTATTTCGCCGACTCCGCAGTCAACGGAACACGTTACGCGCTTTCTGCACTCACATTGGACGATAATTCCCACGTCCCGCGCTGGACTTTTCCATTTGGAGAAAGTACAACCTATCATTATAAAGAACGCGTTACCGCAACGCCTGCAGTTAGCGCTGGGGGACTTCTCTACGTTGGCACAACAGAAGCGCTGTATGCGATTGACGCTGCAACGGGCGAGCAAAAATGGAAATCATCTGAAAATCGTAACGCCTCTCAATTAACGATAGGCAAAGACGGCACTCTTTACGCGATTGCCTGCGATGATACTTGCATTGTGGCGATCAAGGGCGATGGCACATCTCTGGCTAAGGGCCCATGGCCGAAGGCACGAGGCGACGCTGCTAATACAGGACGGGTCTCAAAAAGTATCGGGGAACCGGCGGCTAGTCTTTCCTGGATTAAAGCTGGCCAGATCAATGCAACCGGCGATTTGCCTGTCGGCAGTACGGTGACCGTTACTGCGACTAAGCCGAACGTTAAACCAACGAGCATCGACATCACTTTGCCGAGCGGTAGTAATACCCATTATCGCTGGCCTAAGTACGTGGCTGATCAACTCAATAACACCACGTTGTTCCGCGCTGGTGTCGAACAAAAAGATGGTTCGTTTGCACCGCAATATAGCCAGTACCTCAACATGATTTGGTCGCAATCCAAAGATGCGAAAATAACGGTGACAATTAAGCCGGCTACCGGGGACGCTCCAACCTGGAAAACGGTTAGCGCGATTATCTCAACCGGTGACTTGGCGGTAGGTAGCCATATTCTTATTTCGCTTACCGATCCCGAAGGACATCACTCGCAAAAATCATTTGCAGTGACAGCGGGTGCGAACGGGCATTATGAATGGCCTAAACATCTGGCAGACTTCATCAACGGAACATTTGACGCGGTGCGCGCAGGTGAGATGATCGGCAAAGATGCCTTTACGACGCTCAAAAGTCAGTACCGCAACACATTGTGGGTTCAGCCCGGCTATCACGCCGAATTGACTTTCGTAAGCTAACAGTTCGTTTTTGACGCAGCTTCCTGTCGACCTAGAAGGAAGCTGCGCTTGAGCTTATTTGTATTTTCTCTCGAATCGCTTTGAACTTTTTCAATAAACTCCTCCTCTTGAGTGAGGAAGGGTGTTCAATAATGATGTTTCAGTCGTGATAATGCAAAAGGAACGAATTATTTGTATTTATCGAGTGATGAGATCGGTAGTTACTGTATTTAATATCAAAAAAATAATTATAAAATAGTCAATAAATAAGATTTTGCCGGATGGTTTGAAAAAATTTAAAAATTTCAAACATCACCCGCAGAATTTTCTATTTACAAACGGTTTCCGCACATGAGTGATGTTTTTATGACACCGTGGCGCTTTTCAGCTAAATTTGAACTCCCCAACTATGGCATAATCATAGGCTAATTTCACTGTTTAGCGCGTCCAGATACGCGATTGATCATGCTAAAAACGCTCTACGACAAATTATGGGAATCTCACGTGGTCCATGCTGAACAAGATGGCACGGTAATTCTTTACATCGATCGTCACTTACTGCATGAGGTGACGAGTCCTCAAGCTTTTGACGGACTTAAGCTAGCCGGGCGCACGCCTTGGCGAGTTCCTGCTAATCTAGTTGTGGCCGATCACAATGTTCCCACTACTGATCGCGCCCATGGGATCGTTGATCCAGTTTCGCGTCTTCAGGTCGAGACTTTGGATGCCAATGCCAAAAAATATGGCCTGACTTATTTTGCCATGAACGATTTACGTCAAGGTATCGTCCATGTGATTGGACCTGAGCAAGGTGCCACCTTGCCGGGGATGACAGTTGTCTGCGGCGATTCGCATACATCAACGCATGGCGCATTTGGCTGTCTGGCCCAAGGTATTGGGACGTCTGAAGTAGAGCACGTATTGGCAACTCAGACGCTATTGACCAAAAAATCCAAATCGATGCTTATACAAATCGACGGTGTGATACCGAACGGCGTCACTGCTAAAGATCTGGTACTAGCGGTAATTGGCCAGATCGGTACTGCTGGTGGAACTGGTTATGCGATTGAATTTGGTGGTTCAGCAATTCGTTCTTTGTCGATGGAAGGCCGAATGACAGTTTGTAATATGGCGATTGAGGCAGGTGCGCGTGCTGGCATGATTGCCGTGGACGACACCACTATCAACTATGTCAAAGGGCGACCATTGTCACCAGTTGGACCACATTGGGAGCGGGCTATTAGTTACTGGCGTACGCTGCACTCTGATGTCGGCGCCAAATTTGACATGGTGGTTACACTGAATGCTGCCGAAATTAAGCCGCAAGTGACTTGGGGCACTTCACCAGAGATGGTGGTGCCGATTGATGGCCGCGTGCCGGATCCGGATAAAGAAAAAGATCCGACCAAACGCGATGGCATGGAAAAGGCGTTGGCTTACATGGCGCTGAAGCCAAATACCGCGATGGAAGATATTCGCATCGACAAAGTGTTTATTGGCTCATGTACTAATTCTCGTATTGAAGATTTGCGTGCAGCAGCGGTAGTGGTTCGCGGCAAATTCCGTGCATCAAATGTGAAGCTGGCGATGGTTGTTCCCGGCTCTGGTCTGGTTAAGGAACAGGCTGAGCGCGAAGGCCTGGATAAAATTTTTAAAGATGCTGGTTTTGAGTGGCGCGAGCCAGGATGTTCAATGTGTCTGGCCATGAACGCCGATCGCCTTGAGCCAGGTGAGCGATGTGCATCAACTTCAAACCGCAATTTTGAAGGTCGCCAGGGTAATGGTGGGCGTACACATCTGGTAAGTCCGGCAATGGCCGCTGCAGCGGGAATCGCAGGTCATTTTGTTGATGTACGATCCCTATAGAACGTTTATTTGTACCTTTGATTTCGTAAATATGAAAAAAATTATTGCTTTATGTCTTCTTGCTGCTATTTCTACTTCAATGGCTGGTTGTAATACATTTCACGGTTTCGGCCAAGATGTCGAACATGTGGGCGAAAAAATGCAAGGCAAGTAATTTTCAGTAGCGATTATGTGTTTAATTGCACTGTGTTTTACGTTGTTATTGTCTCTTTGTCGCTAGCTTGAAGCGCTTTATTTGGAATAAATGTGATGAATAAATTTACTGTACTGGATGGTTTGGTGGCACCGTTGGACCGTGCTAATGTCGATACCGATGCCATCATACCGAAGCAATTTTTGAAATCTATTTTGCGTACCGGATTTGGGCCGAACTTGTTCGATGAATGGCGCTATCTGAATCATGGCGAGCCAGGAGTGGATAATTCAAAACGACCGCTTAATCCGGACTTCGTACTGAACCAGGAGCGCTATCAAGGCGCTTCGATTCTCTTAACGCGCAAGAACTTCGGCTGTGGGTCGTCGCGTGAACATGCGCCGTGGGCGCTGGATCAATATGGTTTCCGCGTTGTAATCGCACCAAGTTTTGCCGATATTTTCTTCAATAATTGCTACAAAAACGGTTTGCTACCAATTGTTTTGCCGGAAACGCAGATTGACGGCCTGTTTGATGAAGTGAAGGCGTTTCCTGGTTACCGCCTGATTATCGATCTCGAAAAACAATTAGTGACGACCTCGAACGGTAGCGTGAGCTATCCGTTTGAAGTGGGCGAGTTTCGTAAGTATTGTCTACTAAATGGCCTGGATGACATTGGACTGACACTGCGTCAGGCCGACAAAATTCACGAATTTGAAGATCGTCATTTGTTTGAGCAACCATGGTTAGCCAATACGATTTGATGCAGTTGCGTTTATGCAATGATTCTAAATATGCACAGTAGTATCTTATGTAGATGGTTTTTTTGGCTTGCGCTTGGCGACTATCCTGAATGGCTAGGGCGATAAAAATATATCCATCGACTGCGCGTTATTATTTCAACGTTTCTTTGAACTTATTTAAATACAAAACATGAAAATTGCAATTTTACCGGGCGATGGTATTGGTCCTGAAATCATAGAGCAAGCGGTGAATGTTCTTAAGGTACTTGGTGAAAGTTTCGAAATGGAAACAGCCTCTGTTGGCGGAGCTGGTTATGCCGCACACGGCCATCCTCTTCCAGAAGGCACACTTAAATTAGCAAAAGAGGCGGATGCCATTTTATTCGGCGCAGTGGGTGATTATCAGTACGACTCACTAGAACGTTCGTTGCGTCCTGAGCAGGCAATTCTTGGTTTGCGTAAGAACTTAGGGTTGTTTGCCAATCTTCGTCCTGCGATTTTATACCCAGAATTAGCCGGTGCTTCAACGCTGAAGCCCGAAGTCGTATCAGGTTTAAATATCTTGATCATTCGTGAATTGACCGGCGATATTTATTTTGGTCAACCGCGCGGCGTACGTACGGCCCCTGATGGTGCATTCAAAGGCGAGCGCGAAGGTTTTGATACGATGCGCTATGCTGAGACAGAAATTCGTCGGATTGCGCACGTTGCCTTTCAGACGGCACAAAAACGCGATAAGCGTTTAACAAGTGTCGATAAAGCGAACGTTCTTGAAACCTTTCAGTTTTGGCGTGACATTGTAACGGACGTCCATAAAGAATATCCGGACGTCGCGCTTGAGCATATGTATGTGGACAATGCAGCGATGCAATTGGTCCGCGCACCAAAAAAATTCGATGTCATTGTCACGGGCAACATGTTCGGAGACATTCTGTCGGACGCAGCGGCGATGCTGACCGGTTCAATTGGCATGTTGCCATCCGCTTCATTGGATGCCAATAACAAAGGTTTATACGAGCCTTCACACGGCTCAGCGCCTGATATTGCAGGTAAGGGCATTGCTAATCCATTAGCTACCATTTTATCGGCTGCGATGATGCTGCGGTTTTCCTTGAATAAGGCAGAACAGGCTGATCGCGTTGAGGCGGCAGTAAAGAAGGTCCTGGCGCAAGGTTTGAGGACGAGTGATATTTACGAAGCGGGGACAACAAAAGTCAGTACAACTGAAATGGGTCAAGCCGTATGTAAGGCTTTGGCTTAAGTTACGCGACTAAGAAGGTGTAGAACCCTTCTTTTGTGTTTTCATTGTATTTTATGTTTTCTTAGTATTTATTGACGTTACGGGCGTTTCCCCGTTCATGTTTTAGGGAATGATGATGAAGCTGGTTGGTTTAGTCGGTTGGCGTGGCATGGTTGGTTCGGTCCTGATGCAGCGAATGCAGGAAGAGGGCGATTTCGCCCATATTGAACCGGTATTTTTTTCAACTTCAAATTCAGGCGGACCTGCGCCTGCATTGGCAAAAAATGAAACAACATTAAAAGATGCTAATGACATTGAGGCGTTAAAAAAATGCGAGATCATTATTACGTGTCAAGGCGGTGACTACACTAGTGATATTTTCCCAAAACTTCGTGCGTCCGGATGGAGCGGTTACTGGATTGATGCAGCATCAACTTTGCGGATGAAAGACGATGCCATCATCGTGTTGGATCCTGTCAATTTGAATGTCATTAAAGATGGACTGACGCGGGGTATTAAAAACTACGTAGGCGGCAACTGTACCGTCTCCTGCATGATGATGGGCCTGGGTGGATTGTTTCAGCATGATTTGATTGACTGGATGACCTCGATGACTTATCAGGCAGCATCTGGTGGTGGCGCGCAACATATGCGTGAATTGTTGACCCAATTTGGTGCAATCAATGCAGAAGTCAAATCATTGCTCGACAATCCTGCGGCAGCGATTCTTGAAATTGACCGTAAAGTATTGGCTAAGCAGCATAGTTTTTCTGCAGACGAAACCAAGCAGTTCGGCGTACCCCTTGCCGGAAATCTAATTCCATGGATCGATAAGGATCTCGGTAACGGAATGTCTAAAGAAGAGTGGAAAGCCGGCGCAGAAACGAATAAAATTCTCGGCCGTGGTGAAGGATTTAGCAGTGGGAAAAAACCTATTCCGGTTGATGGGTTATGTATCCGTGTCGGTGCCATGCGTTGCCACTCGCAAGCTCTCACCATCAAATTGAAGAAAGATGTGCCGCTTGACGAAATTAACGACATCATCGCTAGTAACAATCAATGGGTAAAGGTTGTCGAGAATAGTCGTGAGGCCTCAATGCGTGACCTGACGCCAGCTGCAGTCACCGGTAGCTTAACGATTCCAGTTGGCCGCTTACGCAAACTGGAAATGGGTGGTGATTATCTTTCGGCATTTACTGTTGGTGATCAATTACTGTGGGGAGCTGCAGAGCCTCTGCGCCGCATGCTGCGAATTGTGTTGGATAAATAAAAAAGCGAACTAGTTCAATTGCGACTTCCGTCTTTTTGTTGTCTACAAGAGGCGGCTTAAGGACGGAATAATACAATTGTTGATGTTCATCCCTGTCCAACGATAGATTTTCATGGCATTGTTTTATTGGTAATTTTAATGCGACCAATACTATTCGTGATTTGTTGCCAGACTGGTAATCTACTAAATATCTAATGAATCGGCCTAGCTCGACTTTTTGGGCAATATTAATGTTTTAAAACTCAGGAAATAACATTGATAAAACGCAAGATTTGTCTTCTAACTTACGCCAACGGAATGTCTTCAATGCCACTAAACAAGAGTTTACATTCATCGAGCAAATTAATGTCCGTTGGTTTAAAGACAATTACATCAGCAGTCATTTCTTCCATGGTAATGATGGCCGGAGCACATGCCGCTGGGTTTGGTAAGTTAACGATCTTGTCGTCGCTAGGCCAACCACTGCGTGCTGAGATTGAATTAACTTCCGTGGCCAAGGATGAGGAGTCGCAATTAGTTGCAAAATTAGCGTCTGCTGATGCATACAAACAGGCCAATATCGATTTTAATCCCGCATTATTATCTCTCCAATTTTCGATAGATCAGCGTGGAGTGCGTAAATTCGTACGCGTAACTTCTACGCAACCAATTAACGAGCCATTTGTTGCAGTGTTAATGGAGTTGGGCGGCACGAATACGCGCGTTGTGCGGGAATATAACGTCTTGCTCGATCCCGCCAGTTCTCACGTGGCGCAAAGTGCACAAATTACTGTACCAGTTCGCCCATCAGCAGTGGGTCCCACAATAGCGTCTGCGCCATCTGGTGCGGACGCTGCCGCGTTTTTGCCCGGCGCGAGAAATGATCGCTCGTTTCCACGTTATAGTGAAAAAAAAATAGCTCAACCTGATCACACTGAATCTCGCACAGCCAAAACATCAGCTCCCGCTGCTACGGGTGATAAAAAACGCGCTGGAGATTACCGGGTAAAGAAAGGCGATACGCTTTATCAAATTGCGGATACCAACTTGCCGGACGGCGTGTCAATTGATCAAATGTTGGTCGCCCTGTATCGCGGCAATCAAAATGCATTTATCAATAAAAATATTAATCGTTTGCGTAGCGGTCAGATTCTCTCAATTCCCGATGCGGACAACGCACGTACCGTTTCTTCAGCAGAAGCTAGAAGTGTAATTCTGGCAATGTCGAAAGACTTTAACGGATATCGCAATACGCTGGCTGGTCAGTTGCTCACGGCAACGCCGCGTGCTGGCGATGAGGCAAAACAGAGTGGTGGCGGTAAAATCACTGCGAAAGTGGAAGAGCCGGCAAATCCTACGAACGACGCCAAAGACAAACTGAAACTATCACGCGCTGGCGGCACCTCTAAAGCGGATGCGAAATTGGTTGCAGCGACTGAAGAGCAAGTTGCCCATGAAAAAACAAACGTTGAAGCAAATACTCGGGTCAAGGAACTAGAAAAAAATATTAACGACTTACAAAAAGTCATAGATCAAAAAAATAAGAATTTAGAGGAGTTGCAAAAGCAAGCGGATAGCTCTGGAAAAGCTTCGGCTGCCCCATCTGTTGGTGCATCTCCTCAAGCTGCCCTCGTAGTTGGGTCAACACCGTCTTCGATGATGCCCACTGTGGCAGGTGTCGCCCCTAATGCACCTTCTATTACTCCTGTGTTATCAGTTGCGGCGGTAGCTGACGCTTCGCCACCCAAGCCTACTCAGCCCAAGCAGATTCCGAAGTTGGCAACACCCTCTCCTGAGTCCAGCACCTTAAGCGGTTTAGCGGATAATCCTTTGCTATTACCTGGTGTCGGCGTGTTGGCATTGCTATTAGCAGCCCTTGGTATCAGCAGACTGCGTCGCAACAAGCAGCAGGTGTTTTTAGCTAATGGTGGAAGGTCGCAGGGCACCTCGGGGATCAAGTCGAGCACATTATTTGGTGCGGCTGGAGGGCAGAGCACTGATACTAAAAATAGCGTATTTAATTCTAATTTCGTACCTTCGGTTAGCGATCTTGATACGAATGTCGATCCTGTAGCTGAAGCGGACGTTTATATCGCTTATGGACGTGACTTGCAGGCAGAAGAAATTTTAAAAGAAGCGTTACGCGGACAGCCAACGCGTGATGCGATTCGCGTTAAATTATTAGAAATTTATGCGGCGCGTAAGGATGTGCGGGCCTTCGAAATACTAGCTAGCGAACTCTACAGTCTAACAGTCGGGAAGGGGGAGGATTGGCAGCAAGCGGCGGCGTTAGGAGTGACGATAGACCCTACTAATCCATTGTATGGGCGAGGAGATTTGCCAGAGCAAGTAGTTAGTAAAGCAGCATCGATAACTGCTCCTACGCAACCAATGGAAGGACTTGAATTTAATGCGCCGCGAGTTATTCCTGGACCTTTGAATACACAAAGTCGAATACTGGATGTCGAGGAGGTGGCAGTTCCGATATTACTCACTCCGTCGCATGTAGATGCTGATCCACTTAAAGATATATTGGAACCAGACGACAAGCCAGATCTGGATTTTGACTTTGCGCCCCTAGATGACCCTGTCGATAAGAGCCATCATTCGGCGATCACGATGACGACACCTGAATCCGCTAAGGCGATTCTGGAATCTCTGGATTTTGATCTTGAAAACAAAGCGTTGACAGGCTCTGATTTTAGCGTCACGGGTTCGTCTGCTGAAACTGGCGTACAGTATAAACATATTCCATCAGACCCGACTGTAGAGGTATCAGGTGGGGTTCCAACTCTTCTGGAGCCTGTTATTCCACTATCGAATGTAGCATCAACCTTCGTGATGGCTGCTCCCCTGGAGTTCGAGTTTTCAGCTATGGATCTTGATCTTGTCAATGTGGCTGATAAGCATAGTTTGTCAGAGGAAATATTGAAGGCTCCTCTTGTTATGAACAACACGGAAATGGCGACTAAGCTTGATCTTGCTGCTGCTTATCAGGAAATTGGTGATAGTGAAGGCGCGCGCGAATTACTAGAAGAGGTATTAAAGGGCGGTGATGTGGGGCAGATAGCAACGGCGAAAGCGTTATTGGTAAAGCTTACGTAAAAATGTTGGTGAGCATTTTTTAATTTGAAGTGCTAATAATATTTGGCAATTAACGGGCGCAGCGTTATGCTGGCGCCCGTTTGTGTTTAAACGCAGTGTTTTTTTTTGCGATGGGTTCCTAGTCCAAATTGTTATGGCCTTTTTTGTCTTTTAATGGCGATATTTTTTAAGTGGAGTTGGTGTGAGGCGAATCGTTCTCGGCGTGCAATATGATGGCACTCCTTGGCAGGGGTGGCAAACGCAACCTAGCGGCAAGACCGTTCAGGATCGGTTAGAGCTTGCCTTGCAAAAATTCACGCAGGGTAAAGTTTCGACCATTTGCGCTGGGCGTACTGATTCAGGTGTTCATGCGCTTGAACAGGTGGTGCATTTTGATACCCCATTGGCGCGAGACGCATCGTCTTGGGTACGTGGATTGAATGCTTTTTTACCGCCATCCATCGCGGTACGTTGGGCTTGCGAAGTACCGCATGCTGAAGTAACCGACCACGTTGATGGTGACCAACAATTTCATGCACGCTTTAGCGCAACTGCGCGTACTTATCATTACTTACTTTACAACCATCCAATTCGATCGCCCTTGTTGGTGAATAAGGTGGGGTGGGCTTTTCGCCCACTTGATCTGGCGTTAATGCAGGCGGCCGCAGAGCACTTTGTTGGCACGCACGACTTTTCAGCTTTTCGAGCCATCGAATGCCAGGCACGTTCTCCTGTTCGTACTATGCATGAGGTAAATATTGCCCGCAGTGGTGATCTGGTTGTCTTCACCCTACGCGCAAATGCATTTTTGCATCATATGGTGCGTAATATGATCGGCTCATTAATTTTCGTTGGCATCGGAAAACAGTCCCCTGAATGGATAGCGGACTTACTTTTACAGCAAGATCGGAGTCGGGCCGCGCCAACGTTTATGCCGGACGGCTTATATTTGGCGAAAGTTGAATACGACCAAAAATGGAAACTACCGCAGCAACAAAGTAAAATATTACCTTGGTTATAATCCGTATATAGTCAAAACAGATCAATATTTATGGCCAATATTGACGTTATTTGCGGAGGTTCGTCATTGGAGCTCAGAGTGAATAAAGTGGATGCCTAAAGCACTCCTTTGCTAAGTTTTGTGTGAATCTCTGCGAAATAGATGATTCGTATCTATTTTTACTCATATTATTACCTCTATAAACATGATCCAGCGTACCCGAATCAAAATTTGCGGTTTGACACGTGAGCAAGATGTTGCGGCAGCGGTTTCTGCTGGCGCGGATGCTATAGGCTTTGTTTTTTATGCAAAAAGTCCACGTTTTGTTTCGCCTCAACGAGCAGCGCAACTAATTGCTACATTGCCACCGTTCGTTACTGCGGTAGGATTATTCGTCAATGCGACGGCCGATGAGGTCGCTGCGACAGTTGATGTGGCCCCGTTGTCTTTGTTGCAATTTCATGGTGACGAATCGGTTTTGCAATGCAATGAAGCAGCTAAACGTGTCAATCGCCCTTTTTTGCGCGCAATGCGTGTAGGTGCTGCAACAGTCGCCAGCGATTTGATAGAGTACAATCGTACATATCGATCTGATGGTCGGCTATTTGCCGGTTTGTTGCTCGATACCTTGGTAGATGGTTATGGTGGTAGCGGAAAGGTTTTTGATTGGTCTCTCATCCCAAAAGAACTCGCGCCTCAGGTCGTTTTAAGTGGTGGCTTGAGCGTACAAAACGCGACTGACGCGGTGGTACGTGTTCGTCCTTTTGCGGTCGATATCAGCAGTGGTGTCGAACAAGAAAAGGGCGTAAAGGATCCCGCAAAGATCCGTGCTTTTATCGAAGCCGTACGTCAAGCAGATACAGTGCCTGAGTAAGTTTTGTTCGCAATCCACTGAACCGCGCGAATTCTGCGGTGCATGGTGCGGCGAGTCCTATTATCTTTAGTGCATTGTGGGTGCTATATTCGCCAGCAGTATTAACTGCAGATTGTTGGCTACGGTTTAAGACGAGATCTATTGATAGTGCTCAGTATTTTTTGCGCACTTTGAGGTGACTAAATGCCCTCAATAAAAGTCAATCAGCAGTCAATCAGCCATTTTCAGAAAGAAAAAGATGAAAGAATTAAATCCGCTTGAGCACTTTGCTGAGCGCCAACCACCCGCCACCGCGACCTTACAGCAAGCTGCACATTACAATTTGCCTGATGCAAGGGGTCACTTTGGTATGTATGGCGGCAGCTTTGTGTCAGAAACCTTGACACTTGCCCTCAAAGAATTGACGGAAGCTTATGCGCACTACCAGTATCAACCGGAATTTGTTGCTGAATATGAAAGTGAACTGAAACATTTCGTTGGTCGCCCAAGTCCGATATATCACGCTAAACGCTGGTCTGAGCAAATGGGCGGTGCACAAATTTATTTCAAGCGCGAAGACTTGAACCATACAGGCGCCCACAAAATTAACAATGTGATCGGACAAGCATTGCTGGCCAAGCGCATGGGTAAACCTCGCGTGATCGCGGAAACCGGTGCGGGACAGCATGGTGTCGCAACAGCTACGATCTGTGCCCGTTTTGGCTTGGAATGTGTGGTTTATATGGGTAGTGAAGACATCAAGCGTCAAAAACAAAATGTCTACCGAATGAATCTGCTAGGTGCCACAGTCGTGCCTGTTGAATCAGGATCAAAGACATTGAAAGATGCGCTCAATGAAGCGATGCGAGATTGGGTGACGAATGTTGAGGATACGTTCTATATCATCGGCACTGTTGCAGGACCACATCCTTATCCGATGATGGTTCGTGATTTTCAGTCTGTCATTGGTGAAGAGTGCCTGATACAGATGCCGGAAATGATCGGTCGCCAACCGGATTATGTGGTCGCGTGCGTCGGCGGCGGTTCAAATGCAATGGGTATTTTCTATCCTTATATAGACCATCATGACGTCCGTTTGATCGGTGTTGAAGCGGCGGGTGAAGGATTGGCAAGCCGCAAGCACTCAGCCTCATTGACTGCTGGTTCACCCGGTGTTTTGCATGGCAACCGAACATATTTGCTCCAAGATGCGAACGGTCAAGTTATTGAAACGCATTCGGTTTCTGCCGGCCTGGACTATCCGGGCGTTGGTCCTGAGCACGCATGGTTGAAGGACTGTGGTCGTGCGACCTATGAGACGATCACTGACGATGAGGCGCTTGATGCATTTCACACCTGTTGCCTTATTGAGGGAATTATTCCCGCTCTGGAATCCAGTCATGCGTTAGCCTACGCTGCCAAACTTGCAGCGACTTTGCCGAGAGATAAAATTATTTTGGCAAACTTGTCTGGTCGTGGTGACAAGGATATGCATACTGTGGCTGAGCGGTTGAAGTCGGCATAGCGTTAATACAAAATCGCCACCATGGGGAAACCCGTTGGTGGCGATACGCTCTGATCTACATGATCATGATTTGCCGAACGCAGACTGAATGTATTTCGATGGATAGATTTTAAGCGATTTATCTCAAACAACTTGTTAGGCCGAGCTTGTTCTGCTTAATTTAATCAATAGCTCACGAAAATTTTTCTAAGACAACCATGTCACGAATCCAGACTACGTTGGCCGCACTGGCCGCAAATAACAAAAAGGGTCTGATCCCGTTTATCACCGCTGGTGATCCAGATCCAGAGTTGACCGTACCATTGATGCACGCTCTGGTCGCTGGCGGTGCCGACATTCTTGAGTTGGGTGTCCCATTTTCTGATCCAATGGCCGAAGGCCCTGTTATCCAGCGGGCATGCGAACGCGCGCTTAAATTCAATGTCAGCCTGCATGACGTGTTAGGGTATGTACGGGTTTTTCGGCAGACCAATACCCATACGCCAGTCGTGTTGATGGGATACGCTAATCCCCTCGAACGGATGGGCGTGGATGTTTTTATTAGTGCTGCAAAAGAAGCGGGCATTGATGGCACCATCGTTGTCGATTATCCACCCGAGGAGTGTGAAGAGTTTGCGCATAAGATGCGCCTCAATGGCATGGATCCTATCTTCCTGCTCGCGCCGACTTCTACTGAAGAGCGGATCAAGCAGGTTGCCGAAGTTGGCGGTGGTTTCGCGTATTGCGTATCGCTTAAGGGCGTGACGGGTTCGGCTAATATCGATATCGCTGAAGTCACGAAGCGCATCGAAGCAATTCGCAAGCACGTTAAGTTGCCTATTGGTGTCGGTTTTGGTATTCGCGATGCAGCTACCGCTAAAGCAGTGGCGCAAGTAGCGGATGCAGTTGTCATCGGAAGTCGCATTATTCAGGAACTTGAAAATACCCCGCGTGAGCATGCTGTTGCAGCGGTGCAAACATTTATCAGCGGTATTCGGAAAGCTTTGGACGAATAATTTCCGTCGTACTCGCGCAGGCCTGGTTAATGGCGTTAACAAAAATTTGCTAAATTGGCATTTAATCTTCAATCACTAAGTTTGTGTAGAAACAGCGATTTACTATCGCTGTTTTTTGGTTGAAGGTACAATTCGGCAAGTAAAAAATATGAAGGAGGTCGCTCTATGAGTTGGCTTGAAAAACTACTCCCGCCCCGTATCCAGCGCAGTGACTCGGCAACCCGCAAATCGATCCCGGAAGGACTGTGGGTTAAATGCCCTTCCTGTGAAGCGGTGTTATACCGGACTGACCTGGAATCCAACATTCATGTCTGCCCAAAGTGCAGCCATCATTTGCGTATTCGCGCGCGTGACCGTCTGGATGCGCTTCTGGATGCTGGTGGACGCTATGAAATTGGCCAGGAAACATTGCCTATTGATACGCTTAAATTTAAAGATAGTAAAAAATATCCGGATCGCCTCAAAGCGGCGATGGAAGCTACCGGTGAAACCGACGCACTTATCGTGTTGGGTGGCGCTATTATGACGTTGCCTGTTGTGGTCGCCTGTTTTGAGTTTGAGTTTATGGGTGGCTCAATGGGCTCTGTTGTCGGTGAGCGGTTTGTTCGCGGTGCACAAGCTGCGCTTGAGCAAAAAGTACCGTTTATCTGCATTACAGCGACCGGTGGAGCGCGTATGCAAGAGGGTTTGTTGTCGTTATTGCAAATGGCAAAAACGACAGCAATGCTAACTAAATTGTCGGAAAAGAAATTACCGTATATAAGCGTCTTAACTGATCCGACCATGGGTGGGGTATCTGCGTCATTTGCATTTATGGGTGATGTTGTGATCGCGGAGCCGAAAGCGTTAATTGGTTTTGCTGGTCCACGCGTGATCGAAAATACTGTGCGCGAAAAACTGCCTGAAGGATTTCAGCGGTCTGAGTTTCTAGTCACTAAAGGCGCAGTCGATATGATCGTCGATCGACGCAAGATGCGCGAAGAGATCGCGCGTTTGCTAGCCTTATTGCAGAATCAACCAGCCGAAACGCTCGCTTGATGTGTTTTTTTTGATCTGAGCTGATGATCGACATTTGGTTACAGAAATTGCCTGATTGATATTACTCAAAATCTGATAGCCCGAATCGCTTTCTGTTCGGGCTATTGTTTTGTTAAATGACTAATTTATGCCTACATCGTTAACTTCTCCACTCGCAGCAAGCCATCCCACCACGTTAGACGATTGGCTTGAACTGCTCGAGTCGCGCCACTTTAAAACCATTGATATGGGCTTGGATCGTGTCAAGCTCGTAAAAGAACGACTCAACCTCAGGTTTTCTTGTCCTGTCATCATGGTCGCTGGAACCAACGGAAAAGGCTCAACATGTGCGATGTTGGAGTCAATGCTATTACGCGCTGGCTACAAAGTAGGGCTGTACATCAAGCCACATTTCTTGAAATTCAATGAACGCGCGCAGTTAAACGGCGAGTCAGCCTCTGACGATGTGCTGATTGCCAGTTTTGAAGCTGTTGAAGCGCAACGTGGAGATGTTTCGCTAACGTATTTTGAATTTACGACCCTTGCCATTATGCATTTGCTTGCCTCTGCCGATCTAGAGGTGGTGATATTGGAAGTTGGTCTGGGCGGGCGTCTGGATGCTGTCAATGTGATTGATGCAGATATCGCCATTGTGACCAGCATTGATATCGATCACACTGATTACCTTGGTGATACCCGGGAAAAAATAGGTTTTGAGAAGGCGGGTATTTTCCGGGCTGGAAAAACCGCTATTTGTAGTGATCCAGTGCCGCCTCAATCACTTATTGACCATGCCATTGCAATCGGCGCTGATCTTTGGTTACTGGGTCGTGATTTTAACTACACTGGGGATAAGCAGCAGTGGAACTATGGTGGACGCACCCAGCGTCGCAACTCTCTAGGCTATCCAAGCCTTCGCGGTGCCAATCAATTGTTGAATGCATCCGCAGCATTAGCAGCATTGGAGGCTTTACGTTACCAATTACCAGTTAGTGCCCAAGAGGTGCGAACCGGACTTGTGACTGTGGAGTTGCCGGCGCGTTTTCAAGTGATGCCAGGACAACCACTCGTGGTATTAGACGTGGCACACAATCCTCACGCAGCCGCTACATTGGGTCAGAATCTAGAGAACATGGGCTTTCATCCTTACACCTTTGGCATATTTGGTGTGATGCTCGATAAGGATATCCAAGGTATCGTTTCCCAGTTAAAAAGCAGAATTGATCATTGGTGTGTCACTGATTTGCCGTTACCGCGTGCCGCGACAGCAGAGCAAATTCGGCAATGCTTGCAAGATGCTGGAGTCGAAGCGCAAGAAGGGCCAAAAGCAGAATCTACCATTCAAAATTTCAGTACTCCCGCAGAAGCCTATGCAAATGCACTGAGTAGAGCAGGCGAGAATGATAGAATTGTGGTTTTCGGATCTTTCCTGACAGTTGCTGATGTAATGAAGGCAAGGAAATCCGGATTTCACTGACAATATGCGCTGCAACGTGTGGTGCAAACTCAGTCCATATTTTAGTATTGCTTTTTAAAATTAAATAGATATCGCATGGGTTTGTTCTCTTTCTTCCGTAAAAATAAACAACAGCCTAGCTCTGAGCAGAGCGCCTATCATTCGCGCGCTGAAGATGACACCAGTGCCATCCGTGCAAGTAGGAAACGCAAAATTTCCAGTAATCAGAGCAATGATCCGGCCGATCCGGTTCTGCCGGAAAAAAAACGTGCGCGACGTCGTTTAGTTGGTGCAGTAGCTTTAGTGTTGGCGGTAGTCATTGTGTTGCCGATGGTATTGGATTCCGAACCGAAACCGCTAGCCGACGATATTTCGATCCAGATTCCTTCACGCGACAAACCTGCGGCAGTAGTCGCAGCGGATGCTCCGGCAAATCGTGCTACGACTTCATCCAAATCATCTGCTTCGTCTGGTATGACCGGTACGATCGGCGGGCTGGATAAGCAGGAGGAAATTATTGATCCAGCGAGTACACCTGCAAGCGCGCCGATTTCTGCTTTAAGTCAACCGCAAGTTTCGGACAAGGGTGCCATTACGAGTGTATCGCCTGTGATGCCGTCTTTGCCTTCAGCCGATAACGCTGACGTCGCGCCAGTAGCGCCAGTAACTTCAGAGGCTAAGCCTGAAGCAAAAATTGTCGCCAAGCCTAAAGTAGAAACCAAGCCAAAAGTTGAAGCAAAGGATGAGCGAAAGTCACGTCCGGAACCTAAACTAGACGCAAGGGCAGAGGATCACCCTACAATAAACGAATCACAGGACGATTCTGCGCGTGCGGCAGCGATTTTAAACGGCGGCAACGCGGCTCCTTCAGCCGAAAAGAAACAGGGCAAATTTGTGATTCAAGTAGCGGCCTTAGCGTCGCAAGAAAAAGTAGATGAGTTGCAAGGAAAGTTAACCGATGCAGGCATTCGGTCTTACACGCAAAAGGTCAAGACCGCTGCCGGAGAGCGAATCAGGATCCGGGTTGGGCCATTTTCCAGCAAAGAAGAGGCCGAAAAGGCGCGTGCAAAGTTAGTGCCGTTGGGATTGTCAGGCAGCTTGTTACCAGCTTGAATTTGATGCAAAGCAACCTCATATAGGCTGCTCTGTGAGAGTGACCTGAAATCCGTTTGCGAGAATGATGTTGGTGCGATTGATCGCCCCGTTGATCGACACAGATGAGGGTTGCAATTGATTGACCAGAAAGGTACCGCAAAATGCCCGATATATTTACGGGCTAACGATCTTTGAACCGGTTTAGAGGCAGCGTGACGATTTTTGATTATCTGATATTGTTCGTCCTGATTTGTTCAGTACTCATTAGCACTTTACGTGGATTGGTTAAAGAAATCCTGTCTCTTGCAAGTTGGGCAATTGCCCTCTTCGTTGCCAACGCATATGGCGAAAGTCTGGCAGCATTACTACCCGAGGTCATTCCTGGTACGGTGACGCGCTTGATTGTTGCCTTTATAGCCTTGTTTATAGGCGTCAGATTTCTCATGATGCTGTTAAGCATGGCATTGGATGGCGTGATCCATGCGAGTGGTCTTAGCATTGCAGATCGCAGTTTAGGTGGCCTGTTTGGCCTGGTCAAAGGTTTGGTAATCATATTGGCAGTAGTATTGGTCTGCGGCACCACGGCGATTCCGAAACAATTATTTTGGCGGGACGCTATATTTAGCCCGTATGCCGAAAAGACTGCGATGACTGCTTTACCGTTTTTGCCTGTCGCATTTGCGCAGCACGTAAAATTTTAAACACCAATTTTGAATTTGTAATTTGTATTATTTGTATTATTTGCATAGCTTGTATTGCTTCCTCGAAATGTTTTGTTTAGGAGTCCACCATGTGTGGCATAGTCGGCATCGCCTCTCACAACCCCGCCAATCAATTGATTTACGATGCATTGCTGCTGTTGCAGCATCGTGGTCAGGATGCAGCGGGAATCGCAACTAATCACGGTAACGGATTTTTTATGCACAAGGCCAACGGCCTCGTGCGGGATGTTTTCCGGACCAGAAACATGCGGTCTTTGCCAGGTAATTTCGGCATCGGTCAAGTGCGCTATCCAACTGCTGGCAGCGCCAGCGCGGAAGAAGCGCAACCGTTTTACGTCAATGCGCCGTTTGGTATCATTTTGGCCCATAACGGCAATTTGACTAACGCTGAACAACTCAAAATTGAGATGTTCAAAAATGACCGTCGTCATATCAACACCGATTCTGACACGGAAGTTTTGCTGAACGTGCTTGCGCATGAAATACAGCAAGCGACTATCGGATACTCTCTTGACCCAGACGCGCTGTTTAAAGCCGTTGCTATTGTTCATCAACGGGTTCGTGGTTCTTATGCGGTAGTAGCCCAAATTGCCGGGCATGGCCTGTTGGCATTCCGCGATCCTTATGGCATTCGTCCATTATGTATAGGGATCAATGAGACAGAAAAAGGCACTGAATACGTCATCGCCAGCGAATCAGTCGCGCTGGAAGGCTTGGGGTTCCGCTTCTTGCGTGACGTCGTGCCGGGTGAGGCGATATTTATCGATATAGAAGGAAACTTGTACAATCAACAATGTGCAGACAATCCAACCTTAAATCCATGCGCCTTTGAGTTCGTCTATCTCGCACGTCCCGATTCGATCATTGATGGTGCATCAGTTTATGCGACCCGTCTGAAAATGGGCGAATACCTGGCCGACAAGATCAAACGCGAATTTTCCAGCGGTGATATTGATGTGGTTATGCCGATTCCTGATTCATCGCGCCCTGCGGCGATTCAACTGGCACTCAAACTGAACATTGAATACCGTGAAGGTTTCATCAAAAATAGATACATTGGACGTACCTTTTTGATGCCCGGACAAGCGATTCGCAAGAAGTCGGTGCGCCAAAAGCTCAATGCCATCGGGTCTGAATTTAAAGGCAAAACTGTGCTGTTGGTCGATGACTCTATTGTGCGCGGTACTACTAGTCGCGAAATCGTACAAATGGCACGTGATTCTGGTGCAAAGCGCGTCATTTTTGCTTCAGCAGCGCCACCGGTAAAGTTTCCAAACGTGTATGGCATTGATATGCCGACCCGTGGCGAGTTGATCGCTTATGGTCGTACAGACGAAGAAGTTTGTCGCGAAATTACTGCGGATGCTTTGGTGTATCAGGATATTGACGCACTCAAGCGGTCAATTTCAGATGTCAATCCAGCGCTGAAAAATTTCGAGGCTTCCTGTTTCGACGGTCACTACATTACTGGCGATATCTCTCGTGACTATTTGGATCATATTGAATTTGTGCGTAACAATCCAAAAGCGGAAATCGAAGATGGTGTGCGTTCCCAACTGAATCTTGCCAATTTCGACTAATACAGACAAAAAATCTGTTCGCAATGGGCGGACAGATGTTGTTTGTCCATGTTGGTGACGAGAATAAACTGGAAATGGTTGTAGATCATGACTAAAACAGAGCAAAAAAATGCCTATGGGTTTACCACTACGGTGGTTCATGGGGATCGGCAAAAAACCATAGAGCATGGTTCTTTACATAAGCCGGTACATACTTCAGTGACCTACGGCTACCAGGATGCGCGTCAGTTAGCCGAAGTTTTTCAAGGCAGAGCACAAGGTTATCGCTATGGTCGGCAGGGCAATCCTACCGTCGCTGCGTTGGAAGATAAAGTCAACTTAATGGAAGGTGGTTTCGCCACCATCTGTTTCGCCACTGGCATGGCGGCGATTGGCGCTGTTGCGCAAAGCTTGCTGCGTGCGGGTGATCATGTGGTATCGACGGCATTTTTGTTCGGCAATACTGCTAGCGTATGGCAAACGATTCAAGGGCAGGGCATTGATGTTTCGATGGTTGACGTCACCGCTGTTGCGCAGGTTGAAGCCGCGCTGACCGCTAATACGCGCCTGGTGTTCGTTGAAACAGTCGCCAATCCACGTACCCAGATTGCAGATTTAAAGCTCATCGGCGAGCTATGCCGTGCTCGGGGGATTCTGTTTGTCGTTGATAACACGATGACTTCGCCGTACCTGTTTCAGCCAAAGATCGTTGGAGCGAGTCTGGTGGTTAACTCGTTGACCAAATCGATCGGTGGTCATGGTAACGCTTTAGGTGGCGCATTAACTGACACTGGTTTATTCGACTGGAGTCAATATCCGAACATACTGGCCAGCTATAAAAAACTCCCCCCGGCGCAGTGGGGAATGGCGCAAGTCAGGGCAAAGAGTTTACGTGATTTCGGTGCTGCAATTGGTCCGGAAGCAGCCCATCACATCGCCGTCGGTGCGGAAACCATGGCACTGCGAATGGACCGCAGTAGCGCGAACGCACTAGCCGTGGCCCAAATGTTGGAGGCCGATCCACGGGTTGCAGTGGTGCATTATCCAGGCTTGAAATCTCACCCGCAACATGCCCTTGCAAGTGAATTGTTTCGCTCCTTTGGTTACTTGCTTAGCTTTGAGTTGAAGCCTGAGATTGATTGTTTTGAATATCTGAATCGTATGAAATTGGGTATTTCTGCGACACATTTAGGTGATAATCGCACCTTGGTGTTGCCTGTTGCGCATACAATTTTTTATGAAATGGGCCCTGAAGCACGTGCGCGGATGGGAATTTCAGAGTCGTTGATTCGGGTATCGATTGGGATTGAAGATACGGAAGATTTAGTGGCTGATTTTAAGCAGGCATTGGATCACTAATCGTCTTTTCACTATTTATGCTGAAAACTGTCTTCATGCTATGAGGCTGAAAGCCACAAGACCAATAAGGTTTCGTGGCTTTTTTTATGGATGAATCTTTGCCGTTTGCCTTGATAATTTTCGCAATCAGCGTGCACTCTTTTTGATCATTGGAAGCGGTGACTAAATCGTCGTGCGGTCCAACCACTTTGGCACATTGGTTGGAACAAATGCCTTAAAACGCGCCAACAATGCAGCGCCATCAGGTGCATTGATGAGCATGTCTGCCTGTTCTGCTTTAAGAAAGCGTTGGGATACCATATGCTGAATAAATGCGATGAGGCCATCGTAAAAGCCGGTTACATTTAACAGACCGATCGGTTTTTGATGAAAGCCTAGTTGCGCCCAAGTAAAGACCTCAAATAATTCTTCCAGCGTACCAATTCCGCCCGGCATCGCGATAAAACCATCGGATAACTCTGCCATCATCGCCTTGCGTTCGTGCATGTCTTTGACAATGTGTAGTTTTGTCAGGCCTGTGTGTCCAAGTTCTTTCTCCATCAAGGCCATTGGAATGACGCCGGTGGCAACGCCTCCAAGCCGTATTACTTCGTCAGCGATGACGCCCATCAATCCCACGTTGCCACCGCCATATACCAACGCAATATTGTCATCGACCATTTGTTGCGCAAGCGAACGCGCTGCTTGTGCGTAAAGAGGAGATGATCCCGGTGAAGAGCCGCAATAAATGCAAAGTGATTTAATCCGAAGTGATGTCATTTTTTGATCGTTAGTAAAAGAGAGACTATTTTTTTATTAAGAAGGTGGGGGAACGTCACCATTTTCCTTCAAATATTTCGCGGTGAGCTCTTCAAATTGCTGAAGGGTTTCACCACGCAAATACGGATGCATTAAAGACAGAACCTGATAACAACCGCTGGCGAGTGCTTTTTCGACAACCGCTTGCTCGGTATATTTACGTGGATTCAATACATATTGATAGGACAACCAGTAACTGGCGGTGACGACCATGTTGGTCGAGAGAGTATCGATTTCAATAGCGTTGACTGCGAGGGTGTTCTCTTGCTGTAAGCCTTGGCAAAGTTGTTTTACTACCTTAATTTTATGGCCGAAGATCACTTTGAACTGGAGTTCTAAAGTGCGGTTACGTGACAATAAATCGCTTAGATCACGATAAAAAAATCGATAGCGCCAAATCAGTTCGAACATTAAATGGAGATACTTC